>CAZCXW010000095.1:0-1761 GCA_964502785.1 uncultured Methanosarcinales archaeon | reverse complement strand
CACAAAGAAATCATTGAGTACGCTGTTCATCGCCTCCGAAAAAAAGTGCTGGAAAGCGATTTTGCGTTCCAGCTCCTGGCGGAAGAATTCACATTGAGCGAATTGCAAAGAACATACGAAGTTATCCTCAATAAAAAATTAGATAAAAGAAATTTTCGCAAGAAGATGCAGGAATTGGGTTTTCTTAAAGACAACCGCAGAACAAAAATGGAAGGAGCGCACCGCCCGGCAAGGCTCTTTTCTTTTGTCCGTAAGCATTAGTGTTTATTTTTTATTGTTTTATTATCCAAAATATTATAGAAATGTTTATATATAAGTGTTAACATTACACTAACTAAATGAGAAAAATCAATTTCAATTCATCTAAAGATACTATGAGAATACTCTTCTTTTTAGTAAAAACATTTGGATTACGAGAATGGTTGAAAGCGTTGTCCCTATTTTTATCTTTTTTGCAGGATATGGTAAGTGTAAAAAACACAATAATTAAAAATGAACAAATTCCAAATCTTACTCTTATTTGGGAGGGAAGATGCCAAAGATGAAAACTGCATTGGCGCAAATGAAAGTCCTGCCGGGACAGCCCAGGAAGAATCTGGAAACAATAATCTCTATGGTTAGAAAAGCTAAACAACAGGAAGTGGATTTAATCGTCTTTCCAGAAATGTGTGTGGGCGGTTACCTGCTTGACGATAAATGGACGGATGATGATCACTGTCAATATTTGATGGATTTTAATGAAGAAATAAGAAAAAGCAGTGATGAAATCGCTGTCGCTTTTGGCAATATTTATGTTGACAGTCGAGAAGAAATTAATCTTCGTGTTGGAGACTGTAAAATTCATCCTAATAAAGATGGCCGATCACGAAAATACAATGCCGTTTATGTTTATCAGAATGGCAAGCCCGTTTCTAGGTTAAAAGAAACACCATTTCTTCCTCATGGAATTCAACCTAAGACATTACTGCCTAATTACCGTTTCTTTGATGATGAAAGATATTTTTTTTCTCTTGAGGATGTCGCAAAAGATTTTGCCAGCTCTCTGGAAGAACTAACACAACCTTTTCTCATCAAAGTTAAAGGGGAAGAAGTGCCCATTGGTTTTACAATTTGCGAGGATGGCTTATGGTGCGAAGATTATCGGCGAAATAACGAAGCAGAAAATATCACCAAAATTCTCATCAAGAATGGCGCAGCAAAAATCATAAGTATTTCTGCTTCACCATGGACTTACGGAAAGAATAATGCCCGAGATAGAAGAGCCCAGTTTCTTAAACAAGAGTCGGGAAAGAGTTTTGTTCCATTATATTATGTCAATTGTGTTGGTGCGCAAAATAATGGAAAAAATGTTATTACTTTCGATGGGGGTTCTACCGTTTACAATGCTGAAGGACTGCCTATTGTACATAGCAAGGGACCCTATAAAGAAGAATTATTGATTGTTGATGACTCTGAACTCTTTAAAGCCCCCGCGCAAAGAAGAGAAAAAGAGAAAATTGCGCAAAAATTAGAAGCTCTCGTTGTAGGAATACGTCATCTTAAAGATGTTCAAGGAAGGTCTCAGCAGCCTCGATATTTAATCGGGTTAAGCGGAGGAATTGATAGTAGTGTTGTTGCCGGACTTCTTACTCTTGCCGTGGGGAAAGATCGTGTTCTTGGCGTGACCATACCTTGGGAATACACAAGTGCAAAAACAAGAAAAAATGTTGATCATTTAGTCGAAAAATTAAATATTCCCTTGTTAGAAATTCCAATAGGAGA
>CAZCXW010000094.1:0-1793 GCA_964502785.1 uncultured Methanosarcinales archaeon | reverse complement strand
TTAAATTGGATTTTCTTCTGGGCTCGTTATGAGGTTAGTGGGGCAGGATTTCTTTGCAAGAGATACAGTGATGGTAGCGCGCAATCTGTTAGGGAAAATCATTACTTTAAATGATTCTTCTATAAGGATTGTAGAAACGGAAGCATATAAACAAGATGCGGCCTCGCATGCCTACCGTCGTACTGCCCGCAGCGCGTTGATGTACGATACGTATGGACACATTTATGTTTATTTGGTTTATGGGATGTATTATTGCCTCAATTTTACGACGGAAAAGAACGGCGTCGGAGCAGTTTTAATTAGGGCAGCTGAACCATTGCAAGGCATTCAAGAAATAGCTGAGAGAATGAAAGCAAAAGACAATAAAACAATTTGCTCAGGGCCTGGCAAGTTATGCAAAACGCTGGGAATCGATAAACAGTTTAATGGCTTGCAGCTCGGGAATGAAATAAAAGTATTGGATGATAATTATACTGTTTCTAAAATCGGAATTTCTTCACGAATCGGGATTAAGGCTGCGGTTGATCTGCCGTGGCGGTTCTTTATCGAAGGAAACAAGCATGTGAGTAGAATTTTGTAGATAATTTTTCAAATAATGAGAGAAGAAATGAAATAATGGTTTTCCAAAATTTATATCAAAAGGCAAGAGACATTGCAGAAGCTGTAGGTCAGAGATTATATTGTTTGGATCGAGCTGTAGATGAAAGTGTAACTCCATTCCTTCGAAGCGCAGTAGAAAGAGCAGACATAGCAGTAGAAGAAGCTCGCCTAAAAATAGAACCCGTTATTGAAAGATATGCTACAAGAGCTTTTGTAGGCGCTGTTGCTGTTGTTGAAAAAGGGGCAGAGAGATTAGAAAGATTTTTGGAAAAGTCTGATGAGTAGGATTCTTATAGTAATAATTTTTTATCTAACTGTTCAATAAATTCTTCTCCATATTTATCAATTACGTCTAAAATGCCCCACCACCATTTCTTCTTCAGTTTTTCATACTCTATCTTTAATTCTGCTTGCATTTCCTTTTTCCATGCACCATACGCAATTTGTTTCGCCTCTGAACTCCCAGAATTATGAGTCTTTAATACTCTTCTGGCTGCAAGGTATTTAAGATGAGACATGTCGCCAGCGTCTCCAAAAAAATCATCTGCCATTGCCACGTGATCCTGAACTTCAACTAGTTTTTTCACAGGAATTCCTTCCTCTCTGAAAAGAAAAAATGTGCTCGTTACACTGAGATCAGTTTCCTTTGCATAGATATGTTTCTTAATTTTTTCTGATGATGGTAAGCCTGTTCCAGCAAGAATTAAATAAGATGTTCTCGCCAATCTTCCATTGCCATTTGGAAATAGATGAGCAAAGATTATAGCATAATATAATTTAGCAGCCCATGGTTTTAAGGTTGAAAGAGAGATTTCTTTTTGCATAAGCGCGTAAAATGCGCTAAATTCTTGATCTGCGTTTTTAGGAGGGTCTATATCTATCATTTCTCCATAACCGACGAAACCTCCTGGCCCTTTATCTTTCCAATGAACAAAGCGTAACGCATTTCGTAAGAGACCATTACTCACAGAAAGAATATTCAGGAATGTCTCAACATTGGTTCTTTTAATCCAGTTAATTTTATCTGCAGGAGTAGCGGCTTCCAGACCCATTCTTCTACAAAAGCGTTGAAAACGATCTAAACCATGCTGGCGGTTGAATTCAGAATCGGCATCTGCCATCCTCAGTAACTGATAATATTGGTCTTCTTGTAATCCAGCTTTGTGAAGCTCCCCTCTATGAAAGCGCAGTTT
>CAZCXW010000093.1:0-2154 GCA_964502785.1 uncultured Methanosarcinales archaeon | reverse complement strand
ATTTTAAGGTTTTTCTTACCACTCAAAAAAGGTACTCTTCATTCGGAGATACTGTTAACTTAGCTCCGTTTACACCTGCGTGAAAATAGAACCAGAGTTATCTTCACACACAGTTTGTGAGGTCATCCTTATTACGCTGCTTATTAAAGTAGCCGTGTTCCAAGACACCATGCCATGACAAGAAAAAAGAAAAAAAGCTACATATAATTCGCCCTTATTTCATTCGGAGAAACTATCTGGGCTAAGATGTTTGTCACTTTTTTCGGAGAAGAGTGACAGTGCCGGTGTCTGTATTTATTTCAACGAAATCACCGTCTTTCAATATTTTTGTCGCTATTTGTGTTCCAATAATGCAAGGAATCTTGAATTCTCTGGCAACAATAGCGGCGTGACATAATAAGCCGCCTTCATCCGTAATAATCGCTCCCGCTTTCTTAATCACCGGCATCATTTCAGGACGCGTCATCCCTGTGACGAGAATATCGCCAGTATTTATTTTACTAAAATCTTTAAGGCCAAATACGATTTTAACCATTCCCCGAATCTTCCCCGGCGAAGCTGTCATCCCTGATAATTCATGCGCATCTCCATAATTTACGGCAAATTCTTGTGTGTATTTCATCGCCTCTTTTCCGCTGCGGATAACAAACATCTTTTTCGTTGTATCCACATCCAGCATATAAAATTCTTGCCGCCGTCTAATTTCTTCTGGATTTAGCTTCTTTCCTTCTTTCAAAATCATTAATTCTTTTAATTCAAAAAGTTGAAGCTCGGGCAAAGTATATCCAGTCTTCAGGCCAAGATGCTCGCGGACATCATCTGCGTAATAAATAGATTTCACAAAGAGCTCTTTTCGCAGGTCATGCAAAGGGCCGATTTCATCAGAAATATGAACTAAAATCAACATCTCTTTATCAAAATGATATTTTTGTATCAGTTCTTTTTTCCGTGCCAATACTTCCGACTGGCGATGTTGCAGACGCTGCAATTCAGAATGTAAGTCTGGATGTTCTTTCACGAGTTCAAGCATTCTTTTCTTAAAGAAATCCAGGGGAAGAACTTTTTTTCCGGCATGTCCCGTGCCTAACCACTCGTATTTCTCTCGATGCAGCTCTAATTTATTCTCCACTTTTTTCCCATCTGTATACTTAATCGCTATCTCTAATAATTCCTGTGTTTCCCGATTAAGGTAGGTTGTATCAGCTAAAGCGAGTAAGTCATTTAATTCTTCTGGAGAAAGGTGATATTTCGCAATGGTCTTTTGGAAGATGTCCGGGAGAACAAAATCAAAAGGCTCTATAAAAAAGCCATAATTAAAATTTTCCCGGTAGAGCAGCGTGAACATTTCAAGCCAAGTTAAAAGTTCCGTTGCGGAAAGTTTCTGTTTGTTTATTCTTTTATAATCATTAATGGCTTGGCTGCATTTTTTAAAAAGGAGAGTATATTTCTTCTGCAATGTTCTGCGAAAAGAAGCAATCTTAAATTTTGCCAGGCATTTATTGCCGATATCAACTAATTCTTCGGTGAGTGTATACCACTTCATTCTCCCGTCCTGAAAGAAGCAAGCATTTCGTGTAAAAGAAAATCCATATGCCTTCTTCATCCCTTCTACGAGAGAGTATGCCGCTTCCGGCGCCAGCCAAGGAATGGCCTCTGCTTCATCCAAATCCCATTTCGGCAATACCATGGAAAAATAATAAAGCGTAAATTTATAAAGTTTTTTCTTATCATCCCTTCTCAGAATGAAGGCGGAAGAACCAGACCCCATTTTTTCTTTGAAGAAGCCGGCGCTGGCCGTTGATATAGTTTTATTTACAGTTAAAAACAATGACCTTAAAATAGGTCTCCTGAAACGGGATGAAGAACCTTTTCTCCATTATTATGCCCTTCCGGGCAGAATTGTGAGATATGATGAACCATTGGAAACAACTGCCAAGATAGCATTAAAATTAAAATGCGGAGTGGATCCAAACACCGTTTTCTTGGAGCAGCTCTATACTTTTGGCAACGATTTGAAACGCGATGCTCGCATGCGGGTTATTACCGTCATTTATTACGGACTCGTAGATGCTTCCAAAATAGATTTCCAAACTGAAAAACTTCATTGGTATTCCATGTATAATCTGCCGATACTGGCTTTTGATCACAAAGAAA
>CAZCXW010000092.1:0-2708 GCA_964502785.1 uncultured Methanosarcinales archaeon | reverse complement strand
GCATCTTCCCTGCCTCGGGCACTGCTCGAAAATTGTGCAAGAACAAGGAAAAACACAGAAGGAAATAGCTTCTCTCCTAAACCTGACGGAATCTGCCGTTTCTCAGTATATCAATGCCAAAAGAGCAAAAGAAGTTGTTTTGCCTAAAGAGATAAAATTATTTGTTGAGGCGGCAGC
Organism: uncultured Methanosarcinales archaeon; assembly: GCA_964502785.1. GTDB lineage: Archaea > Nanobdellota > Nanobdellia > Woesearchaeales > GW2011-AR9 > JAGVYE01. The sequence continues at coordinate 2,531 of CAZCXW010000092.1, read as the reverse complement.
GGCTAAAATCAAAGATAAAGAAAGCGCTTATCAACAAATTCAAAAAATTAGTGAATATATAAAAAAAACTAAAGTTATCTGTAAAATTCACATGGGGTTAGAAAAAGGATTAGATCGCTGCCAGATTTGTTTTGAGTGAAAAACTACCTTTTACAGTAATCTTCTTTAATACGGTTCTCAAGGTATCGCGCGGAATCTACTCTGTTGATATCCAAAACTATCCCGCCTGCATCTTGAAAATAGGCATAACCTTGATTCCAACCCGTTAGATTGTGGTTGTTAAAAAGTGGATCAGTGAAAATGATGATTGAAATCCCCGCTTGTTGCACTAATTGAGCAGCTTGTTGTTGGTTAATGGGGGGGGTTACAGATTGCACTCCGCTCGTCCATTGATATTGTTCGTCACTGATAATTATTAAAGTTTTTTCAGCGTCGTTATCAAATATTGGCTGCTGTAAATTATTATTTGGATGTTCTGAACGTAATGAATTAATGCTGTAAACGGTCTGGCAAATTTCTGGCAGAATGGTTAGAATATGTCCTTTATTTTCTCCTTCGGCAGCCAGTTTTTCTTCAATGACGGCACAAGCTGTATAGATGGTGGTATTGGCGTTTGGTTCACTGTCAGGACCATATGCGCCAGGAATGTCTATTGAAAAATTTGTTCTAAAATCTCTCACCGTTGCTCGAGAACGTTTGAGAATAGGTTCGTAGATTGCAGCTCCATTTTCACCCATGCGAATTGTAGATATGCTTATTTTCTCATCAGAAAAACAAGGGGGCAACTGTACGGATGAATGATGACTTATAATCGCTTGAATTTTATCTACCATAGAACCAGATGTATCAACGGCGATAGCATATTGTAATTTCTTTGTTGTATGAATTTCTTCATCAATTTCATTATCACAATCGTTATCAATGCAATCACAAATTTCCATTTCTGGAAGCACAGCGCCATGACATTCATTGTCACCACCGATAACTCCATCAATACATAATTTTATACCTAACATGCAGGTTCCTCTGCCGATGCTGGGGTCGCTTATAGGTAATCTAATTTTGACTTTATTGCCATATCGGTCTTCTCTCCACTGTTCATAACAAACTGTTGCCTCTGTGAGAGGCGTTTCTAGTTCAATTCCACAAGTATCAGGAATTCCATTGCATAATTCTTTTTCTGCAGGACCTTTGTATCCTGGACATTCCAAAGTTCCATTCGTGCACTGATATTGTCCTGCTTTACAGGAACCAATCCCATCTCTTTCAAAATTTGCTCCAAGGTTTGGTCCACACTTCTGATCTTTTTCGGGAAATGATTCATCAACCTCTTTGTCACAATCGTTGTCTCTTCTATCACAGCGTTCTGTTGCTCCTGGATTTATAAGAGGGTCGTTATCATCACAATCTAGAAGAAGTTCAGGACAAGGAGAAATTTGACAATTCTGGAACGTTTTTGCGCATATTTCAGGATTTTTGTTAAGAGTATATTCGATACTTTTCTTTCCTGAGCAATATCCATCTCCATCTTCATCGCATCCTTCGTTCCGTGACCCATTACAGTTATCATCATTATAATTATTGCAAATTTCGACAGCGCCTGGTCTGCAGCTGGCTTCGGTAAGGATATCTTTATCGCAGCTATTGCAGCCAACAGTGAGGGAAGTAGTAACACCTATAGCCAGCCATTTAACTCCTTTGACAAGCGATTCCAGACTACTCCAGACCATAACGTAGTTTCTGGAGCCTGTTCTCAAGAATATAAAACCACTCTCCCATTTATACTAAAATGCGCTAGAATTCAAACATTATTTGACGCATTTTATATATATAAAAATCATTAATATGTTCGAGTTCTAATGATTTTTAGTATATTTTAATGGATTGTCAAGTTCACGTTGAATTTGGTAGAAAGAAAGATTTTTTCGCTCTAAAAGCAATTCTTCGTCTTTAACATTCAACTTTATATTTCATTTCCATAATCAAGTCTTGGAAACCGCATTTCTTATAGGCTTTCATCGCTCTCTTATTTTCAGCGTAAACTTCTAATCTGATATCTTTAATCCCTTTCTTCTTAAACCAGGCAATTAAATTTCGAATGATTTCTTTCCCGATTCCCTTGCGGCGAAATCGTTCATGGACATATAAAAATTCAATATATCCAATATATTTCTTGGCCACCCATTCTTCATCTTTTTTTATCTCGCCAAAACCGCAGCCGATGATTTTTCCCTCCATTTTGGTTACCAGAAAATGAACTTTAGGTGATTTTATCATTTTTTTTAAGTTATAAGCTTTCATGTCTTTTCTCTTCAGGATACATCTATCAAATGAATTTTCGAAGACAGCTAATTTTTTCTGGAATTCTTCTAAAATAGGAAGGTCCTGCGCAGCTGCCTTTCTGAGTGTGATTTCCATGGGGCTTTCTTTTAGGAAGCTATTTATAAAGATTTTAGCTGCAAATTTGCAAAGTGTATTCTTTAGAGAATTTTGAAATCCTCAGAATTTTTTATTAAGTTTACATATCGGAA
>CAZCXW010000091.1:0-2770 GCA_964502785.1 uncultured Methanosarcinales archaeon | reverse complement strand
TACTTCTAAGAGTTGATCTTTATCCATTTCTATCAACTGGTTTTGATAATTATTGATACTAAATTGATAGTAATATATAAAGTTTTTGACGTTTGAAAGTCAAAGAAAGCTGCCGCAGGCGCATGACGAGACAGGGAAAATCACTTTGGGATATAAAGTAAGGGACTTGCTCGGAAGTAAATGGCCAATCAGCTATCTGCCCCTGGCAGTTCAAAAGAAAGAATAGATTATTCAGAATCTAATCTACTGAATCTCTAAAAAGCTTTTTAATAAATCAGATAAAACTAAGACAAACATGATCCATATTATCGCCGTGGGAAAAACCAAGCAATTGTTTGTAAAAGATGGAGTCGTGGAATTTCTAAAGAGGTGCGGAAGATATGCAAAAATTGAATTTGTTGAAGTAAAAAGCCTGGGAGAGCTGAAAGGTTACATCATTACTTTAGATGAACATGGAAAGCAGTATGATTCTCATTCCTTCGCGCAGAAACTAAGCCAATGGACGATGCTGCACAAAGAGATAACATTTGTCATTGGGCCGGCAGAGGGCTTATCAAGCGAAATTTTGAATAAAGCGCAGGAGAAAATATCATTATCACTCATGACGTTCCCTACGCAATTAGCAAGGCTCATTTTTGTCGAACAATTATATCGGGCATTTACGATTCTTAATCATGAACCATACCACAGAGAGTGAGCGGGCGGTAGGCAGTGCTCTGCGGGCTGCTCACTTACCACATAATCATTCGGTGCCCTTTCTTGAAATTTTTATATAAATTGAAAAAACCGCCCCGGATGTATTTATCAAGGTCTTTTTTTACCTTTTTAATCTCTTCTTCTTCAGCATACTGTTGTTTTTTTGATTTATGATGCGGTTTATGTTCTTTAAGCTTATCAAAAGAGTAAAAATCTTTAAAGAGTTTTTGCGCGAGAGTTTCTTTATGCGCAGCACCATGTTCTTTATTTGCAGCAGACGCGCTGCCACGTCCATGATCTTTTTTATCCGTTTCAGGTTTCAGATTTTCTTTCGCCATGCCCTTCGCTTCTTCTAGATATTTATCTAATTCTTTTCCCAGCGACTGCATGGCAATCTGCACAGAAGAGGAGATGTCTCCCATGAGCATGAACAACTCTTTCTCTTTGAATTTCTTGTATTTTTCCACTTCCTCATCTGTCCAGATGTACAAACGCATTTGAATTTCAACTTTTCCGATGTGAACCGGGCCCCGTTGATAGCCTTCTTGCACGACTTTTAATTCCGGCCGGGTGCGGTAAAAGAAGGTGAAAAGGCAGCATCCGTTGATGCCTTTTCCAGCCGCTTCTTTCCTGTTGCGGGCAAGGATTTCTAAATCAAGCATGCTCGTTTCGAAGGCGGAAATAATATTAGGAGAAGACTGTTTATCTTTCATGCTTAAACGCTGCACGTGGCGAAGATATGGTTTTATCCAATCAATATACATTTTAATAATGTCAAAATGCTGCTGTAAATATTGAATCATGAATCGCCTTCTGCTTACGTGCTCTTCATAGGTGCGTTTCTTCCATTCCATGTACTGGCGGAGATGCCGCTTCATAACCCGAAGCACGTTTAGGTTGAAATCTTTCTCCAAATTGTCGACATATTTATCCATCTCTTCGCCATCTTTGAAGGGGGGGGCATCAAAAAAAAGGTCAGGGAGAGTAACAAATTCCAATTCCCGAGACATCCCATAGACAGAGGCGGCGCTCTTGCCTCCGCCTTGCACCAGGTCGATAAACAACCCTTTGAGCGTTATTTCCGCGCCTTTAATCCGTTCTTTGATGGGCTTGCTGATTTGTTTTTCTGATTCTTCATAATAGGTTAACCTTTCATCGATAATCCTTAATTCGCGGACCATCTGGAAAAGCTCTTTGATCATTTTTCCGGTAGTGGCTAAGAATTGGGAAATCTTATCCTGCTGGGCGCCGATACGCTGCTGTGTCACGCCAAAAAAAGCGGAGTTTTCCGCGGCGGCGAAGGAGTCTTCAAGCTTATCTAAGTGAGTGATGTACTGCGTGACATTATCAACAACCCAGAAATAAGGCTCTTCTAAACTTAAATCGGTCATTTCTACCCAAATACGATAGGACTTGAGAGGTTTAGGGAAACCTGTTTTGCGGTACAGGCCGATAGCTACTTCCTGTTCTTCTTCATCGTAGCCAAACTCTTTTAGCAATTCAGAGCGATCAAAAACTTCCATTTTTCCTCTTTTTTATCTTTAAAGGAAGAAGAATTTAATAAGGTTTTGGCTGGGAGATGACAGCACAAGATTTATCTTAGAACTTAAAAAAATAATTAAAAAGAAAAAATTAGATACAACGTCCTTCGCTACAAGTACCAGCACCTATTTGTCTAATATCCTGGCAATCGTTGTTTGTCTGACAACTATTACGTAGAGGAGCTAAACCACAGCGTAATACTGGTTTAGCACTATTACCCAATGCGTCTCCAAGAACGCCTAGAGTAACTCTGGTACAATTACCCGTTATACATTCGCTACTCGTATGTTCATTAAGTCGAGTACAACTTGCAGTTGCTAACCTACATGAAGTATTACAAACGTACGAAGTGTGACCTGACCACCTATGCCCATGGTCACACTCCTCACTAGCTTCTCTTCCACCATTACCACATACCGGAGCTGGATTTCGGCAAAGATCACAACCATCAAAGCGGTTGGAATTTGCATCGTCACATGCCTCATTGAGATCTACAAACATATTTCCACAGCGAGGAAAACGACAATTACTA
>CAZCXW010000090.1:0-2808 GCA_964502785.1 uncultured Methanosarcinales archaeon | reverse complement strand
AGAAAACACCACGACTATATTAAACTTGCTCAATTAATTAGGTCCCTAACTATATTTACCCGTAATTGCATCTTACATTAGTCATCTCTTAGGATTAAGTGAACCATTGCCATCGGATTTAAGAATTTCCAGAAGTAACGACCGCATTGGTGTAATGCATCCTGATTCAGATTGGGGGAGAAATGATTATGTTGAAAAAGAAGTAACTGAAGTTTTTCTTACAACTATTAAGAAAGAAGATTATTCTGTCGACCATGTGTATCCAATCTCTGAAACAAAATTACCGCTTAAAACTTATGCCCAGTTTCCTCACCAGGAAAAACCTCCGTTTTCAAAACATTCATTCCCTAAATATCTTACTAAAATTAAAATTGATAGTTCACTTAACAATTATCTAGGTTTACCTAAATCTGATTCTGATGTCTTTCTTCAATCCATTTTTAATGAAGTCCTAATAAATCCTCCAGAACCTGAGAATAGCACCTCATATAAACCTACAGGACTTGATAGTATAAAATTATTGTCTAAATCTTACATCCTTAAAAAAGAAAATTTTTTGAATCGTTAGAAAGCCCCCTACAAAAATTCTTTCCTTAAACCTTTCTGTTACACAAAATGCTTTGCCTTTTTGTGTCACAGAAATTCACCTATCAAAGAAAGCCTCTCTATTCAAGCCCAGCCCATTTATGGCGGGGTGAGACGCTTTCGGCGAATTTCTCATGACCTCTTTCGTATCGCCCTAACCCAGCGTCGTAATCGGCCTCGACTGTGTAACATAAAACTTCCCTTTCTCAAACGCCCATTCAATATCGCAAGGAAAGCCATAATGTTTTTCAATCTTCATCACTAGTGTAGACAGTTCAATAATTTGCTTTTCAGATAATTTTTGCTTTCCTCCTTGCAGAGAAGAAAGTTCTTTCCATTCGTTTCCGCCTTTCGCCTTACGATGGAGAGCTCTCCGTTGTTCAGAAACATTAACATCAAAAATATTCATTTGTTTTTTTTCAACAACATAACTATCAGGCGTAATTTGCCCAGAAACAATCGCTTCACCTAAACCAAACCCTGCTTCGATAATCATTTGATTTCTATCCTGCGTAACGGGATGCACGGAAAAGGCAATTCCCGAAATTTCACTATTCACCATCTTTTGAACGACAACAGCGACAGAAATATGCTGATCATGGAGCCCTTTTTCAAAGCGGTAGAAAATAGCTCTCGGTGTAAATAATGAAGCCCAACATTTCTTTACATTCTCCAATAGATTTGCTTTTGTGGTATTCAGAAAGGTATCCAACTGCCCTGCCCAAGCAGCTGCTGAACTATCTTCTGCTGTTGCGCTTGATCTCACCGCCACAAATTCTGTCTTTAATTCAGCAAAACAAGTAAGAATCTGTTCTGCTGCTTTTTTCGGCAGTTCTTCGCTCATGATTATCGCTTTAATTTTCTCAGACGCATCTTCAACTGTGTGCACTTCTTTATGATCCACAGAATGCAGCACAGCATCGATATCTTCTTTTATTCCTGTTTCATTGATAAATTTGTCAAACGTAGTAGAAAGGATAACAAATCCTGGAGGAACGAGAATGCCCGCATTGCTCATTTCTCCCAAAGATGCTCCTTTGCCCCCTGCAATGTCTACATTATTCTTCGTAATCTTAGCAAAGTGGCGGATGAATTCCATAATTAAGAGTGTAAGGAAGGGATTTAAATAATTATTGCTTGGTTTGAGAACATATAGGTGCCGGACAAAAATAATCAAACGATCATAGACCGACACTATAACTTATGAGAGACATAAGAACTATCTCTTACTTTTCTTTTTTGTGGAAGAAAGTTCCACCGTCACGGTTTTACCTGTTTTTGCATCTTCTCGCGGCTTTCTCCTTCCTTTAAACCAAATAAGGTAGACTATTTCTACGATGCCCAATGTATTAATAATCAGGAGAAAAAAAAACCAACTTTTTTGACGATAAATGGCAGCATGCCATAAAGCTATCCCTTTCCAAAAAAGGCTCCATACGACAATAACGCCGAGGAGCACGAAGAGTAAGACCGGCCGTTGATACAAAGCATAAAGGGTAGGCATGCTCTCTAAAAATTAAAAACTCTTTTTATGTTTAATGTTGTTTTAAGATATATTAGGGGTTATATATACTAAAATGCGCTAGAATTCAAACATTATTTGGCGCATTTTATATATATAAATCATTAATATGTTCAATTTCTAATGATTTTTAGTATACAAAGCGAACGATATTTTTGATATTTACTCAAAAAGGTTTTTAATTAATGGTCTTTAAGTTCCAATAATGAAAAAAATGGAATTATTGGCTCCTGTGGGAGACTGGGAAACATTAGCAGCCGCGATTGACGCTGGCGCCGATTCTGTCTACTTTGGCATCAAATGGATAAACATGAGAGCTTCTTCCGCGCGGAATTTTGATATTACAGAATTAAAGAAAGTGATGGAAAAACTTCATCAGCAGGATGTAAAAGGATATTTAACATTAAACACGGTGATTTACGATCATGAGCTGGAGAGAGTGAAAAATATTCTTGACGAAGCGAAGAAAGCGGGTGTTGATGCAGTCATCGCGACGGATCTGGCAGCCATTCAATTATGCCGCGAACGAGAGATAGAAGTTCATATCAGCACGCAGCTTTCTGTCGCGAATTACGAAGCGGTGAAATTCTTCTCGACATTTTCTCCCAGAATTGTGTTAGCAAGGGAATCGACATTGGAACAGATTAAAGAGATAAAACAGAAAATCAAAGAAAATAAACTTAATTACCAAGGGAAAGAGA
>CAZCXW010000089.1:0-3089 GCA_964502785.1 uncultured Methanosarcinales archaeon | reverse complement strand
GAGAAAACATTGTTTTAAGCATAATGTGCTCAATTATTTAAGTCCATGACTATATATAAAATGCGCCAAATAATGTTCGAATTCTAGCGCATTTTAGTATATAAAATTAATGGAAATGAAGATTCCGAGAACAATTCTGACACTTAAAAAAATTCTACTCGGGGAATTTCTTCTTTCTTCTGCTGTTTGGTTAAATTAAGAAAAGAACTAAAATCAGGAGCTTTGTCAGGAATTTCTTTCTGTTCCTGAGAATGTTCCTGAGAAGAATCGTTAAACATATTCATTAACGGGGCTGTGTCCATATTCTCTGCAGGAGTCGTGGAAAGATCCTCAGAGTGTCCTTTTTTATGAAGCATATCACCCAGAATCTGGAAGACACGTTTGATATCTTCAGACGAATCCTCTTTTGTATCAATTGTTACTTTCATCTCATCACCGTAATGAAAGAAAAGAATGAAGAGTTTATAATATTTACGGCTCTGCCTTCCCCAACGTATCTGAAAACGAAAAGTTTCTTAAAGAAGATTAATATTCTATAAAATTTATGTCCAACAAGAAGAAAGAGACAATAATCGTGATGAGCGCCCACTCTGACGATTTCGTGATTGGGGCAGGGGGAGCAATTGCGAATTATGTGCAGGAAGGCAAGCGGGTTCTAGCGATTATTTTTTCCAGCGGCGAGAGATCTCATCCCTGGCTTAGAAAAGCAGTTGTACAAAAGTTCAGAGAAAAGGAAACGAAAGAAGCGGCAAAAGCTTTAGGCTGTCGGGTCCTTTTTTTTGATACGACAGATACACAGGTTGGTGAAGATTATAAAGTAAAGAATCTCGAAGCAAAATTTTTAAAAATTCTTGAAAAAGAAAAACCAATTAAAATCTTCACACACAGTTCGGAGGATCATCATTCTGATCATCGCGCGGTGCACAATATTACTTTAGAACTCTATGAAAAATTATCTGTCAAACCGGAAGTATATATGTACTCAATCTGGAATCCGGTTTCATTTAAAACAAATTACCCGACTTTATATGTGGATATCTCTAAGACTTTCACTCTTAAGCTTAAAACATTAAATCTATTCAAAAGCCAGCGGCTGAATGCGATTTATCCGCTTATGACTTTGATTTTTCATCGGGCGATTGTAGCAGGATTGAAAATAAAAAAGAAGTTTGGCGAAAGTTTTTATCGTCTGCGCTAAAAAGAAAAAAATGGAAAAACCAACTCTCCTCATCGCGGCGGATACGTACTATCCAAAAGTGGATGGAGTTCTGATGTTTATGGAAGAATTTACGAAAAGGGCGAAAAATACTTTTAATGTCCGGCTTCTCGTGCCTCAGTTTAGTACGGAAGAAAAGTTCTCGGAAGTGAAAGTGACTTTTTTAACTCTCTCCCGCCGCTTGGGCTTGTTTAATTACCGCGCAATTCGCTTTTCTCTGCAAAATTTGTTGCGCATAAAACAAGCGGTTCGCGAAGCGGACATGATTTTTATCCAAGAACTGGGCCCGGTTGGAATTTTTGCGTTGCATTATGCCTCCCGTTATCGCAAACGAAAAATTTTTTATGTGCACAATACAGCTTGGGAGTTCCTTGAAAATTATTTTAATTTAAGCCGACTCAGCCGTATGCTCATCCAAAAATATTATCTTTCTCTCTACAACAAAGGGGATCTCCTTCTAATCCCTTATTTTGGTCTTGAAAAAGAATTAAGAGAAGCAGGAATTACGGCTCCGATTGAAGTAGCGCGTTTAGGCGTAGATGTAGAGCGTTTCACGCCGCCTGAAGATAAGATGAGCGTCCAACAAAATCTTAATCTCTCACCCCCGGTAATTGGTTATGTCGGGAGAATATCAAAAGAGAAGAATACACTGGTCCTGCTAAGAGCTTTTAAAAAATTAAAAGGAGGAACTCTGCTCATTGTTGGCGATGGAAATAAAGAGTTGGTAGAGAAATTCAAAAATACAGCCCATTGCGTCGTGACTGGTTTTGTCCGCGATGTAGAAAAATACCTTAAAGCGATGGATTTCTTTGTCATGCCAAGTTTGACAGAAACAACTTCTTTAGCTACTTTAGAAGCGATGTCAGCTGGACTTCCCGTCCTTGCCACGCGGGTTGGATTTTTAAAAAATTACATCGTCCGTGACTATAACGGACTATTTTTTCCTAAAAATAATGCAGCAATTCTTGCCCTTAAAATTGAAAAAGTATGGCAGGATTTCGAATTACGACGAAAATTAGCGGAAAATGCGCGAAAAACGATTGTTTATTCCTTTTCTTGGGATAGGTCTATCGAAAAAATTATTAGTTTATTATTATATAACTTAAAAGATAGCTCAGAAAATATATTTCCAAGTGACAAAAGCTTTAAAAATGATTTTTAGATGCTGAAATTTATTATGGATGAATATGATAGTGAGGGAGAATCGCCGGAAAATGAAAAGTCTGAAGTAAATGAAGATCCCGATGGCTCTTCTGAAGAGGAAGGGTTTATCCAAGGGTATAATGAAGATGAAGAAGTAAAAGTATGTGAAGAATGCGGCACGGCTCTGCGCGAAGGAAAGAAATCATTTCATAAAGAAATCAACGGGGAAGGTCATGTTTTTTGTTCAAAAGCCTGTGCGGAAGAGTATGAAGAAACGTTGAAGACGGAGTGAGGTCTGTTTGAATAGAGACGCTTTCTTCGATAGACGAATTTCTGTGACACGATTTTTCCATTTGTTATCAGATAAAAAATAAAATGGTAGGATTTTAAAAATCCTTTTCTGTTTTAAACAAAGATGTTTCCCAACCGTGATAGGGAATGCTTTGGCTGTTCGCTGGCAAATTATTTTGAATATATTAATGATTATGATATGGCACATCGAGTTTATGCTAATTTTAGAAAACACCCTTTGGTAACAAAAAGCGGCCTTATTATCAATATGGTTTCTCCAAGCCTCGTGCAAGATCTAACGGAGGGATATTATCGGGCTTTTTTACAATATCAATCAATGCCTGAAGAAGAAATGGTCCGAATATTATTTGATGATCTTTGGAGATATAGTTAGGGACCTAATTAATTGAGCAAGTTTAATATAGTCGTGGTGTTTTCT
>CAZCXW010000088.1:0-3452 GCA_964502785.1 uncultured Methanosarcinales archaeon | reverse complement strand
CCGTGAGGGTAGGGAGACTTAATTCTTAATTAAAGTTAACTTGCAACGAAGCCTTTTTCAGACATGGTTAACTTATCTGTCTTTTTGTGGGATGGAAATCGATTTTCTTGGTCTATGTGGTCTCAGAGGTCTTTGCTCATAACTGTTCTTCTGCTGTTGGCTTTTGCTCTCTGAACTGCATCAAGAACAAGCTGTTTTACTTTTTGATCTAAAGTATCAATAAAATCAGCGGACATATTTTCCATTCCTGCTGTTTTTAGAATCTCTTTAATTTGTGTTCTGGCTGTAATCATAATAGGGGAATCTTTTTTATTATATTTAAAAGTTGTGGATTTGTTTAATTGTTTGAAGGAAAAAATTTGAAAAAAGGTTCATTTATCCTGAAAAAGAAAGGAATTGGCAGAGGCTGATAAGCAAAGGAACGGAGTTTGATATGTTTGATTATCATATTGCTCTCACGCCAAGGAATACTATTGGGTTCTATATGGATGTAGGGGGAATATGTTATGAAGGAAGTGTGTCGATACCTCAAGAGCAATGGACCCATATTGCTGTTTCTCTTGGAGATTGTGTGAAAAGCGGCAATGATTATAAGTCCTGTCATTTACGAATATTTATTAACGGTTTTGAAAATCAGGTTTCTATAAGTCCAGAATCAAGCGCGTCAGCGTCTCCAGCAACTGATATCGTCTTGGGAGCCGATTTAGGACAAAATCCAATCATGATTGGCGCTTGGCCTGGAAATGACCCCAAATTATATCCATTCACTGGTTTGATTGATAATGTTGTATTGTATAAGAAAAAATTAACGCCGGGTGAGATAATGAATGGTTATTTACGTTATCCGTAACGGGACTGTATAATTTGCTGATAAAGGCGATCTAATCGTTTCCAATCAGTTCTCTGATGCAAGTTCCAGAATACCTCTGCATATTCTTGATCATCCAAGCGTTGATTTTTGTATAATGCTGCTAAATACCATGCTCTAAAACATCTATGTAAAGTGCCGCTTCTGTCCCAAGCATCTTGCCGGCTTTCAAAAGGTAGATGCGTATTCTGTATAAGTATGCGTATCATTTGAGCCGGTGTTGGCGCTTTCGGCGGATTTCTTCCTACTATCTCATAAATTTGTTGATACTTGCCGAATGCTTCTTCCAGACATTTCTGAAAATAAGGGCGGGTTTGTGCAAATCGTTCTATATACTTTAAATCTCCTGTTGCTCCAAGGAGAAAAAAATTTATTCCAGCATAGATGGCTAAAATATTCAAAAGAGTAGCTCCTTCCAAATATTTTTCTATTTGTGTTTTAAGAATATTCTTGTCAAAGTAAATTAAAAGTTCGTCTTTAATGGCTAAAATCCCTTGCATATTCAGGGCGTCAGGAAAAATAATTCCTTTAAAGTGGAGTGTGTTTCTAAGTAAGCCTCTTAAAATAACTGGTGAAAGAGTTGCTGGCCGACGTAAAACCCAAGCATTGTATTTTTCAACAGTAAAACCTAAAGATTCAAGTTCTTTTTGTACGGGATCATCAAACAGTGCATAATATTCTTTCATTGCTTGCTCCACACCAGGATATAAAACATGTGAAACCATCACCGCTTTACACTCTGGAAGCTTTAGTAAATCTTCAAATGGTTTCAAATAAAAGAATTCATTGTACGAGAGCGGGATGGATACTGTTTTCACTTCCGTAAGTTCAAGTTCAGGCGGACCTCCTGGGAAATGTTTTGGTACAAACAATTTTCCAGGAATCCGACAGCGCCCTCTCATATTAGCTAAAGTTACCAATGATCTTTCGAAAATAGAAACTTCTTGATCGGTCGGCTGTTTTGCTTCATAGGCTTTGGCGCGTTGTTGTTGAAATAACGAACTACTCCTTACACCCCAATCTTCCTTTTCTTCCTTTGCTTCAGCAAGAATCTCGGTATGGCTCCACTTGCCGACGCGATTAAAGTGAGTGTAGTCTGCATGGGGTGTGTATATCAAAAAATGATTTAACTGTTTAGACATTTTTTCACAAAAGTTTTCCAGTTTTTCACAAGCTTTTAGAATAGCTGAAATCCTATCTTCATCACTAACTACCATCTCTGCAAAGTTGGTAGCTAGAAGTTCTGCTTTTTTTCCTGCTATTATTCCTGCTGCTGCTTTAGGCGTTTCTGTGATAAAACGTCTTCTGGAGAGATTAATGATCTCTAGAACTTCTAATTCCTTTAATTTTTTCTGAAATCCACGTATTGATTTTAAAAGGGGAATCGTTCCTTCAATCCATTGGCGCAATTTCTGCAAAGAATCATTTGTTTTTTCGAATAAAGATTCTAATTTGCGTTTTACTTCTTCTTTAGTATCTTCATTACTTGTTTTTTCTATAGAAATCAGAAGAGATTCATATTTTTCAATTTCTTTTATTTCATTTCGTAACTCTCCTCTGAACAGCGATGCTAATTCAATGAGTTGTGCTTCTGTGATTTTAAGTTTTTCTGCTAACTCGACTTCTTTTGAACGAAGATTCTCTGGTAGCAAGGTAGCCAGCTCTTCTAAATCTACCAAAATCTTTTTCTCGGATTGGTCTATACGTCTTTCGGCGCGTCCTACCCAGCGTAGAACATGGAGTGATTTTTTTAATTCTTTAATTACTATCTGATGATTCTCTTCTTTACTTTCTTTTTCAACTTTTTCTAGTAATTCCATGACCCATTTGAAGCCAGCCGCAACTCGGCCCACGGCTTCCGTTGCATGTTCATCTAACCTCATTAAAGCGTCTTTGTGAAATAATGACATTTTATTGAATAGAAAGGTTATATTTTTAAATATTTAGATAGTTGATATTAGAAGACCAAATTCTTATAAATCTATTTTTCTTTCCAAAATTTCATGGTCATCCATTTCCATCATACCTTGCAAAATTCATTAACAGAAATCCAATTCACAGGAAAACAACAGCAATTTATTGTCCATGATAAAGAAGAAGTCCGTTTAGCGCATAACTCTGATAAAATCATTTCTTTATATGGCAATGCTAAATGGGCTGTAGTTGATACGCTTAATGAACAATACAGTCATCTTCTATCTTCTCCCATAGACCTCTACAATTGGTTGCATTACAATGAGCATGATGAAGTATCGTATTTCTTGAATGAAGCTGGTTCAAATACTCTCAATTATTCCGAATACAGAATTCCTGCAAAATTTCAACTTTGGCAAGGAAAAAGAGGATTTGTTCTTGCCATTGAACAAAAGGGAAAAGGTTTCAATGCATTGGAAATTGATTTTAAGAGAATTAAAGATAACGATGGTGCTGCCTTTGAATTTTTCCGTCAATGTAAAAGTATTATTTTTTTTGATGATCCCAGCAATGCGAGAGTTGTATATATAGAAGTTTTGTTGTGATTCGAGACCCTATAGTTCGGGACCTAATTAATTGAGCAAGTTTAATATAGTCGTGGTGTTTTCTT
>CAZCXW010000087.1:0-3499 GCA_964502785.1 uncultured Methanosarcinales archaeon | reverse complement strand
AATGTCATTGAAAGACTTTTAGGAAAAGGAGAAAAATATGACGGAATTCCAGATTTAGTGATTCTTACACAACCAAATACTACTCAACAACGATTTACTAATCCTCAAGAAGTACAGCAACTTTGTGGAAAACAGTACGAATTTGTGCTTTCCGAAGTAAGACGCTACATGGAAGAATTTGCCCAGAAAGCGCGGCTGGGAGACGTGCAGCGGGAACGGGATGTTAGCAGTGGAAAAGAAAAGGATTATGCGTTTAAAACCAACTATTTCACTCCAGATGACGGCCGAATTGCGATGACTGCTCGCGGCGATACAAACGGAACTGCGTACTTCTGCGTAGAACAGAACGGAAGAACAATTATTGAAGTTCAGCACGCCAGCAGCCTTTTTACCACGCAGATGGAAAATTTAGTGAATTTGGCCCGCGTCAGTGAAGGAAAGAGAAGCGCGGAAGATATTACGGGAAAGCCATAAGCAAAAAGTTTTATACAAACCGCATCATAACAATCTTTATTAATTCTTATCTATTTTAAATCAGCTTATGGCTCAGCTAATTTTTTTAGGAACAGCCGGAGACTCTGCTGTCGTTGGCAAGCAAACAAGAGCATCCGGAGGGATTGTCCTGAGAGTAGAGGAACTGCAATTCCATATCAATCCCGGCCCTGGGGCGCTTACCAAAGCAAAAGAATTTGGCGTTAATTTAAACCATAACACTGCTATTTTAGTTTCTGACTGCAACATCAACCACTGCAATGACCTCAATGTCGTTATTGATGCCATGACTCATGCAGGAATTGAGCACCGCGGCGTTCTCTTGGGCAGTAAATCTGTTCTCCTTGAACACGAAGGCAATTATCCTTTTCTAACCAGGCATCACCAACGTTTCCTGGAAAAAGTGATTCCCTTAGAAAAAGATCATAAAGTGGGCGTTGATCTTGTAGAAATTCATGCTATTCCTACGCAGCATGCCGATCCTACGGCTATTGGTTTTAAGTTTTTTTGCCCGCAATTTACGATAAGTTATACCGGAGACACCGGGCTGGCCCCGGAACTGCTTCAGGCCTTAGTTGGAACTGACATCCTGATTTTGAATGTTCCTTTCCCCGAAAATAAAAGCACGCCATACCACTTAGACACGCAAGCCGCGATAAAAATTATTTCTCATGTGAAGCCAAAACTAGCTGTCCTGACGCATTTTGGTTTGGAGATGCTGAAAGCTGATCCCCTCGTCGAAGCGCGGGAAGTGCAAAGAACCACAGGAGTGCAAACCGTCGCTGCACAAGACGGCTTATTAATTTCTCCAGGGCAATACAAGAGTCCAGTGAAAGGATACAGTTAAGGTTGTGTGGTATATACTTCTTCAGGTAAAAGTTATCAATGACGCTAATCCCAGCCCTATCAAGCATCCCGCACCAATAAAAGGCATCGCCGGATAAAACTTCTTTTCTTCACTTTTCCACAACAAAATTCCTAATCCTAGCGCGGCAAAGAAAGGAATGACCAAACTTTGCCATAACCCTATTTCTTTCAGGACAACACCTGCAAACAACAAAGGAAAACCAATATCCCCCCCGCCCAAAATAGCGGTGCGGACTTTTTCAGAGACGGGAACTCCTGCTTTTTTGGGAACAGCGACCTGCTGTCCTTTTTTGAAAGAGTAAGGGATTAATAGACCGGCAAAGACTTGTTCCTTCGCTTCTGAGGTCGCCAAAGTGATCATATGTTTTGATTTCCAGACGGAATAAGCATCGTAAATCGCAATTAAAATCAATAAGATAATAATCGAACTTAAGGAAAATAATGGAACGAAAATAACAGCCATACCGGCATAGACAAACAACTCAGTGAAATTATGAATCCAGAAATTCGGCTTAAATACTTTCCAGATGCTAAGTAAAAGGGCAGCGGCAAAGGCAACAATAAGATGCGCAAACGCAGCAAAAGAAATAGTCAATGTCAAAATAATCGCCAGGAGAAACCAGCCTTTCCAAATCCAGGCTAATTTGTGTTTTATTAATAAGAGAAGAATGACCGTCCCCGCAATAATAGAAATTATAACCGGGATAAACGACGTTTTCTCTTCTAATGGCGGGCGCTCCCCGACGGGAAGCTCTTTAAACTCCGTTTGTCCCGTTTCTTGAGACTTTTTTACATCAATATATTGTGTAAGAATTAAAATCCCTATAAATTGGGCAGAGAGGAATAAAATTAAGATGAGAACTGTAATAGAAAGAGCATGTTTCATCTTGCTGAACAAAAAAGAAGAAGCTTTTAAAATATTGGTGACTACTATAAAGAAGTCAAAAAAGGAAAGATTTATAAAAAAGAAAAAGTATTTTATCAGAAATTGACAAGAACTTAGCTGTTCTTGGGGAACTAACCATAATCCAATTGCAGAAAAGATCTTTTTGGGAAAAAATAAAAGACCCTTTAGGAAGAAAAAAGGCAAAAATGGTTGATTTAACTGAAGAAATTTTAAAATTAAGGAAGAGAACAGAGGAATTAGAAACTACTATAGGCCAGAATGATTTAGAATATAAACTGAATATCACACGATTGCGAGGGAGGCTAAAAACTGCGGAAAATTCTTTGATTTCTGCTCAAGTACAAGTTTTGGAAGCGCGAGAAAGCGAGAACGTCGCGGCATATAGAATTGGAGAATTAGAAGCAGAAGTTGCTCTTGCAAATGATGATCTAGATAATTATCATTCTATTTTCGGTGAAACTGGAGATGAACTTGTAAGACTTGTAACAGAGGCCAGAGAACGAAAGCTTGAGAGCGCCGAAATTAAACACCTCGCCCATATTTTTATTAGATCGCCCCGATTGTTAGAGCATGCTGTTATCAGTGCTGTTCCAGAAGTTGTTGATATTATTTTAGCAGCGGATGAAACAGCAACTACCACTTCTTTATATAATTGGGGTACCAGGTTAATTGAAAATAAATGTTACAATGCAGCCGAGAAAGTGTTAAGAAAAGCCGTAAAACAAGCGACAGAAGAAACGAAACCACTGCCTTCTGAAGCAGAAGAAATGGAGGAAGGATACGAACCAGTAACAGCCGATCTAATCAAAGGGATAACAGACCTCTATTTGCCGGCATTACAACAATTTTTTAACAGCATTGCCATGAACGAAAATGAAGACCGCTCCATTAGATCAGAAAAATTATGCGACCTTGCTGAATCGGCAGAAATAAGAGACAAAAGCGCAAACGAGTTTATTAGAAATGTGTACGCAGTGGCTGCGCATTTTAATCCTGAGAATTATCGCGCTCAGGTTGGGTTGGGGGATACAACAGAAGATAAGAATAAATCTATAGATTGTTCTGTAACAGCTCTTCAGCTTAAACCAGGATATAAAAAAGCCGTAGAAGGTCCTAAAAGGATCAAAAATGCTTTAGGATCAAGAATAAGGGAATTAAGAGACGCGGGACAATACAATGATGCTTTAGCGCATTGTCAAGTACTACAGCAAATTAATCCACAAAGCTATGATG
>CAZCXW010000086.1:0-3640 GCA_964502785.1 uncultured Methanosarcinales archaeon | reverse complement strand
CCCAGTTAAAACAGACGCTAAAGCGGGGTCTTAGGCCAAGATTTTAGAATAAAAAATTCAAATGTTGAAAAATTATCTACCCTTGATTTAGAAAAAGAGAAAAATATCCAGACACTTTTTGAACAAAATCTCTTAACCATTTTGAATGTTGATTTTTTGGCAACAGAATACAGCACTTCTTTTGGTGGAAGAATTGACACTTTAGGAATTGATAAAAATGGCTCCCCTCTTATTATTGAATACAAAAGAAACCAGAATGACAATGTAATAAATCAGGGCTTGTCTTATTTGAGATGGCTATTAGACCATAAAGCTGATTTTGAAATTTTATGCAGAAATAAGAAAATAGAAGTGGATATCGATTGGACTTCTCCAAGAGTTATATGCGTTGCTGAAAGTTACAATAAATTTGATTTGGACACGGTTGAAATTTTGCCGATAAAAATTGAGCTTTTGAGATACAAAATTTATGAAGATAACATTTTGATGGTTGAATCAGAATCTCAAAAAGCAATCAAAATTAGCACAAGAGAAATATTTGATAAAAGTAAAAAAGAAAAAGAAACTTTGCCAAGACTTCAGAAAGATCATACCATTGATTCTCATTTACAGGTTGCCTTAAAAGAGATTAAAGAATTATTTACACAACTGAAAGAGATGATAACAAGTTTAGACGCATCAATCACAGAAGAAGCAAAAGCAAAATACATAGCTTACAAACTTACCACTAATTTTGTGGATATTGTAATTCAGAAAAATACAATTAAAGCATTTTTGAATGTTCCAAGCGGAAAACTGAATGATTCTTTTGGAATTGCAAGAGATTTAACTAAACCAAAAGCCATTGGGCATTGGGGCAACGGTGACTATGAAGTTTTAATCAAAAATAAAGAAGAATTGTTGAAACTCTTTGAGTTAATAAAACAATCTTACAATTACAATAAGTGATAAAATGGTTTTTCTCCCTCAAAACTCAAAGATAATAATATCTTTTAATCAGGGAAATATAGGTTCTCAAGTTTCTGTTGATATCGGTTCGTGTGTATCTGCTTATGAATACAATTCTTATTCTGGATTGAATTTTGAATTTAATAAGAATGTGCAGAATTTACCGTTTCAAGTCCAAACAAATAGAGAAGAAAGAATTTTGGTCTGTGGAAGCCTCTCGGTTGGTGTTGTAAATTCAGGCTCAAATATTGGTTATATTACCTTTGAGCTTTTACACGATTCAAATGGACCAAGTGGCATTTCTCAGGTTTCACCCCAAATTGTTGTGAGAGATAGTTCTGGAAATTCAATTTGTAATCCTTACAAACCAAAAGAGTTACATAATTTTGATTTGAATAATGGAAAAATCCTTGCAAAAATTTCTGTGAATGGTTATGAACTATTTACTCGAGAAATAAATAACTACTGCCCCCACAACAGCGAATCTCTCCAGAATAGTGTGACAAAACGCAAAATAATATCTCCGGCGAAGAGTATAATTGAATTGTAGGACAGTTTGCCAGATTAGGCCATAAATTTAACCGGCTCTGTCCCGAATCTCGATTAAAGGGGTGCTACAACAGAAAATCTTGCGATTTTCTTAGTTGCGCTCGGCTAACGCCTCGGCAACTGCCAAGCGCCGTGCCCAATGTTCTAAGCAGATGCCAGGATACTTGGGATACGAGCGATTGGCAAACGAAAACAGAGCGCAGTAGCACCCCTTTAAGGAGGAGGCACTGCCGCGCTCCGTTCGCATGGGTACCAAGCGTAATCGCAACGAGTCTTCAGGTATCGCACGATACCTGAAAACTACGCTTGGCGGCAGTGCCTCCGAAAAAGATTTAGGACAGAGCCGGTTAAATTCCATTCAGTACCAATCCCCAAAACTGTTCAGGATTATTCAGTAAAATGTTGTTTTTTAATGCCTGTTTTCCAACATTTTCTTCTTTATCTTGAAGCATATTTTTAAATTCTTTCGCTGTAACAAAGATAGGATTGATCTTCTTCTTAAACAAAACTTCATATTTTGAGAAAGAGAGGGACTTTTTCCCATCTTTGTTAATAATCAGGAAGTCAATGTCGCTTTTTTCTGTTTCTTTTCCTTTCGCATAGCTGCCAAAGAGAACAACAATGTCACGGGTATTTAATTCAGCAGTGATTTTCTTAATAATCGGCTGTTTTTTGAGAAATTCTTTCTTCTCTTCATCTGAAGAAATAGTAAGATGGGCTTTAACCACGGGGTTATTGGTCTTTAAACAGATAGTCTTAGATTTTCCAACAACTAAAATGTCTAAAATCTCTTCCATCTGCTGAACCACCCTGTAAAAGCTGGCGTAAGGAATATTAACTAACTTACTCAACTCATGCATGGTAAAGCGTGTCCCTACATTCTTGCCGAGGTAATTGACAATTTTAAGTTTTTTATCCATTATTGGATAATATTATCCATAACTGATATATAAATCTTTCTCCACCATGGGCTCTGTCCCGAATCTCCCACTGGGCGGTGCTGTTGCCAAGCGCCGTGCCCGATGTCCTAAACAGATGCTCGGATACTCGGTACACGGTCGGGTAATAAACGCGAACAGAGCGCAGCAGCACCGCCCAGTTCAGGAGCGGAATGGCACTGCTGCGCTTCGTCAGCATGCATAACCGGCAGTGATACCGAGTTTTTCATTCATTGACGGGCAATGGATGACTACGCTAGGCAGCAGTGCCATTCCCGACATTCGGGACAGAGCCTCCACCGTGCCACCGATTCTTGGAATATTAAACAGAGAGCGCCTAACAGACGCACTAAATTATGGCTTACTAAGTTCACTCGATCCATGCCTTCTGCGTCATAACTTCAACCTTCGCTATGCTCAGGTTGATCTCGGCATAAAGCTTCTTCGATCGGGAGATATACAGCAACTAAACGAGAAATGGTCTGATTCGCAATTTCTTCAAATTTCAGCTCTGTTCCATCCGCTCGCCAATGAATTTACTTAAAGAAGCTATTTTTGAGGTCTGTTTTTAGTTTTAATTTCTTTTTCCAGCGTTGTAAGATTTTATAGAACACCGTCAAACTCTCTTCTTTTTCTGCCAGGTATACGAGCGTTTTCTTGCACTGCCGCCATAGCCGCAGGCTGCACAGACCTTGTGGCGCTTGTGATACGCATGCCTGCCGCACCGCCTGCAATAGACGTGGGTTTTCTTTCCAGAATGCTTTCCCTTGGATGCTGTTCCTTTTGTCATGGTAGGTTAGGAATACACTGGCGAACGTGCGCCTCTTTATGTGCTTATGCAGGGTTGCCTACGCCGGAGTTATGATCATGATGGCATCGCCGCGCAGGAAGACCGTGCCGAGCTTGCGAAGAAGCTGCCCATCTTTATGTTCCTCTGCATCGGAAAGAGTGATGTTGATATGAGGGTCAAAGGCCTTCATCGTCCCCTGATACTGCTTTCCATTCTTGACATCAATAATGACGCGCTTTCCCAGCGCGCTGTTTAACACATCAAATGGCCGTGATTCCGATCGTGATTCCATGGTAGTTTCCCCCTATTATTCCTGCGAAAGAAAGGTTGGATATTTAAAGGTTGTTGTTAGTGGGTATGTGTGTTATCCGTTTATTATTTCCCTTCGATAGTTTGTTTTGTTTCATGTTTATTA
>CAZCXW010000085.1:0-3659 GCA_964502785.1 uncultured Methanosarcinales archaeon | reverse complement strand
TTTAAGGCTTTTCTCACTACTCAAAAAAGGTACTTAGCTTTCGGAGATACTGAAGGGATGATATTATTCAACTTTATCCCAAATGAAGAGCATACCTAAAGTAAGGATAGAGAGAGAAATTTGAAGCTTCCTAATCTGTAGTCTCACGGACAATCCAATCAACAAATTTTTCCGCAACTTGATAAGGTTTATTCACCACTCCATCTACGAGGTAATGCTCTTTTTCTGCTTTAACATATCTTTCTAGATGTTTAGCCCAATTAACATTATCATCCACCTGCTTTCCTTTCCATCCTCTTGATTTTAATCTTTTTCGAATCTCATTTTCATCAACATGAATAATGCCATAATTAACATCTAGAGATGCATCATAAGCAAGAGAATTCTTAACTTCCTTAGGAACACTAACTCCACAAACAATAGTTGATTTTCCTTTTCGCTGATAGATTTTTGCTTTTTCTAACCATTCATTCGTTCTCTTTTTTCTCCAATTTTCATCTGCCCCTTCAGGAACTCCGCCTTCATCAAAATCATGGACTTCAGCAAAAGATAAATCTCTTTTTAGATAATAAACTAATGTACTCTTTCCCGACCCACTTGTTCCAGTGATAAAAAAAACAGCTGGTTTCATTTTGTTATGTCTTGTTAATTCTTTCAAAGAATCATACCAAATAATTGCCCAATATTTCTTAAATCTTCGCCTTTTCAATGCTTCATACCTATGATTACCATCACCAATAGACAACTTTCCCTTCTTATACATAATAATCAGCGGTGGCATTTCCCAGCCTCTTTTTAATCCGCTAACAATTCTCTTTACTCTCTTTCCCCATCTTTCTCGGGATTCATTATATTTGATATTTTTTTCAGGTCCACAAATTCTTTGTAATTCATCCAGATTAATCTTTCTTGGTCCAATGAAAAACCTCTTTTCTTTTTTTAATCCGGTTGAAAGACATTCATTCTTCCCACTTGTAGTTAAAAATTTATGAATCCAATCCTCAATCAAACCTTTTTCAGCATATTCCAATGCTTCTGTAGCAGAAAAATTCTTCATATTACATATTAAATCTATGACTTATTTTAAATTTTACTGATTAGAAAGTTCTTATCTAACTACTATCAAAGTTCTAAAACTTTTCGTCGTTTCACTCCTTGTCCTCTCCACTCCGCTTGATAATTTTATTAACGACAATTTTAGTCATCGCTCGTAGGTGGGAGAAGAAACTAACATGACCCATACGTTTTATTCACCTACTCTTAATTTCCCAGTCAACTGCGGCCAGAGAAATTCTAAGCCGCCAAAAGCTTCGACGCGCTGGATGCCAGGCTTGTTGACGGGAAGAGTGCAATTCACGACCGCTCCTTCCGCAGCTTGCGCCAAAGGGCTTCGCTGCAGCCCGAGTTGATCGAGACGATTTTCTTGCACAAACTCGCAGACCGGAGTCTGAAAATTCTCATATTCAGCAACTAGTTTTTCTTTATCAGGAAAGATTTCCTGGACTGCCCGTACTTTTTTCTCTCCATTATCCAGAAGGTAAAGACCACGGAAGTTCTTGATATCAAACAAAAAATCCCCATTAGGGTTCGCTTTTTCTTCGATGCCGAACAAGCGTCGGAAAAATTGCAATGTAGTTTCAATAAATCCCGGCTCCAAGCGCAATCCGTGGCGGGAGTAAATCAAAGAATTAAGATTATGGGAATAATAAAAATCACCAGGCAAAGCAGAAATCTGACAAGATGGAAAGTCCTCTCCGGGTGGGCATGTTTGCGGTGCTGCTCTGGTCGCCAGTAAAAAAGAGCCCGTATCATTGAGAGGCTTATTTAAGCTTGCGGCAATGGCAACCTTATTTTTGCTTCCTTCCTTGAACGTTAACACACAGACATTGTTAATGCAAGTATTTTCATTTTCTTTCACGAGACGATTCCACTCCAAATCATTCTGACCGAAACAAACATTCTTTGTTTCTGCAGCTCCCAGTGGATCGGCAGCGACAGAAGTTGTGGTTGCCCCTTCAAGGATATCTCGCCCTTGATCAGTATTGATTAATGCATCCCTAAAATCATGGCAATATAAAGTATAGCCTTCGCTCCGTTCAGCGACGGTGAGTAATTTTGCTGCAAGGAATTTAGTTCGGCTCGTCCAGTTTCCTTGCTGGCAAAGGTGATCGAAAATAAAATCCCCGTCATTGATGCAGATGGGATATTCACCGTTGTAAAAATCAGCAGCGGTTTTAACTGCATCACCGCTCTTCAAGACAAAACATTGCGTCGTCTGCGGACAGAAACCAACGCGCTGATCATTCCAATCGCGTTTTAAAGGCTGAAAAGACCATTGGCCATCAATGCAACGGTAATTTCTATCACCATCCACTTGTTCCGTAAGTTCTGGTTTGTTGTTCATCGGTTCCACGCACGCATACCCATTCCAGCAATACTTGTCTGGGCAGCACGCTAGAGCCGCTCTCGGTAATTTATGGTTCTGCTCTTGGAAGGAAAAAGACGCCGCAGAAAAAGCAGAATCAACGAGTTGGATCATGGGATCTTTAAAACGGCAGTTGGTGTATTCTAACATAAAATAAGCTGCATTTCCTGTGTTAAATGTTGGCGACGGTACAGCTGCGGCAGATACACCATTCTGATCAACTAAATAAACTGCCGCTTGACACGAAGTTGAATTTATGGAATGCTGAAAATCTTTGTTTTTGGGAACAGGAATTCGAACCGTTCTGAATTTATGGCTTGCAGGAATGGTTATAAATTTATTCTCATCAATATATTGAGGATCTTCCACAAAAGCGCGTTCATCTCGCACTAAATGATCATTTTGATCAAAGATATCCCATCCTAAAACATCATTCCCTTCAAAAGCTGTAAATTTCGCATTAGGAAGAATATTCTTCCCAGGAACAATAAGGGAAGAAGCAGTTAGTGTATTCGCCGGGAAGGGTGTTTCAAGAGTTTTGAGAGTCAAATCCAGATTATTTCCAACATCTCCTTCCTCCGCATATCCTACTTCTTTTAAATCCAGATTGCTCCACGTATTGACGCTGAGCTGATTATCCTGCTGCGTGGAAGGAGCGCAATAATAATTTCCGCGGATGGAACAGGAATTATCATTCTTAAAATACTGCCCCGCATCGCCTTTATCATCTACATAATCCGCAGCATTGCAGCCAAAAAATCCTTTGGTGCCTGCTCCGGAGACCGCATCTTCATCGTTAATAAAAAGCACCTGCTGCGGCACTTTGCGGACGATAATGTTGCCAGGTTCGGGAAATGTTTTTGTCCCAACAATTAAAATTTGATCCTCAGGCTTATCTGTTTTTGCAAAGTATAATTCGTATAATCCTTCATGCGGATTACGTATCGTATAAGGATCTTTTCCTGGTAAGGGATACATACATTCCGGCTTATTGCAGGTGAAGGAGAAGGTTTTAGTTTGGGATAATATAGATTTCTGGATAGGAAGAATTACTATTGAACTTAATTTTGCTTTTAATCTTAATTGTGGAACACCTCTTTCATCTTTAATAGTACTTTTTTCTTCTACTCCATCGAGAAAAGTAGCCTCAATAGTGGGATTGTTATTAGTAATGGTATAAGTACAAGACCCCCCTGAAGGAAATCCCCCCCCAAAGAGATCAAATAATAATTCT
>CAZCXW010000084.1:0-3762 GCA_964502785.1 uncultured Methanosarcinales archaeon | reverse complement strand
GGGTTCGTGAGCTGGGTTCAGAACGCTGTGAGGCAGTTTGTTTGATATCTACTGGGAATGTTGGGTGTCTGAAAGGAAGGATCTCTTAGTACGAGAGGAACGGAGGTTCGTGGCCTCTGGTCTACCGGTTATCTGACAAGGTAAGCCGGGCAGCTACGCCGCAGATGATAAGTGCTGAACGCATCTAAGCACGAAGCATCCCTTGAAAAGAGACACCTTAGAGCACCGCAATAACAGCGGTTTGATAGAAGCGATGTGTAAGCTGGGAGGCAACGACCAGTTCAGCATGCGCTAACTAACGCTCGTATCCTAATCTACATATGGTCTCATTTTTTTCCTTCTTTTTTCTATTGATTTGAACTTCTAGTGATAACTCTGTTTAATTTTAGACCCAACATTCCCGTCTAGTTCACAAACTGCCACAATGAACCCTGCTTAAAAAATAGAGTTCACACCCCCACAAAACTTAAAATAGCGATAAGTGAAGTATACTTTTAATGGCAAGAAATTATAAGAGAATTGATGTATATCATTTATCCTACACTTTTGTTTTAGACACATATAGACTGACAAATGATTTTCCAAAGAAGGAAGAACAAAATATCACTTCTCAAATCAGAAGAGCAGCTGTTTCAATTCCACTTAATATTGCTGAAGGAAGTGCAAAGGCAAGCAATCGAGAATTTGCCTATTTTCTAAATGTAGCGTATGCATCTGCAAAAGAAGTTGAGGTCTTGCTACAATTATCCCGAGATTTAAAATATCTGAATGATGATGCATTCACTTTTCTCTCCAACCGATTGGATGAACTTAATGCCAAACTGTTTTTATTTTTACGAAATGTTGAAAATAGGATTGGCAGTAAGAAGTTTCAGTTCTTTCAGAAGATGGAAGAGAAGACAAACACCGCAGATCAAATTAAAATTTAACAACCCTTAAACTCGCATTTCTATGTCCCCTCTTCTCTAAAATCTCTTGATTTATCGGTCTACATTTAATCACTGCCAATAATGCTTTATTTATCCACTCATGTCCAATAACCAAAATTGTCTGATGATTGTGCTTTGCTTTTATCAGCTGCAGAAAATTTTCCGCTCTGTGCCGGAGGTCCATTAATGTTTCTCCTCCTTGAGGTTTCCAATTAACATCTATATATTTCCATTTTGTTTTTTCTCTCCATTGAATTTCTTGAAACGATTTGCCTTGCAGAATTCCATGATGAATTTCACGAAGCAGTTTTGTCTTAATTAATAATGACTTAGGATGAGATTTACGAATGATATGCATGGTTTGCATACATCTTCTGAGATCGCTTGTATAAAGAGTATCAATAGGTGCTTGTTTAAGCCGCTTTGCTAAATCTTGTACTTGTCTAATTCCTTTCTCCGATAAAGTTCCAGGCAACTGCCCTTGCAGAATATTATGCGCATTTTCAACGGTCTGCCCATGACGAACGAGGAGAAGGTTCATGGAGGGAAGTAAATTATTTTGGTTTATATAGGTAACTTATTTTATTGGAAGAAATAATGTTATCGCTTCTAGTATTGGCAAAAGAAGGCAAGTTGAAGAATATAAACTGTGAGATTTGTTTTTTCGGGGAGTTCTATTCAAATGATTTTGCGAGCACACAATCCCAATTATCAAGTGTAATCCTTTTTTTATCTCATTTCATTGAACTTTATCTTTCCTCTCTTTTTTTCTTCCCCACAAACGCCCCTGCCACGAGCAGTGGGAAAGCAATTGTTGCATCGCAGTGAATTTTAACATTCGGCGCATTGGGCTTTACTTTTCCCCAGGTAATGGCCTCTTCAACTCGCGCACCGCTGTCCGAACCATCGTATTCTTGAGCGGTATTGATATATACAATGTAATCAAATCCTTCTTTAAAGATATTAGCATTCAGCGCAAAATGCTTGCTGATTCCCCCGCCTAAAATAATTCCTCCCGTTTTTTCGGAATTTAAGACGACGTTAACAATATCTTTCATTTCTTTGCTTACATCAAGGATAAAATCGGGATGGCTCTGCTTAAAGAAGAAGATTTGATCGCCCAGCGCTCCATCAATCAATCCTGGACAAAACACAGGTATATCATTCTTCGCCGCCCAATAAAGGTAGGAATTTTTATCATTTATTTTTTCTCCTAGTCTTTTAATGAGGTCATGTGGACACCAAATTTTTCCTTTTTCTTTCTGTTCTTTATATGCTTCTGCAAAAAATTCCTGCATCCATTTGTCAAAATACGCAAACCTGTCGTTGGGAACAAAAATATTTCCCGTCCGATTAATGCCTTTTTCAAAAAGCGGCCTTCCCGGAACGTCGAATCTCCCTAACACAAACGGCTTAAGGCATTTAATAATGTCCTCTTCAATTCCGCCTGCGGACGTAATCAGGACGTGAATTTTTTTATTTTTTGTAAGATACATAATAATATCTCGAACTCCAGAACTTATCATGTTAGATGTAAACGCTAAGAAAATGGTTGCCCTTTCTCTCTGCATAACTTTTGTAATCTCGATACCTTCTGCTAAATGCGTAGCCTGAAAGCCTGTTTTAGCATAACTTCTCAAAAATTCTTTAAAATTCAAGCCTTTTTCAAAGTTATATCCTTCAATCTTTGGATACCCTTCTAAAGTAGCTGTTTCTGCTGGTTCTCTGTATTGATGATGGCGTGATTTTATATTTTCTGATTTGATATTCATTGTAAACCTCCGATATGCACTAAAACTGTTACTGTTAATAAACTTTAAACTAATAGAAAGAGAACAACGACTTAACTTCCAGCCTTACGAACACTGTCCATAACTCTTCAAAAAAGAGATTATTTTATATACTTTTCGTGAAATTATGAACTGTGGAATGATTTTTTTAGATGTCGAAAATAACCATTCAACAGATTGGACTAAGCATATTACAACGATTATCTTTGATTTTGATGATACCCTTATTCATTCAGGAGAAACGGTCAATAGAGCTGTTTTTGCCACAGCAGAAAAACTAAACTTACCGAAACCATCAATAGAAGCTATCAGCAGCTGCCGGGGATTTCCTTTGCCAAGAACATTAGAAGTTCTCTGGCCTTTTGCAGAAAATTCCCTAGCGCTAAAAACGTACTTAGAAGTTTATAATTACGACGAGGTTAAAATGGTTGAAGGTGCTGATGAAACCATCCATAAACTCCAGGAAAAAGGATTTTCTTTGCATATTTTATCTTCTAAACGAATACTCACCCTCTCTAAACAACTGCAAGTGACTGGCCTTTCTTCTCATTTATTTAGTTCGATTATTGGTGCTGATATGGTTTCTTATCATAAACCTGATCCGCGAGTTTTTACTTCTTTTCTCCGGCAATACAAAGCTTCTGAAATGATGTATGTAGGAGACAGCATCCATGATTCAACTGCGGCAAAGAAGGCGGGAATAGCGTTCGTGGGAGTGCTGACTGGAGGAGAGACAGAAGAGAATTTTAGAAGACGGGGAGCGATGGAGATTATAAAAAGTATTAGGGAACTTCCTGCTTTTTTACACGTTCCAAAGAAGCCGCATAGCTTGTAACCAGTTCCTGCAATGGTCTGTTTTCTTTGACTTAATGATCAGCCTGATTTAATAACTTTGGTTCTAGTTTATCCATAAATAAGATGTAGCCATTAATATTTTTAAGGAAAAGAATGTATTGCTTTACGAGATTTTGCTTTGGTTTTCTGTACGTATAGTTCGGGACCTAATTAATTGAGCAAGTTTAATATAGTCGTGGTGTTTTCTT
>CAZCXW010000083.1:0-3865 GCA_964502785.1 uncultured Methanosarcinales archaeon | reverse complement strand
TTTTTATTAAGTTCCTGGCTTTCGTAACGCGCGCAATTCACCAAAAGAACTCTCCCTCCATTGTTCGTAGAGATCTCCGATGGCTCAATCATCCGATAAGGAACTTTTAACGTGTCTAACAACTCTTCCATCGTATCGTACGTTCCTTTCACAACGATAATTTCTCCTTCTTTAATTTCTCTCATCTGGTCGAGCAAGCCTGGCCGATGCAGCCTGCTTACTTCCTCGAAAATTTTTCCACTCGTTTTATACGCGCTTTTCATTCTTTCCCTCCCATAAGTAATTTACTTTTTTTAATCGATTTTCCTGTTCCTAACGCTGGTATTGATACGGCTCGCAATGAAGCATATACGGCATCAACAACATCACTATCCTGTCTCGCGCTCATGTTTTGCTTAAAGTCTTCACTGTATCCCCACTTTTCGGCAACGATGGCAATGGCTTGATCGACGACACGAAGCGGATCATAGACCGGAACAACTTTTTGTTCTCCCAATGCTTCTTTCCATTGCGCAACAACTTCTGCATCGTTTCGCGCATACTCTTTATGCAATTTGTAAATATCAAAACGCTGCGCCAGATTCTTCCACATCTGCATCGAATCTAGAGGGCCTTGAATGCTGTCTCCAAAGACATTCTTTACCTGTTTTGCATCAATCGTATCATAGAATTTCTCGTCGCCCATAAGGATAATTGTTGGAGAAACCGCATTTGGAATCTGCGCATGCTCCTGAACAAAGTATCCCCATAGTTCATAACTTTCTTTATTGCCAGGTCCGCCTGCTCCTTCCGCATGAAGTCCTTTCAAGCACGTCTCTAAAGCTACTCCTTTTGTCAGATCTCCAATTTGAATCGGCCATTTATCCCATTTAGCATCGCCAATGACAGAGAAACTTAATTCCACATCATCGCGATACTTCACTAACGTTTGATACACCAAAGGCAAACGATCAAAAATTTCTGCCGGCCATGACTGCATACTTCCTGTACCGTCAATACCAAAGAGAACGATATCCCTACTATTAGAAGAAAGTATCTTTCCTTTGGGATCTACTGCTTCTAAATTAGGGCCCTTCTTTGACGTATATGAACGCGGGCCTAAATCAGCAGCTTCTTTCGCCAAGTCATCGAGATATGGTTTTTTTGCTTCACCATAATCATATGTTCCAGGATTTTTCCATCCTTTGGTATCATCTCCCCAACTGTACATTTTGACCTCCGCGGGTTTAAAGCTCCCGCTAGCTTGGAATATTGTTTCGTTGTCCTTTTTCCCTACACTTTGAGAGAATGCCTCCGCCCGAATGCCTCTTGGCGAATGTCGGAAATTCTTTCAACTAAATCGAGTTTTTCCCAGCCGGCACGTTCTAACGGATTCGGCTTGCTCAAATTCAAAAAAAATTTTCTCAATGGCATAGGAACATAATCTGGAATTTCTCTGGTTATCGGATCTCCTCCTAAAGCGTAAATCATCGTTAATCCTAACGAGTACAAATCAGATTCAGGGAGGGGAGGTTTTCCCTCTTTAATCTCAGGTGCAACAAAAATTTTTGTATAACCCAGAGCTTTTGAAGTTGATTGAGGTTTTATTGAAGATAGTCCATAATCTACGAGCACTGCATTATGCTCGGCAGGCTGCACAATAATATTTGGCGGTTTTACATCGCCGTGAATTATTCCTTTGTGATGCAAGTAATATAATCCATTTAAGACTCTCTGTGTTATCCAACTGACATCTTCTGGGTGAATCGCATTATGTTTCTTGACAGATTGATCTAAAGATTTCCCTTCAATGAAACTCATCACCATTGCATAACTTCCATCATTTAATGCAAAATAATCACGCATTGCTGGAAGAGCAAAGTGATGGACATTCCAAAGCAATTTTGCTTCACGCCGTAACAGTTCCGCATCTTCATCTGTAATATTGATATTCTGTTTCAGGCATGCTTTTTCATCGAGAAAAACATGGCGGGCTTCATAGGTTCGTCCAAAACCGCCTTCTCCGATTTGCTGGATAAGTTTGTAATTACCAATAGTTGTCATTTTATTTCTCCAACGTATGATCATATTCTTTGTCTCGATCTTCAGTCTGAAGAAGATCATGATCTTGCGCTCTGAGAAGCGTTTCTTCACCAAATTCCCGACGGAAACGCTCTAACAAATTTTTCTGTTCGATATATTTTGCCACTTCACAAGGCACTAATTCTCTCCAGCGTGGAGAATTTCTGGCCATCTCTAAACGAACTTCCGTTGCTTTTAGCTTCAGCCATTTTTCTGGCGGAATACATGATCCAGGATGAATAACGGTATAACTATCATCCAACAAATCACGCACATAAGGATTAGCCGTAACAAAATAATTCAAAGAACAAAATTTTTCCTTAACATATTCTTTCCATTTTCTACCATCGCTGTATTCAGGAATATGCGCGAAATCAGGAACC
Organism: uncultured Methanosarcinales archaeon; assembly: GCA_964502785.1. GTDB lineage: Archaea > Nanobdellota > Nanobdellia > Woesearchaeales > GW2011-AR9 > JAGVYE01. Next base: position 1,421 of record CAZCXW010000083.1, on the reverse strand, counting down.
TCCAAAAATTCATAATTTTCCGATCTTGATGAGAGAAAAACTTCAATCATCTCACGAGATTCTTCTGATGTAAAGGGATTACGCAGATTATATTTATTGGAACTTCCTAAACCAATCGTCACATGATCTGCTTGCTGACAGAGCGCTTCTAACATTAACGCTCCGCCATTATGCAGAGGTTTAAAACGTCCAATTACACCTACTTTTCCTAGGGATATGCTCATAGTCCATACCCCCGATGCTTAAGATATTTTTGTAAAATCTCTTTATGATCAAAAGCGAAATCAGTTGAGAAAAGAAGATCTTTTACTTCATCGATGGAATACAATTTAGCTGATGCCGCATCATCACCGGCACGAAGTGTGCCATAACCTTTAACGATATACACTAAACTTAAAACTCTCGCCCGCGGATCACGCTGCGGATGACCTCTGACTAAAAATGGCGTTTCTTCATCTTCAATAATTATATCGAGATTTGTTTCTTCTTTGCCTTCTTTACGAGCATTTTGTCCAGGACTTAAATAGTTCTCCAATAAACCTCCTGGAATCCCTAACCCGTAAGGAAAATTTTTTCTTTCAATAAGGACAATTCCTTCTTTTGCAGCATCACTATATTCGATAATTAAATCTATGGCGATGAAATTTCCCACCCCAGAATCATTTCTAGACATAGGTTCTCACCTCGCTCGCCACATATTCATTCATGGAAAGAACTTGTTCTTTAAGACGTTCAAATGCAAAACTTCTTTCTACAGGAAGTAAACTTTCTCGAATATCGTAGCCATACGCAGATTTACTGGTAACGATGATTGGCGGCCCTTGAATGCGTTTAAAAACAGAACCTTGAATTTTTTCTGTAAACCACTCCAGATCATCGACAAAGATGCAAGGGTTGTCTATATTCCAGCGCTGCATCATTCCTTGCGGCAAACCTAAATTTTTCTCCAGCGTTCCTGAAAGATACCATTGCATAATCTGCTCAGGAGATTTTTTTTGATAATCAGTCAATGCTTCAAGAAGAGCGCAGTGGTAGCCGAATTTCATAGGATCGACTTGATTTTTTTCTAATTCTGCTGATGGCTGCACTTGATCTGACCTAAAACGGAAGAGATGATCTGGAAGCAGCGATTCAGGAATAACTTCTTCTTTGAATATTTCTTTATTGAGGTAACGCGCTAATTCCACCACTTCTGTTTTTGTTAAATCGGCAATCGGCGCAATTGCTCCATTTACATCTCCGTAAAGAGTGGCATAGCCTAAAGCTACTTCTAATTTGTTCCCATTGTTTGTGAAAATTGCTCCATACATCGCCGCGAGATTGGAGAGAATATTTGTCCCTCTTATTTTTGCTGCGAGATTTCCTCGCTGTAATGGTGTTAGAGGATGCTTTTCTCCATCTGGGGTATAATTTTCAAGAAT
>CAZCXW010000082.1:0-3889 GCA_964502785.1 uncultured Methanosarcinales archaeon | reverse complement strand
CGCTCGGATTTGAACCGAGATATCCTTGCGGAAACAAGCTTTCCAGGCTTGCGCAATACCAGATTATGCGACGTTGGCGTAATCCTGTAAATTTAAGAATTCTTTTATAAAAGTGTCGGAATATAATTAATTCCTAAAAGCTTTTGCGGCAGCCGAAACTTCATTTTTGCATCCATAAAAAAAGTCATAAAATCAATGATAGTTTCTTGAAGATCAGCAACTTTTTCATGACTTCTTCTATGTATTCTAAAGCGTTCATATAATCCCTCTAGATATCAATTATTTTACCTGTATCCCCATCAATAATTTCCCCGAAGGTTTGGAAATGATACTTTTCCCGCCTTTGTTTCTCAAGCAAAGTATCGTAAGCTCTGGTGATTTCATCATTATAGAAAGCTTTAATCAAAGGATTTTCAGCATGCCTGCCAAATAACAACTGCTGCTCAAGTTGTTTGTGAGCTACATAAAGGGAATCCATACTCGCATGAGGGCTAATGTCAAGTAGATCATAGAAATTAACGGTGGGGTCAATTGTTTCTTTCATAATTCCTCTTCAAATCCGCAGTCCAGGCAGGCTTTCCATTTCTGTCCTTCCATTTCATAGACATCAACATGAGAGGAACCACAGCGGGTGCAAATGTGCTTATCTCCTGGACGCGCAGTATGGACCATGATGAAAAGATGGCGGTGGGGGAACATTCATCAGCAAACTGCATTCAGGCTACAGTGAGCTGATTTTGAATCCCCGACCTTCACGTAACCCGATAGCTGAGTTAGTCATCGGTATGAACCTCATTGCTCAACAGATATGAGCGTGACGCTATAAACCAGGTTAAGCTACACCGCCGTTAATCTGGCAGTTTGAAGAATACTTATTAAGTTTTTGGTTGAATTACGGGTTGGGGTACAAATAGCTGTACGTTAGAAGCAAAGCAGATGAATTCAGTGCCTGTCACACCTCTTTTCTGAGTTCCTATATAGCGATAATCATAACATTCATAAGAATGACTGTTTTCTCTGACACGAACACGCACACTAGTAGAAATCATACCTTCTACATTTTTATAAGGCCCTACCTCTATTAGGGCATTTTGGTTTCTCCTTTCTTGTCTAAAAGAAAAATTATGAGTTGCATTAAATTTTTTTTCTACAAACCAACCATTTTCTCTGGCCTCATTTAATTCTTCTATGCTTCTGTCACCAAAAGCAAACATTTCTACAAAATTTCTAGAACAGTACTTCTGTTGATTGCTTTCTGCCACTAAACTTCCATCTCCCCTAAAGAAACCGTAAGAAACGTACCTTTCTGCATTATGATTAAAAGTAACAACACATAGCTCCCTGTCAACATAGGTTCCCCGTTCTAATTCATCAAGTCTTATCGTTTTCATAACATAACCGCCATCTTCAACGAATAACGCTCTAACTAAAGGCATTGACAAACCTAATTTCTTTTCTGATTTTTTATTAAAACCAGAGGCTGCCATTTTTAATTCCGGCAATAAGTCTTCACGGGGCTTGCCATATTCACCTAGGATATTTACGGTATGAACATTCATACCATATCCTAATCGTTCCTGGATCCATTTACTAAGATATTCTTCAAAAGTAGGAGCTCTCTCCACTGATAACAGCTTTGTTCTTAAACCTGGAGGAAGTTGTATAGCACCACCTTTATGAGCAATAGCACTTACAAGGCTATCAATACTTTCTATATCATTAAAATCTAGTGTTTCATTTAGAACACTTTGGAATGATGAGACACTTCCTTTCGCAAGTTGCTCCACAATTCTAGTCCATTGTTGTTCTTGCATTTCAAAGTCAAGAAAATAAGATGTTTATAAACCTGATGACATAATTCATTTCAAAGAAATAATCTGCAGCCCGTATTTTTCAATTTCTTCTTCACTCCAGAAAGGAAATTTATTTTTCTTTATTTTTCCAACAAATCCTACTTTCTTTTCAATGACACGGCCAGTATATTTTTGGGTATCAGGATCCCATTCTCGTAACACAAGAATATCTCCTTTTTGACAATCCCAATCAGCAAGGCGCAATTCATATGTTTTTTCTCCATTGACAATTTCTTCAAAATACAGCGGCCATATTTTTTTCTCGATCTTCATAACGCATCTTTTATTTTTACTGCAATTTCTTTCATTTCTTCTTGGGAGAATGATTTGATGTCACGTAGATTAATCAGCGGGCCATGTCTGTCGTGAGAAAATCGCGGCACGAGGTGGATATGGGCGTGCGGGACTTCATCTCCCATAACGAAAGAAACAACATAATCCGTCGTAAATGTTTTTTTCAGAGCTTTTGCGATTTTATTGGCAGCAATGGAATAATCTTCTTTGACATCCCACACCCAGCGATAATGTTTTTTGGGGATAACAAGCGTATGCCCGGGATTTGTCGGTCGGATATCCAAAAAGGCGAGGAAATCAGGATCTTCATAAACTCCATGGCAAGGAATTTCTTTTTTTACAATCTTGCAGAAGATGCAGGTATCCATTTTGTGATTTTAAGTTGATGGATTTTATAAAGGTTCTTGAATTTTTGCTGCTCGAGGGTGAAATACGCTGGATTTCGAACATTTAATGATCAGAAAATCTAAAAATGACATCTGAAAAGTATAATTATAAGCATACCTTAATTTCTTTTGACGAATTGTATACACGACATGTAAAAATGGTTCAGAAGACCCTGCTGAGGAAAGGAGTTGCTGCGCAGGATATTGATGATCTCGCGCAGAATGTTTTTTGTACGGTGATAGAGAAATATGCTCCTGAAGAAGTATATGAAATTACGGGATGGATAAGATGTATTGCTTGGCGTAAGGCACTTGATTATCATCGCTCAAAAAAAAGATCTGATGTTATTTTTAAAATACCCCCATTCCAAATACATGATTCTTTTAATCCTCATGAAACTCTGGAAATCTCTGATTATGTTCAAGATGCGATGGAGCAGCTCCCGGAAAAAGAACAGCGTCTTTTGCGGTTATGGTCGGAAGGGTATTCTACAGTAGAAATCAGCGCGTTTTTGAAGTTGAAGCCTACTTCTGTTAGAACTTATATTTCACGGGCAAAGGGAAAATTAATGGCAGCTGCGGAAAAAATGAAGGAAGATTAAACTGTTAACAATAAATCTATGAAAGAAATGAAACAAAGTGACGGGCAGTTGTACCCTTCAACTCTGAGCGATCCTGACACTTTTCATGAAATATATGTTGCCTGGCATCGGCAAATCTACAGGAATCTTTTTGCATATTGCCATAATCCAGAGTTAGCCAATGATTTGATGCAGGAAACTTTTTACAGGCTTGGATCTCGGCTGTGCATTATCAGCCTAAACGAGGAACTGTCTCTGGATGGTTGTCTGGCATCGCTTTTAGGAAATATTTTAATTTTCTACGAAAAAAAAGTTCGGGTGAGACTCCAGTGGAATATTTTGCGTTAGATCAGAGTTACAACAATATGCCGGAAACAGGGCATCTTCTAGATGAAAGGCGTGATGCCCGTGATTCGCTGCGGGAGATTGTCGAAATGCTAGCGGATGAACCTGAACGAACAAAAACTATCGTCTCTTGTCTTGCTCAGGGGTACAGTGAAAGAGAAACAGTGCGGGAAGTTGGAGTTACTCGTTATACAATAGCAAGAAATCTGGAAAAGTTTAGAAGAAAGTTAAAAAAGAAAGGAAAATTGCCTTACTAATTCCAACCTGCCTGCGTCTCCCATTACTAACTACTAGATAACCTGAAATGTTAATGAAGTACACTTGCAGAGGTTTTCTGTCCCCAAATAATCGTGCAGATGAACGCCGTCAACAAAATATTTAGAGAATTTTGAAATCCTCAGAATTTTTTATTAAGTTTACATATCGGAAA
>CAZCXW010000081.1:0-3918 GCA_964502785.1 uncultured Methanosarcinales archaeon | reverse complement strand
GGCGAATTTCTGTGACACTAAGAAACCAGAAAGCCCCGTGCTTTAGCGCAGGGATGAATGGCTTTTGATTTCTTTGTGTGAGGATTCTAAAACTTGAAAGAGAAATCTTTATAAATGCGCTCTAAAACCAAAGCTTAAAATGAAACGAGTGGGTTCTCAACAGCGTAAAACGCGGCATAAATTTCGGCAGTATTATAAGCAAAAAGGAAAGGTTCCTCTGAGCAGGTATTTCCAAGAGCTTAAAGATGGTGATATAGTTCATTTGAAAGTAAATCCAGGAGTAATTTTCGGCCGCTTTTACCGTCGGTTTCATGGTTTTAGCGGGGTTATTGAAGGGCAAAGAGGCTCTTGTTACAGAGTTCTTATAAAAGATGGTGATAAAGAAAAAAGAGTATATGTTCATCCCATTCATTTGCAAAAGGCTTAACGATGGTAAACCCAGAACAAATCCAAGAACAGGGAATAAGTTTATTAAGTATGCAGAAGATTCTCAAAGAAATCGAGAAGAGAGATACGGAATTGAATTATCGTTCCAATCGGGCAAAAGATTTTTTAGAACAGTTTCCTCTTCCTTCTTTAGAAAAAACCGTGGAATTGCAAAAAAAATTAGCGGAACTTAACCTCACACGTCTCAAGGAAGAACATATCCTGAAAATAATTGATTTCTTACCAAAAACAATTGAAGAATTGAAAGTAGTCTTGCAGGCATATCCATTGAGTATGTCAAAGAAAGACCAAGAACTAATCGTAGAGGCCGTGAAAGGCGTGATTGGGCAGTAAATTATTACCTACTACATATCTTTTGTAACATTTGTTTTTCACCCTCCTAAAACCATTTTATAACCTTTAAAAACGCAATTTTTATTAATACTGCGGACTTTCTAGACTAGAACGTACTATGGATTCAATTAGTGAGAGTAGTATAAGGGAAGAAAATTGAATCTGGCTAGATTTTTGGCCCTATGGTTATCCAATGGAACAGGGAAGCCTTAAGCAACCAATCGTGCAAGCATTAGGTTTAGAGCATTTAAGCCTATTAGAACTTATTCCTAAGAAAGAAATCCATCTTCAGCCGCATCAGAAAGTCTATATTGGAGAGGGTAAAAGAGAAGAGATTCATCATATTAAAGGCCGCATTGGGGCTGAAAAGCTTACGGCCACGGCAAGAAACGAGCTGCAGCACGCAATAGAATTATTTGTCGGGGAAAACGAAGCAAAGTTTGTTGATTTCTTTAATAAAGCCCAGCCTTTAAGCATGCGTATGCACCAATTGGAATTACTCCCCGGATTAGGCAAAAAACATATGTGGGAAGTCTTGGAAGTGCGCAAAGAGAAACCGTTTGAAAATTTTGAAGATATTAAAAAACGGGTAAAACTCCTGCCCAATCCAAAACAAATCATTGTCAAAAGAATCTTAAATGAAATAGGAGGACAGGAGAAATACCATCTGTTTATATTTTGAGTTATTAAGAAACGAGTCTCATTTTTAGAATCACGACCTCCGGGAGATGGCTCATCCCCAGCTCAAATGCGTACTCGATATTAATTTCTTTTTGAAGTATTTTTCTTCAATTAAAAATATAAAAAAATGATCTATACACTTTATTTATTTCATACCACATTCTTAGAAGCTTTTTTCTGAATTGACCAATTAGGTTCTATATTCTTTTGGTTTGGTATGATATCTTTCTTGTTCAGGAAAGAGGCTGGCCATAATCATTTCACTCCAAATCCTGGTTTGATACTCCCACTCAGTATGGGTGCTTTCGTGAATATCGGTGAGGAGATCCGCGTAAGAATCCAAGCCTTCTTGCTTTCTGATTTTAATATCCCCCAAGAATGTATATCCATAAAGTCCTTCGTTTCCATTTCGGGGAAATTTTTCTACCACTTTTGAAGGGATAAATCTCTGAAGGTCACGGCGTTCTATAATACGTCGATCTTCATAACGGTGGGGTAAAACGTAGGTATTGGGGAGCAAGCGTTCCTGGCGATGATGTTGGACATAGCTGGTCTCTGCGTCAATAGTGTAGGAATTTTCGAGATCAACCCTTGCTTCTAAATCCTGACCTACATGAGCTACAACATCTGAGACATGATTATGCATAAGAAAGATATAATTAATTGTCAATAAAAATTTAACCTAAAAAAGTGTGACATTTTAATCCATAACTTCCGGATGATTTTTCTTTTGCGTTTATCCAGACAGGTCAAAATCGTTCGAAAATGAACTCATTACTTTTTCATCTTTATCAAACAATGTTGCTGTAATTCTGACTGTCTTGAGATCCCCTGTAGTAGCTTGATTATAGCTAAAACCTGAGGGCAAAGCTGGAGAAAGAGATACTTTGTCTCCTTTAGAAATAGATGTTGCAGAAATGGGCAATGGAACTTTCTTTTCCAAATCGTCATACCCTTTAACGTGGAGCACAAGATGATCGGGCTTGATGGTTCCTTCTTCGTTATTCTTTATAGTGATATCAACGTGGGTTATTCTTCCCCAGGTTCCTTTCCAATCAATACGCACTTTATCGACAGAGAATGCAACCCGCTGGTAGTTTGTAATAATCACTTCTTCTTCAGGTTCGCTTACTTCTTCAACTTTTTCTGCACTTTCAGCCGCTTCTTCAACAGGTTCGCCATTAACCGACACTTCGGCGGCGGCCGCAGCAGTGATTTTCTCAGCCCCTTTGTCTGTGCTTGAAGCTTCTTTCTCTTCAACGGGAGCTGCTGGCTCTAACATTGTTCCTTCTTCTGTTTCTAATTCAAATTCTAAAACAGGTGCATCAACACTCCAGCGACCAGCAAAGAAAATAGCGAGTAACAAAAGACCAAGAAAAGCATTTTTAAAAAAGTTACGCGGGCTAATCGTGAGCTGCACTTGGCGATCCAAGACACTTTTCTTGGACTCTGCTTGCGCATCTGTATTCTTTAACAGGGGAGGCTCCCGCGGCGTGAACACAGATTGCTTTTGAGTGAAAACCTCTCTTTTTTGCATCATTTAGTATCTCAGGGAAAAACTTAGCATTTATAAAATTTTCTTTTTCTGTTTCGACACATTTAAATTTAAATGAAAATCACTAGTTGCACAAAATGGTGATGCGAAAATTAGGGGTGTGTTTTGTAATGACCTTTCTTGCTTTCTTTTTATTCGTCAGTTGCATAGAAAGTCCACAAAGAGAAGAGCAGGCGGATAACGTCACTAATCTCAACGAGCCAGGAGCGCAGCTAACGATAAATGCTTCAGAAACAGAGACATCAACATGCGCTGCAGAGTGGATCTGTATCAGTTCTACAGATAAAGCTTACAGAATGGCAAATTGCACATTTAACCAGAGGACAAGCTGTGACTCTGGCTGCAATAATGGGACGTGCCGGGTGCCGTCTGCCTGCGAAGTTGGCTTTAAATGTAAAAATGATTATGAGAAAGGGTATCAAAGGGAGGATTGCTCATGGATACAGCGCACAAAATGCGATTTTGGCTGTGAGAATGGGGAATGTAAACCGCCGGAAAATATAAGTAATGTGAGTTCGGCTGTTCAAGAACCTGCTGTTGTTGAAACTAAGCCAACATTGAAAGCAGGCGAAAATGTGGTTATCGGAGGGAATAATACGCTTTCTATTTACACTATCGAGTTTGACCGCGTTAAACTGCTGATGAACAATCAAAAAACGGATTGGCTTTCGGAAGGCCAGAGTTTTCAGTTCCGCAATGGTTACGTGATTACCGTTCAAGAAATTCTCTTTCAGGCATACGTTGGCGGCAGACGAGAAATTGTTTACAAAGTGAATTAAAGTTTTAAGAAAGATAGCGGAGGGTGGACTTTCACGTTATTACATTAACTGTAACTTACTTTTGAACCACCGACCTCAGGGTTATGAGCCCTGCGGGCACTCCTAGCTGCCCTACTCCGCTAC
>CAZCXW010000080.1:0-4263 GCA_964502785.1 uncultured Methanosarcinales archaeon | reverse complement strand
CCTTGTATCGTTCCCTGCATCCCGCCTATTTGCACCGCGATGTAGAACAGCAAAACTACTTGTAAAATTGCGACGGCTAAAAGCCCCTTTTGGTTCATTCTCTTATTCACAGAATTACTTCCCACTGTCAAATTACTTTCCATTATTTTTGATTCATCCATTTTTACAACCTCATTTAAATTCCTTTAAATCTTTTTTGACATAGAGAGATTGACCTTCTTAATATTTTTAATCATAAGAACGGAAAGATCAATAACCCCTATAACCTTCTAATTTTGAAGAAAGAACGTTCATAACTGCTTTTTATTCTGCTCTTTCTTTAAGATAGATGGCATATGTTTTTCCTTTTTTATTCTTTACAATTAGACCCTTCTTTTCCAAATCACGCAACACATAACTCAGTTTTGCTTTTGACATTTCTGTCCGCAAGCGGAGTGTATTTTGGGTAATTCCTTCCTGCATTTTTACCCCATTCATTACTTTTCTTTCGTACTCATCTAGTCCTTTTAGTATTAAAGAGAACTTATCTTCTTCTAATTGCTTATTTTTTGTATCTTCTAAAGATTTAATGATCTCTTTTTCTCCTTTCGCAAAAATAATAAGGTAGATTCCTAGGGCTAATATAAATCCAATAACACCAAATGCGAAGTGGCTAATCGAAAAAGCAGACTCTAATTTAATACAATTCTTATTTTGAAAGCAGCTTAACTCCTGCGCTTTTTCATTTAAATTAGTCACGAGCTGAACGAAAATTAGAATTAAAATAAAGCTAATAACGAGAAAAATTATTCCTATTTTCTTATTATTCATCGTTAGTAGCTGAATTGTAGGTGGTATTAATAAGTTTTATCCTGCGCGACACTATTAACTTAAATGCAGATGCATCAACCGTCAACAGGATAAGCATCTGCCTGCTGATAAGTTAACGGTATCTCCTGCGCAATCATCATCCAGAACCACTAACAATAGTACGAGGTAGCCTAACTTAACTTTACTTTGTACTTCCCTGCTTTCTCAATCTCTTTTTTTAACAAGGACCAATCTACTTCATCTTCATATTCAACGGTCATTTTCCCCGTTTGGAAATTTACACTGCACTTTTTTACCCCGGGAATTTCTGAACAAATATCTTCTATCAGAAGTTTACAGGATTTACAGTGCGTTCCTTCGACTAAAAGCTGCTTTTTCATACTTTATCTCCTCTTTTCTGTACAGTGAATGAGCCAGGACCGGCCATCCCCATGCTGCAGCTAAAACGAATTGTTCCTGCTTTCTCTGGGGTAAACTTAATTGTTTTAATTTCGTTCTTTGGCAGGTACTCCGTGATGCCCAGCGCTGGCACGGAAAGGACTTGCGCGCAGCCTTGCGCTTTTCTTCCATCAACCTGCCATTCTACAGGTACGCCTTCCGTAAGGACAAATGTGGAAGGATTATACTTAAGACCAGCAACTTCCATTTGAATCACTTGTTTTCCATTCTCTGTGATTGGTGGTTCTGGCATCACAACCTGTCCATCAGGGATTCCAATGACCGCTCCGGTTAGATTGAAGCCAGCCGGAATACTAACAACTCCAAAGACAATCACCAAAACCGCAGAGAAAGTCATAAAATGACGCTGTAAATTTCCTTTGGCAAAACTCGAAAAAGCTCCTATCCCGGCCAGACCTGGGAGCGTGCCCAACGAAAAAGCAAGCATTGTTAATGCGCCAGTCACAAAGTCGCCTTTGCCTAAAACGTAGAGTTGGAGCGCTTGGGTAAAACCGCAAGGGAGAAAAAAAGTAGCTGCCCCAAAAAAGAAAGAAGAAACCTTACTCCCATTATATTCTTGGCTGGAATCATATAATTTATGAGCAATAAATTTTGGCATTTTCAGCTGAATTTTGTTAAGCCAAGGGAATATTTGTAACAGCTGCAATCCTATGATGATCATCAAAATACTTATTCCAATTGTGATTATCCCCGTAATCTGTGGAGTGAAACTCAGTACAGAGCCCAGAGCTCCTGCAGCACCGCCGAGGAGAGTATACGAAATAACTCTCCCAACATTAAAATAAATATGTGGTTTAAATCTTTGCCAGCCGCTTAAATGAGGATATTTTTCATTGAATTTCGCAGCTACTGATAAAAGAAGCCCTCCCGAAACAGCTAAACATGTTGACGTTGCAGCAATAAGCCCCATTACAAAAATAAGACCGTAACTCATGTTTTCTGTTATTCCGATGCTCTTTGGGAGAAAGTCAAGTTGGCGTAGCATAACATAAAATCCTAATATTATAAGAAGAACTGCTCCAATCTCCAGATACCGGCGCTTCTTTTTATTTGCAGGGGCATCCCCATTTATTTCTGAAACTGGTGACCCGCCCTCTCTTACTGAGAGATGATATTTCTGATCAAGCGCCTTCTGTAAATTTTCGAGGGTTACATTTTCTGCGCACTCAACTACCGCTTCTTCCTTTGCCCTATCTATCTGGATTTTTTGAACCCCCTCTACTTTTTGCAGATTCCTTTCGATAAGCACTTCGCAGCTTGAACAGGTCATTCCTGAAACATGAAGATTTAATGTTTTCATAATCTTATTCCCTCCCTTCTTCATATAAGATATTTTTTCAATTCTATTTAAATTTTATTACACAAAGAAACCAGAAAGCCATTCATCCCTGCGCTAAAGCACAGGACTTTCTGGTTTCTTGTGCAAAACACTTGGATGTGTTTGCACAAAAGGCTTTTGCCTTTTTGTGTCACAGAAATTCGCCTATCGAAGAAAGCGTCTCTGTTCAAGCCCAGCCAATTTATGGCGGGGTGAGACGCTTTCGGCGAATTTCTCATGACATTTTTAGGCATTGAAACAGTTTATTAAACCGATGGTGAAACCAGTTTCATGCTTCTTTTAGAGCTTCCATAGACACGATATTAAACTTGTATTTTCCAATTTGCTTCACTTGAGTAAATCCTGCCGCCAAGAGCATCTTAGGTATGTTCCCTTTATAATTATCTTCACCTTCTTCGAATAAAAGTGTGAACCAGGATAAAATCGGTAATATCTTCCCAGTTGCCTGGCCAAAGTCGATTAACACCAATTTTCCTTTTGGTTTCAGGACGCGGTAGATTTCTTTCATCGCCCGCATTTTTGTGTCGCTATTCAGGTGATGAAAAACCAAAGAGCTATACACTACATCAAATGAATAGTCCTCGAATGGCATTTCCTGAAGAAAAGATTTTCTAAAAAGAATTTCTTGCTGCATTGTAACTGCTTTTTTCTTGGCAATTTCTAAAATTCTGGAATCCGCATCGACAGCTGATAATACACTGTTTGGAAATTTTCTTTTCACTTCAATGGTTAGGCTTCCACTGCCGCAGCCAGCATCGAGAACCTCTCTTTTTTGAGGGGGGATATCCAGCATCGCTACAACTCGCTGTCTATACTTCCCGCCTAAACCAACGATACTGCACAGTCCATCAAATAAAGGTGTTAACAAATGAAATCTTGCTGCTGGAATAAATTTTTTTCTTATCATTCTGCTTTCTCCATTTTTCTCATTTTATACCAACACCATAATAAAAATACATACCACGCCACAAATACATACCCCAAAGTACTTAATTTATTATCAAGAGTAAAGACTGGGAAGAGGAGAGCATATCCGCCCTTCAGACTAATATAAAGACCATTAAGAAAAGAGAGAAAAATCCCAATCATCGTCAAAGAAAATAACATTTTATATTTTTCTTTATTGCTATTAATCAATAACAGAAGAATCCCATAGGTAAGGGCGAACAAGGCGATATAGCGATCGTGCGTGTACATAAAAATTTTATCATGTTCTAAAATTGGCAGACCAAAAAAATGCAAGAAAAATTCAAAGATGTAAAAAATTGCGCCTGCGTACAATAAGCTCGTTACAGCCCATTCCCACCTACTTTTAGGCAGCGTGATTTTCTCATGGCTTACGGGGAAGACCGTGTTCATAGCTTCTTTCTCTTGAGGAGCAGCGAATTTGTCACAACGCTTACGGAGCTCAAAGCCATCGCCCCTCCCGCGATAATTGGATTTAAAAGCCATCCGGTAAAAGGATACAATATCCCGGCCGCGATGGGAATTCCTAAAATATTGTATATCAACGCCCAAAACATATTTTGTTTGATTTTTTTCATCGTCATTTTGCTTAATGTTATGGCTTTAGGAACATCCAGCAGTTTATTGCGCATCAGCACCACCCTCCCTGCTTCCATCGCCACACCCGTTGCCGAACCCATTGCAATGCC
>CAZCXW010000079.1:0-4300 GCA_964502785.1 uncultured Methanosarcinales archaeon | reverse complement strand
GAGACGCTTTTGACCACAATTTCTCATGATTTTAAAGCAAGTTTCAAGAAGAATTCTTTCATCATTTCCAATGTTGATGCTTGAACTAAAGATAAAGTATCCGATTCTCTATTGATGAGCTTATACGTCGGTGATTCTTTGATTGCTATTCCTTCTTTCTTTTGCCATTGCTCTGCTTCCTTCTGTGGTACGGCATGTATAAGCGTTGCCGGTATTCCACCTTTGTTCAAAGCCATATGGTCAGATCCTAAAGTATTAAGAGTGTAATGGGGTATGTGTAAAACCCTCGCTATAATGCCTGCCCGTGCATTCAAAAAATAGGGATTTGGTTTCCATTCGCCTGCGATTCGCGGACTATAAGAATAATCCGCAATCGCAATTGCATCGCCCCTTCCGATGACATCCGCATTATAAACTTCCCCTACATTCAAATAATTTTCTTGAGCATAATGGCTTGAACCTAAATATCCTTTCTCTTCACCATCAAAGAACATGAAAGCAGCATTGAAATAAGGATCTATTCTTTGTAGTTCCAGTATAAGATGAAGTAAAACAACCACTCCTGAACCATTATCTAATGCACCCCTCCCTTCTTCAACTTTATCGTAATGCGCAGAAAAACCAATACAGCGTACGGATGGGTTTGAACCTATTCGAACCAGAATGTTAGCATGAGGAGATTGTTCGTGCAGAAAATCTTGTTGGAAATATCGTATCGAGTAAGTTTGTAAACAACTCTTTATAACTTCCATTCTCCCCTTATTATCCTCTGCTTCACACAATCTTTCTAATAACGAAAACATACGCTACTTTTAAATGGATTATTTTATAATGCTTCTGTAAATATTAATTAATAATATACTAAAATGCGCTAGAATCAGAACTTTGTGATTTTTAGTATATCCCATCAGCAATTTTAAAAAGTACTTCCAAAAAGAGTCATCCATGGACTTTTATCAGGAACTAATCTCAGAATTGAAAGCCAGAGATTTCAGTGAAAAACAGCTCGTGGCGCGGAAAAGAGAGCTTGCCGTAAAATATGCATTGAATACGATTCCCACAAACATGGAAATTCTAGTCCAAGCACCAAACTTAGAAATACCTCTTTTAAAGAAAAAGCTGCTCACAAAACCGGTGCGGACAATTTCCGGTGTTTCTCCAATAGCTCTCATGACTGCTCCCAGTAAGTGTCCACATGGAAAATGCACGTTTTGTCCTGGCGGTTTAGGCAGTCCTTGGGGAGACGTTCCACAAAGTTATACAGGACATGAGCCCGCAACGATGCGCGGGATTCGAAATCATTATGATTCTTATCTGCAAGTCATGAATCGTTTGGAACAATATGTTTTATTAGGGCATTCGTTTGATAAGATTGAAATGATTATCATGGGTGGCACATTTCCAGCTACTCCGCAAGCATACCAAGAAGAGTTTATTTCCGGTATATTTAAAGCGTTGAACGATTTCTCTGATTTTTTTTTTGATGATGCAGGCGATTTTAAATATCTTGAATTTAAAGAATTCTTTGAATTACCAGGCAATATTAATGATCAAAAAAGAATTGAAAGAATTCAGCAGAAATTATCAAGGAAAAAACAATCTACTATAACACTAGAAGGAGAGCAACTTAAGAATGAGACTTCTTTTGTCCGCTGTGTTGCCCTCTGCATCGAGACAAAGCCTGATTGGGGATTCGTGGAGCATGGCAATAAGATGTTAAGACAAGGCTGTACAAGAGTCGAACTCGGTGTTGAATCGGTTTATGATGAGGTACTAGCTTTCACGCATCGCGGCCACACCATCGCTGATACAAAAAAATCAATCCAAATTCTTCGTGATCTTGGATTTAAAATTAATTTTCATTACATGCCTGGCTTGCCGCTTACCGATAAAGAGAAAGATATTATCGGAATGAAACAACTATTTTCAGACCCCGATTATCGCCCCGATATGATTAAATTCTATCCTTGCATGGTTGCTCCGGGAACAGCATTATATTTTCAGTGGAAGCAAGGAAAATTTGTTCCCCTCTCCACAACAGAAGCGGCGGAACGTTTAGTGTCAATAAAACAAATCATGCCTGAGTATTGCCGTATTCAACGCATTCAAAGGGATGTTCCTACAAAATATTGGGAAGCCGGTGTTGATCGAACCAATTTACGCCAATTTATTCATGAAAATTAT
Source organism: uncultured Methanosarcinales archaeon (assembly GCA_964502785.1). Classification (GTDB taxonomy): domain Archaea; phylum Nanobdellota; class Nanobdellia; order Woesearchaeales; family GW2011-AR9; genus JAGVYE01. The sequence goes on along the minus strand of CAZCXW010000079.1, from coordinate 2,116 downwards.
GCTTTTACCTGCCGCTGCATCCGCTGTCGTGAACCGCGAGGAAGAGCAGTTCAATGGAATAAAGTGGTGTTGAAATTTTTTCATTACGATGCTTCTGGGGGGAAAGAATTTTTTATTTCTGCTGAAGATACAGAACAGGATTTGTTAGTTGGCTTCTGTCGGCTGCGTTTCCCAAAAGAATGTTTACGGCCAGAGATAACTCTAAATAGCGCGCTGGTTCGAGAACTTCATGTCTATGGAACAGCGACGGCCATTGGCGAAGAAGGTTTAGTCCAGCACAGGGGGTGGGGAAAGAAATTAATGGAAAAAGCGGAAGATCTTGCTAAAGAATACAACAAGGATAAAATGGTTGTCATTAGTGGTGTCGGTGTGAGAGAATATTATCAAAAATTAGGATATGTGAAGGAAGGACCGTATATGGTCAAAAAATTGTTGTGAAGAAAATGGCGCCCGAATCAATCAAATGACCCTCTACCTTATCGGCATTGGACTTGAAAATGAAAAAGATATCACTGTAAAAGGTTTAGAAATAATAAAAAAAGCAGCTCTCGTGTATGTAGAAAATTATACTTCATTATTGCAGTGTTCAATAGCAGATTTAGAGAAGTTCTATAAGAGAGAAATAATTCTTGCCGATAGAAAAATCGCCGAACAAACTGATCAGAAGATTGTAAATCAAGCTAAAGAAAAAGATGTTGCTTTCTTAGTTATTGGCGATCCTCTTTCAGCGACAACACACATCGAACTCTATCATTTAGCAAAAGAGCAGCAAGTTCCGGTAAAAGTTATCCACAACGCTTCAATTTTAACTGCAGTAGGAGAAACAGGGCTGCAGTTATACAAATTTGGTAGAATAACTTCCATTCCATTTCTGGAAGATGTGCCGCAATTGGAAACCCCCTATCGCATCCTGCAGCAAAACCGATACTTAGATTTGCATACTTTATTTCTTCTCGATTTGAAATCAGAACAGCAGAAATTCATGACGATCAATGAAGCTCTTACAATTCTGCAGAAAATAGAAGAAAAAAAAGCAGAGGGAATCATTAAGCCGGAGATGTTGGTCATTGGCTGCGCTCGTCTGGGAACAGAAAACCCATTAATCAAAGCTGGCAAATTAAAAAATCTTATTTCTTTTGATTTTGGCAAACCGCCGCATTGTTTGATTATTCCTTCCAAACTGCATTTCATAGAAGAGGAAATGCTGAAATTATTTAATTAAAACCTACCTCAACGGTGCATAATCCATTTCCCGGCAGACGGAATACAATGCTTCAAAGACTTTAAACATCGCAGGATTTTCTTTGATCCACATATCAAAGCGCCGTTTTTGTTCTTGATTTACGGAGGTCCACATCTGCGCTGCCGAGCTATATTGGATTGAAAAAAATTCTTTCTCCGCCTCCTGCGTCGTCAGAACATCGGTTTTTACATCGTTTATTACGGCTTCTGTCCAATACACATCATCAGATTCAAATGTCGAAGATTTCTGTTTGTTCTCTCCATAAAATAATTGTGTATAATCGAGTGGGGATGAATCATAGAATCTCTTAGCCAAGAAAAATTTTTCTTCATTAAAACCGTAGCTGATGACCAAATCATCAAAATTATCTTTATTTTCTTTGTCATCTTCAATCTCTTTTTCTAAATCTTTGTTTTTTTCAACATCTTTAATTTCTTTGTCTAACATTTCTGACATCGGGTTGTGAACTCTGGAAGTTGACAGATTTTCCTGCAAATTATGAACTAAATCTGAAATAAAATTTTCAATTTCATCTTTCTTTGTTAATGGCTGATTATCCATTAAAGTTCTGGCTCTTTCCGTTTTCCTTTTTAACGATGATGATTTCATCCACCGGAAAAATCTTTGCTCAGGAACAAAATTTTCATTAGGAAAGCTTGACAAATCTTGTTCCGCAACAACCATAAGAATTATTCTCTTCTTAAAATGGTTAGCTCCATTTTTTTTAATTTCCTCTCGAACCGTAACCTCTAAAATAGACAACACCCCCTACTCTTTTTTCCAAAAGAGCTGATTACAATATAAATGTTGCTTATCGTGGGCTTCGTTGCAAGTTTCATTAGCAGCACCTCACAAGCATATTATGGGTAAAAC
>CAZCXW010000078.1:0-4453 GCA_964502785.1 uncultured Methanosarcinales archaeon | reverse complement strand
TAAGTTTTCTGAGAATAGAGGCCGTCTTATAGAAAATTTGGTTTTTATGACACTCGTCAGGAATCAGAATGAGGTATTTTATCACAAAGAAAAAAATGAATGTGATTTTGTGATACGAGAGGGAAGAAAAATTATCCAAGCAATTCAAGTAACATTATCTTTACAAGATGAATCTGTAAAAAAACGAGAACTAAAAGGGTTATTAGAAGCTCTGAACTCACATAAGCTATCTGAGGGAACAATAATTACTGAGACCGAAAAAGATAGTTTTGAGATAGAAAGAAAGAGAGTTAATGTCATCCCTCTTTACGAATGGTTAGAACAGGTTTAGTACTTCCAATTCCCCCACGCGTAACGCTACTCTGCTTCGCAGTAAACTATCTTAAAATCCATTAGAAAAAACTATGGCAACCCCTAAACTCTCGGTAGCGCAAAAACTCGCTTCGCGCCACGTTGCACTTTTCCTACGCAGGCGAGTTATTTGATAGGATAATGTTACTCTCGCCTGCTTCGGTCAGGTCACTTAACAGCGATCGCATAAGTTAGATGCAATCGTAGGCATTTTTTGGAATCGCTCTTGCTTGATTTTCTCTTCTTTAAATTTTAAAAAATTTCAGCACATAACAGGGTTGCTGATATCATCTCAAAAAGGTTTGACCTCTAAGATAACACCGCTGCTTTCATTTTTTATGTTTAACATCCGCAAGCAAAAGTTATTTAAAACTATTAAGAATTAAATACACCATTGAGGTTTAACATAAATGGTTTTCCTGCAAAAAATTCTGACTGCGGATAATACTGAAACATTTATGAACCTGCAAATCAAAGAAAGTTATCATTCGCAAACAGGAGCGGTGGAAGAGGCATTGAAAAAATATGCTGTTCCCTGCAAGATCAAAGAGCTGGCAAAATCTGGAAAAATAAGAATCCTTGATGTTTGTTTTGGGCTCGGTTATAATTCTGCGATGGCGATTGATGTTGCTTTAGAAGAAAATCCAAGCTGTGAAATTGAGGTCATCGGTTTAGAGTATGATCCGACTATCTTGGAGAAAATTCAGGAGGTTAATCCTCCTATCAGGTCTTTCAAACAATATAAACGATTAGCTCCTTCTCAGCTTTCGTTTCAGGAAAAAAATGTCGATGTTACTGTTATTTTAGGTGATGCCCGAGAAACAATAAAAAAGCTTGCGGAATCATCATTCGATGCCGTTTTCTTTGATCCATTTTCCCCCAAAACTGCTCCGCATATGTGGCAGATTCCATTTTTTGAACAAACGTATCGGGTAATGAAAAACTCAGCGATATTAGCTACGTATTCCTGTGCTCGAATGGCGCGGGAGAATATGGCTAAAGCAGGATTCTTGTATGATGATGGGCCGATCGTGGGGAGACGCGGGCCGGGAACAATCGCTACGAAATGGCTGCAGGATGGAATTTTTTTGAGAGCAACCCAATGAAATAAAATATACCGAATTTTCCACCAGTTCTAAGGCCGGTGGGGTCAATTCTTTTTTGATGTCAAGAAAAATATTCAATATCGTCAGTGGAAATAGTTGTTTCTGTCTTTTCTCGTTTTGCAGAATTTTTTACTTCTTCTGTTTTTTCAGGATTGAATATTTTTAATTCTTTTCGTTTTGTTTCTGTTTCATCTTCTTTCAAAATGGTTGTCATTTCTTTTAGCTCCATTCCTTTTTTGTAAGGAATGTTGCCGCAGTTTATACAGCGAAAATAAGGACCAAATTTTCCAGAGCACGTTTCCAGCCAGCTCCCGCAGCTGCAGCGGATCTCTTCCATCGCACTTTTGGCATGATTATAACACACTTCTAAACCTTGCGTATTCTTCTGCGTGGCAATTTTATGGCAGAAAGGGCAGAATGATTCTTTGTAACTTCCATATTGCTTTTTTGCTTTAAAACGCATATGTAGAATGAACAAGAATTCCTTTAAAAAAGTGATGTTTTATCAAATGGTTAATCTTTAAGACGATATTCATTTTGATGCATGAATCAGTAACATTTTTGCAATTTTCGGTATTCTTTGAGAAGAATCTTTATTAATCTTATTTTTTGAATGTTAATGTATGAAATATTCTTGTTTTTTAAGTTCCTTAGTTCTTCTAAGTCAAATGGCTTGTTCACAGGATTTTTTTCAAAACATAGAAGAAGGATCGGATAATCTCCCTCCAATAACAGGATCTTTATCAGTAATGGATTTACCTCAAAAAACAGCTGGCGCTTTGTATCTTTATCCTGTTGGAAAAATGAGATCTGAAAGCGGTCTTGATATTTTACTGGCGAGTGTCGCTGATTGTTTTTTGGATGAAGCTGGAATTAGGTTCACAGAAAGCCGTGTTCTTCAAGAAGGAGAATTCCCCCCAGTGAATGGATTGGATATCCTTCTCTATTTTCTTACAAAAGATGATGCTGAAGAAGCTGGTCTAAGTTTAAGTGGTGATCCTTCTTTAGGACGGTATGGCATTGGTTATGCTGCTCTTGATGAGAGAAATGTTTTTTTTGATGTGCCGGAGTATGATCGCGCTGGAAGTTTTATAGGTTATCCTTATTCTTTGTCTATTTCTACAAATAATACAGGATTCGTAGTTTTTAATGAAGCTTGTGCTGGTTCTTTTGAAGACACAAGAAGAACAATGGTTCATGAAGTGGCGCATGGCTTAGGGGCGGCTCATCTTCTCAATGAGTTTTCTTTTTTATGGTGGCATGAATTTGAAGTCAGCACTTCCCCTTATTTTTATATGTCTTGGTCTTCTTGTAAAAATCCTCTCTTTTATGATATTAGGCCTCTTTTTGATGTTCGGAACGAAGCCAAAATGCATTATTTTATTAATCTTGTTCGTGAGAAGAATCTTAGTTTAGAGCAGACAATCGTTGCCAGAGCAAAGAGCATTCATGAGACTGTACTTGTTCCTGGATTTCGCTGAAAAAGAAAATTTTTATGAGAAGTATTTATATTTTCTCCTCTGTGGTTTTTTATTTGCTATGCTCTCAAGTCTAAAATCATTCTTTCTGGCGGCTTCTCTCCTGCTGACACCATCTTCCAGCTCTCCTACTGAAAATAGAAGTCTGTCAGAGTTAGAAACTATTATCTCATCCTTGCAGCCACGTACCAGGGGGGGGGCTTTGTACTTGTGTCCTGTAAGAGATATGAAAAATGTCGATATTAATTTGCTTAAAAGTAAGATTGAAATCATCTATCAAAATATAAATGTTGAATTTTCAGAATTGCGGATCCTTAAACCGCGGGAGTTTCCTGCATTGAGGGGATTAGATATGCTTATTTATTTTATTCCAATGAAAGATGCGGTGACGTCAGGATTAAACAAAGATTCAGATGGTTCGCTTATTTTTGGAAGGTATGGGATTGGATTTACAGGTCTTGATTCATATCTTAAGTATAATCAAAGAGAGTATGAAGACGCTAGAAAATTGATTAATCATCCTTACGATTTAATAACTTCTGTTAATAATACGGGGTTTGTAATTATTAATCCAGCGTGTCTTAATCCCCTTGAAGATACCTTACGCACTGCGGTGCATGAAATTGGTCACGGCTTAGGCGCGGCTCATTTGATGGAAATGACAGGTTCGCCACGGATGGGAGTTCGTCATAACGTCAGCGATTCACCGTTCTTTTACATGACTTGGAGTCGCTGCACAAACCCTTCTTTTTATGAAACAACTCCAGTCTTTGATTCCGTGAATATTACAAATATGCGTGTGTTTATTGAAAATGTTGTGAAAGGGAAATTGTCTAAAGAGGAAACAATTCGGTTACGGGCGCAGAACCTTATCACGCCTCTTCTTATACCATGAACTTAAAATAGCATAACCTTTTTTAAGTAATTACTTTTTCTCTATTTTAATGAAAATCGTCTTTTTAGGCCCGCCCGGAGCGGGGAAAGGGACTTATTCCGAGAAACTTGTGAAAGAATTTCATTTGCAGCACTATTCTTCAGGGGATATTCTCAGAGCAGAAGTAAAGAATCAGTCGGAGATTGGCAAGAAAATAAAGCATCTTCTTGATCTTGGGAAGTTTGTTCCTGATGAAATCATCACAGCAATGATGATCGAGAAACTGAAAGGCAAAGATAATTATGTTCTTGATGGTTTCCCCAGAACCTTGCAGCAGGCTAAGGATGCGGAAGTTTTAGGAATTAATGTTGTGATTTATCTTGAAGTGCCGCTCTCTATTGTTCTGCAGCGGTTAGAGGGGCGTAGAACTGATCCTGTAACCGGAAAAATTTATCATTTGAAAAATATCCCTCCTCCCCAGGATATTCTTTCTCGGTTAGTCCAGCGCAATGATGATAAGCTAGAGGTTGTCAAAGACCGTTATACGATGTATCAAACATTAACAGAGCCGATTATCGAGTATTACCGCAAGAAAAAGCTGCTGTATACGGTTAATGGAGATGCCAAAGCTGAAGACGTATATA
>CAZCXW010000077.1:3603-4487 GCA_964502785.1 uncultured Methanosarcinales archaeon | reverse complement strand
TTCAATCACCATTCCGGACATTTCATCGGAACGCATTTCAAAGACCAAATCGCCGTGAAAACCGCTGTCGATAAATCCTGCAAAATGAACAGGGCCAGATAAGCCGACATGAGAATAAGCCTTGACTTCCCCGTTGAGATGCGGAGGAAACTTTAAGATTTCTTTGGATGCGAATAAATAATGCTCTCCTTTCACCATGCGCAGCGGCTTATCATCACGCAGTATTGGTTCAAAATAATGTTCCACTTCGTATTCTCCAATTTTCGCTAAATCCAAAGGATTGGGATTATGCCGCGCCCGCAGCGCGAGAACTCCTTTGCTATTATTCCCTGACAAATCCAAATGAATCTGCAGGCCATCAGTAACGAAAGGATGCGCCGCAAGAAGGGCCCCATTATTTCCTTTCTGGTACAACAATGGATTCTTCTTGAATTCTTCAATGATTTCTGAAGGCGAGAGTTGTGAGTCGTGCCCCTGAAAAAAACGCAGCTGGTTAAACGTTAATCCTGGATATACAATCAAATTGAATGTAAGCGGCTGCACCAAGAGCCATACATTCAACTCCGTTTCTGCTTTGTATTGGGCATTGATTTCATCAAAACAAGGATTGTAATCGGCAAGCATCCGGCAGTTGAGGAAAAGTCTTCCGATGCTGCTTTTTGTTGAAGATTTAACGTATTCTTCGGAACGGATGACGATCCTTTCGCGGAGAGGAAAAAGATACGTAAAGCCTTTCTTAATTTCAAAACCAGTGGTAATCGCGGCGCGGTATCGTTGCCGTTCTGGAATTTCCAAGAGTGTTTTGTAAATACTTTGTTCCCGCCGCGGGCGGAAGATTCCCTGCGATTCCGTATCTAAAATAAACACCTCATTGCCTAATGTCG
>CAZCXW010000077.1:0-3593 GCA_964502785.1 uncultured Methanosarcinales archaeon | reverse complement strand
CTTCAATGCAAGAACCGATGATTCTTCCATCCCGAACCAACTCTTTGATTTTTGTTGAGGACAGACAAATGCCTCTCTTTTCCATGCGCATTTGGGAAAGAAAAGAGTTTAAATAAATTTGGTAATCTGAGAATATGAATCATTTATGGCAAAAGGTATTTAAAGCGATTCAAATGGAGAAGACAAATGGGAGGAACTGGGAGGCTTGGTAAAGATATTTTTTCTTCTTCGACGGGAGATTTGATTTACGAAAATGAAGAGCTGAGCGACAGAGTAAGGGAACAAAACTCTACAGCAGAAGAAAAAGATAATAATGATCAGTGGTCCGGAGCTCTTTCTGTAATTTCTGATAATAACCAGTTAGAAGCAAGGGCCGATTCGCCCTCAAACAGCGGGGCTAATAACGTAGTGACAAGAGATAAAAATGCCCAACGAGAACATGTTTCAGAAGTATCGATCTCATCGCACCCTTTTATTCAAAGCGATCGCGATTATTTTATTTTCGATGGCGCGCAAAAACCAATGAGTGTAGCTCGCTTTTTGGATGCGGTAGTGTATGTGCATAACAGTTTACGTGAGAATCTGGACCGCGAAAAAATTATTGTTTCTTACCATTTAAACTTTCATAGGAAAGGAAAACAAACTACCTGGGCGCGTGATCAAGCTCAAGCAGCACCATTTGATGAGTTGGAAGCCCGCATTAGGAATGAAGTCGTTGGCAACTCAACAATGTCTAGCATTTCAAATATTTATTTTTATGTCGGTGATCTTGGAATAGTTCAAGTAGGTTATCAAGCCGAAGAACATCTAAAGCAGTTTCATCCAGGAGTTCCTTTTAAAGAAGATTTACAAGGGAAGATAAGAGATTGGAGCCTAAGAGCTGGAAATTTTGGCTTGATAGGTATAGGTTATGCCGTTTCTTCATTTGCCATTACAGTAATGGGTATTGCGGGAGAAATCGTTACAGAACTCTTAAACGAGTTGTATTTGAAAGAGATTCCTCATTATCGTGTTACCTTAAAATACGATTTTAAAGTTGCTTCTGAACTTCCTGTCGATGAAGCCAAAAGAATCTCCGAAGGAATCGATTTATTTGATATTGCTTTAGAACGGGGAATTCATTATGAAAGAAGATCCGTGGGAGAATTGTGGGAAAAGTTTGTAAAACAACCATATCATCGTTTAATTAAGAAATAAATGATTTCAAATAACCCTTAATACTTTTTCTCTTCCTTTCATCCCCTGCAGAATCTCTGCCCGCACATGAAATTCTTTCTTCAATAATTTCAATAATTCCAGATTTGCTTTATTCTTCTCCGGCGGGGCTTTCAAATAGGCTTTGAGATGCCCATTTTCTTCAATCATCTCCGTTCTAGAAGCGTTAGGGATAACTTTAAGTATATCTTTTAAAATATATTTTCGAATATCCGTTTTAATTCATCTCTTTTTCTTCATTTAGCCTTTACAACAGCAATAAGATTTTAAAACTTTAGGTCTCTGAGCTATGAGGGGGGGAGGTGTTGTGAGAGAACTATGGTGGATGCTATCAAAATTACGTTGGAAACGCTGTACGATATTCTTCGCAATGAAAAAAAAAAGGAAGATTTACAGAAGCTTGATCCCGCGTTTTTTATTGACGTTGTCGGGTACCTCCGAGAGAAGCAGTCACTGTTGGAAACAAAAAAAAATGAAGATACGATTTTCTCGGTGGGAGAAAAAGATAAATTAGAATATGAGTTGCGCAGCATCCGGCGGATTCTCAAGGAGCTTTATGAGAAAAGAGAAAAAAAAATTCTGGACATTGCCCTTAATCGGAGCAGAACAGGTTCAGATATTATTGATACCAGCGCTATGCTTCGCGAGGAAAAAGAATTTTATCAGGAATCATTGTCAATTTTTGACCGCTATCGGCAAGGAGTTATGTTTAATTTGTTTAAAGGCGAATTGCCTTTTCTTCTTTATTCTATTAAAAAACCAAGTGAACCAAGTTCTATGGAAAATATAACTGAAAAAGAAACTTCTCCGAAATCTTCTCCCAGAGTTCAAGTGCCACTTGAAAAAAAATTTATGAGCCGCGTCCGCTTCATTCACCCCATGCCCAGTTTTGTCTGGAAAGATATGAAAGTGTACGGTCCTTTTGATGTTGGGGAAGAATTTGAAATCTATCCCGAAGTTGCAGAATTGCTGGTCAGAAAGAAAAGAGCTGTTATGGTGTAAGATTTTCTATTAGTCATTTTTCACATCGTTAGATATAAATAATCTGTTTTATTACTTCCTTACTCTAGGAATGAGGTCGTACTCCTGAAAAATGAATGAAATCATACAAAAAAAGTTGCAGCGTAATATTTGGAAATTCTATCTTTTTGATATTTTCGGAGCGATGCTCTTTGTTGTGCCAATCATTGTCTTGTTCTGGCAGGAAAACGGCCTAAGCTTGACCAAAGTTATGGTTCTTCAGTCGATATTCTCCATTGCGATGGTTGTCTTGGAAGTCCCTACCGGTTACCTTGCGGATCTGTACGGGCGAAAGAATGTTTTGCTCTTGTCTGCTCTTAGTTTGGTTGCCGCAATTTCAATTTACAGCATCGGTTTCAGCTTCGGCGCATTTTTGCTGGGAGAATTATGCTGGGCCTTAGGCATGTCCTTCTATTCTGGTACAAGTTCTGCGTTTGTGTACGATACGTTAAAAGAATTAAATCGGGAGAGCGAATACAGTAAAATTTGGGGGAAAGCAAAATTTTATGGCTTTATCGCCATGGCTCTTTCCCAAATCATCGGCGGATTTGTCGGCAAGTTCAACTTTCGCTGGACTCTTTATCTTAGCATTCCTTTTTATGCATTTCTCATCCCTGTCTGCCTCTCTCTATACGAGCCTAAAAAGCATCAGCTCGTTACGGAAAAAGGTCATCTCCATAAATTATCGGCTATATTTTCTTTTGCATTATTGGAAAATGCACAGCTTCGCTGGCTCATCATCTTCTCGGCCGTTATTTTTGCTTTGAATACTGCCGGACTCTGGCTTTATCAGCCGTATCTCAAATTGTCTGGAATTGATATTGCTTATTTTGGTCTCATTTTTGCCTCCTTCCAAATCGTCACTGCCTTATCTTCCAAATATGCCTACAAATTGGAAAGCATCTTTGGAAGAAAAGTTTCCTTGTTGGTCTTAGCTCCGATTATTTTTATGGGCTATCTGCTGCTTGGTAAGATTGTCTTTTTGTTTAGTTTTCTCTTTATTTTTCTCTTTCAGTTTGTGCGCGGCTTTTCCGAGCCCCTTTTTTCCGATTATGTTAATAAGCTTACAGCTTCCGAGATCCGCGCTACTGTCTTATCAGTGCAGAGTTTAATGCAAAGGCTGCTTCATGCTCTGATAATCCCTTTCATTGGCTGGATTGCTGATGTTTACAGCCTGCTTCAGGCTCTCACCATGGTTGGAATAATTACTTTTGTCGTAGGAATAATCATTTTAGGCATCCTTCGAAAAAACAAAGTAGTTTGATGTTTCAGCCTGAAAAATGACATACTCCCAAAATAAATTCAGCTAAAGCTGGGGGTTTCTCACGCAAACCATTTAACTTAAACTTTTCCCTCTA
>CAZCXW010000076.1:0-4495 GCA_964502785.1 uncultured Methanosarcinales archaeon | reverse complement strand
CAGCAAACCAATTCAGATGAGGCGTGCAAGTAGCACCTTGAATGAGCCATTTTTTTGTGTTGTTGATGATATGTAGTGACATAGAAATAAGATAGATATCTCTTTTATAAACTTTTATTGAGAATTTTGAGGATTGATTTTTAGAACCAACATTTATCAGAATTATCTTTCAGCCACTGTTTTTTCTCTTCATAGTTAGGCATTGCTTTTTCGACGAGTTCCCAGAATGCAGGAGAGTGATTCTTCTCCTTGATGTGAGCTAATTCATGAATACAAACATAGTCTATTACATCCTCGGGAGCAAATAAAGATCTTGTAGAGATATTGATATTGTCAGCTTGTGAACAACTTCCCCAATTAGACGAATTGTACTTGAGAAATACTTTTTTAAATGTAAAGTTGAAATGTTTTTCGTTAAGTATCTTAATCTTATTTTTGATGTAGGGATTTTTTTTCTGCGCTACAAGACGACTCAAAAGAACAGAAATGTGTTTTTGTTGTATATTCTCAGGAAGGAGACGAGAAACATTGATGTAAAATTCATTTCCAATCATTCTTGCAGAACTACTTTGTTTGTCTTGAAAAAAGAGATTAAGAAAATATTCCTCATTTCCAATCATTAGTCTCTCGCCATTACAATAAGTCCTAGATCCTTTCTCTTTGAATTTTGGTTGTTTTTCTTTTATTTTTTCCGTTGCCCAATGTTTTAAGCGCAGTATTTCCTTAAATTGTTCATCTCTAGGCATTCCCAGTGGAATTCTAATATGAATTCCTGTTTTTGTTATAGAAGCACGACTCCATTTTATTTCTTCAAAGTCGATATCAAGATCATATTCTTTATTATTAATTAGTATTTTCTCTTTTTTCATTTTTTTATTTATGAAAATTCTCTTTTAAGTTGGTTATTAATGGTTTGTAGATCAAAGAATTTCGGATTGAAATCTTCTCCTAACCAATTTGCAATTTGTTCTTTATAATGGGGATGATCTTTATTATTTTTAACTTGCAATAAATGATAGTAACCACTTATTCCTCCGCAATCTTCGGGAGGAGTGGATAAAGAACCTTTTAAACAAATTGGATAGAGAAAACCCGTATCACTAGATAGGACTTTTTCAACTATAATGTTATGTTCCCAACAATCACCAAAATCATATGTATAATCCATTTTTTGTTTTTCATTTAGAATACTTAACTTAAATTTTTTTGAAGAGAGGACGTCTTCTTCAAAATCATGATTAGGAAGAGAAAATCGTTGGTCATTAACAATAAAGTCGTATAAGTGATAGTTTTGCCAACCCATAACCACTTGTATTATTTCATGCAGTTTGTGAAAATTAATATTTTCCTTAACAAGAATTCTTCGCCAAATAGGAGGTTTAGAATCTCTTAGTGTTATCTTTAATTGCAATAGCTTGTCCATAATTTTCTCCCTCCGGTTTTTGCAGTCTTTTGTCCGCTAAAATCGCCCTTATTTCTTCATAGGTAATTTCTTCAGGCAGCATTAATTTGATTTCCTTCAGCGAACTCCTATCCAAAGCTTTCTTCTTTGCTTTCAATACTTGTTTTATTACCAAATCTGAAATACATTGACGAGCGCTGATCTCTCCTATGGCAATAAGCCGATAGAAGTGATTAAAAATTGTAGAGAGAGCTAAACTTCGTTGCCGAGCTATTTCAGGAGGCGGTATTCCTTTTTTGAAAAGGGCTAATGTATCTTGTTCTGAAAGGCCAATACGAACCGGTTTAATGAGAGTTCTTATTTGTAATGGTATCTCTATATCCTCCTCTAGAATCTTCTTTCCTGCTTCAGATAACATCAGAATAGGATAAGAATAATAGCCAGTCCGTACAACATGCGTTTTAAGAAATTCCATTTCCTCAAGCTGATCAATAAATCCTTTTATGGTTTCAATACCAAACCAAAAAAGAGCACCGTAACCTTCCTTTTTATCAAGTTCGCTGTTTTTAACTTCTTGAGAATGAGATCCATGCAAAAATAATGCTAATTTAATTTTCCCAACCTGAAGATCTAGAGCAGCTCTAAGGATTATATGGCCTATTTGGTTTTGCTCCTTCGTTGACAATACGTTGTTCATTTTTTTTATTTTAACTTATTATTTTTTAATTATTTCGCTGTTGCGGTATCATCTATTTTTCTCACAATTCTTTTATCCGCATCAACTTCTACAAAATCTCCATTTTTAAGTATTTTGGTAGCATTTTTTGTAGCAATAATACAAGGTTTTTGCATTTCTCTACTTATAATAGCGGCGTGGCAGAGTATTCCCCCTTCGTCTGTGACAAAAGCAGCAGCTTTCTCCATAGCTGGAATAAAATGAGGAAAAGTCATTACAGCAATAAGAATGTCGCCAGGTTTGACATGAGAAAGATCATTAGTTTCAAGAACAATTTTAGCTTTTCCTTTAACCTTTCCTGGATAAGCTGTATTGCCTTTTATTTCTCTTGGATTTTCTAAGTCATTGTAAAGAATAGATTTGAATTTATTTTCTATCTCTTTCCCGGCAAAAATAGTATAAGTTCCATTGAAAGTCAATTTTGTTGCTGATTCTTTACGTTTTTCAATTTCCGTACGTGAGAGGGGTTGTTCCTTCGTTTTTAGAAGCTTTTGAATTTCTTGATACGATAAATAGGTTATATCCTCTTTAGGAAGATTACCACGTTTAGCTGCTTCATAAACCAAATTTCTGGTGTTATATCCTGCTTTATAGATAATATCAGTGCGCCACGTACGAAGATATGAAAACTCTCTCGCAATTTCAAGCAGTTGAAATAGTTCTGTTTTCTCTTGGATTTTAAGTTTTTTTTGGAGATTTCGTGCCGCAATTTCTTGCTCTTGTTGTACTTTTTCAAGATGTTCTAATTTTTTCTTTGTATTTAATTTTTGACCTATAAAAAATTGTATTCTTGTAAGAAGATCTTCTTCTTTCCAGGCTTTATCCCACCAGTACCAACGTGCACCAATCCACGCGAAGTTCTCTAAATGCTTCTGAAGTAAAAAGGAGAATTCTTTTTTATTTTTATGAGATAATACTAAATTATAAAATGATCGTTCCTCAGTAATATGAGAATTTTCCTTTTCTGGAAACGTTAATGTTAAAAGCCACTGCTGTTTTTGTTCTTCTGAGACGGATGGCAATTTGTTAAGTAAAAGTGAACTTAACACTTTATCAGCAATCGGCATTGGTAATAAAAAATTATGAGCAGCAAATGCACATTCTAAAAATCGTTGAATTAATTCTTCTAATTCTTTTTGTGATAAGATAGTACAATCCACAGTTTTAATTTCTGCAGCAGTTCTATCAAAAGCCGTAATGTATTCGATTAATCTCTTTTTGAATTGAGTTAAGAAGTTTATACCTCCTTTTTCAAAATAAGTCTGAAGAGCTTGCAATTCTTTTTTACAATGATGTAATTCACCGTTTCCTAACCGAAGAATTTTCGTTGCTTTCCAAGGAATGCCGGTTGTAGATTCAAATTGATCATATCCATTATCAGTGATAGAGCTCATCAAAGGTGATTCTGCTCGATTGACGAGATATTGCCAAGTTATTTTTTTTACTAATTCTAGAGCCTCAGATAGTTCCATTCATTAACGAGGGAGAGTTGTGTTGTTTAAATCTTTTGCTACAATAAAATTTTAAAGTGTCGAAGAAAATAACCTTTATGCGTCCTCTTCCCCATTTTCCCAGCCATGCTTTCTTCGCGCCTATGGCCGGCGTTTCAGATCCAGCTCTGCGGTTAGTCTGCAAAGAACTTGGCGCAGGGTTGGTTGTAACCGAATTCACAAGCATCCATGCTGTTATCGCTAAGGATGCAAGGCTCAAATCCATTAAAGAATTCATTGAGTACAATGAACAAGAAAGGCCATTATCAATCCAATTGTTTGGTTCTGATTTAATCGCTTTAGAGAAAGCTGTAAAAATCGTTTCTCCCCATTTTGATATCATTGATTTTAACATGGGCTGTCCGGCCCCGCATGTTACGGAACAAATGGCCTGTTCTGCATTATTGCAGCATCCGGATTTGACACGAAAAATCTTTCGTGTGATGATAAATGCTACAAACAAACCGGTAACCGTAAAGATTCGCGCTGGAGTTTCAAAGCCAGACCGCTGGGAAGAAATTGCGAGAATTGCGGAAGAAGAAGGGTTATCGATGATCACATTTCATCCCCGAACTGTAAAACAAGGTTATTCGGGAAAAGCAGATTGGTCGCTTATTAAAAAATTGAAGGAAATGGTGAACATTCCGGTTGTCGGAAACGGCGATATTGAAACGCCGGAAGATGCGAAAAGAATGCTCCAAGAGACGGACTGTGACTATGTGATGGTCGGAAGGGCGGCCTGCAAAAATCCTTTTCTTTTTACCCAGATTAAAGATTATTTGGAGAAAGGAACATACTTAGAGATTTCACTCCAAGAACGATTACAGTATTTCTTCAAGTATCTTCAATATACTAAAGAATATCCCA
>CAZCXW010000075.1:0-4501 GCA_964502785.1 uncultured Methanosarcinales archaeon | reverse complement strand
GTTTTAAGGCTTTTCTCACTACTCAAAAAAGGTACTTAGCTTTCGGAGATACTGATCTTGAACATCTTCTACAATAGAGAAAAGGAAATAAGATTTTTAGAGAAACTTTTAATGAAAATTGAGAGAAAGACATTCTCAAATTATTCTCAAAAGAAAGAGTGGATAAAAGAACAAAAATAAGTTTCATGATGAAGTAAAGAGGCTGGAAAATGAAAGACGAAAAGAGCATAAAAATCTTCCTCAGCGTTCACTGCTTCAAGCAGAGAAAGTTTTTGCTGAATTGTTCCAGTAAAAACAGTTATTTCCGAAAAATGCCCAAAAAAGATTGACGATGATTAAGGAGAATTGGAATTATTTCAGCGCATTTTACAGTATAGAAAACTGCCCTGCAACAAATAATGCGATTGAAAATTATTATTCAACCAATTTAAAGACGCATAGAAAGAAACAGCTTCGCTCTGACAAGGGATTGCTAAACCAGATGAAATTGTCAGCTCTCAAGCGCATGCAATCATTTTCCCAACCAGAAAAGACATTCTTAGAGATTTTTGGGCTTATTCAGCTGATTGTGACATAGCGGGAGAATAAATTAATGATTTTGTTCTAGCTTCAGCTAACAAAAAATAACAACAATGGCGCTCGGCGAGGCAGGGGATGTCCCTACGGGATGCCGAGTAGGTCACAAAGTGACCGTCGAGCCGCCATTATTGTTGTTATTTTTCTAAGAAAATCAAGAAATCACTCAGAAAATGAACTGTGCCTTTCATCATCAAAATTTAAAAATGCTTATTAATAAAACTTTTGGAAATACTTAAAAACTATCCTTCTCCAGAACCTTTTATCATGACCAAAGTTGTTTTTATTGCCATTGATGCCGCCACCTGGACAGTCATAAATCCGTTATTAGAACAAGGAAAATTACCAGTTATCGGCTCTTTAATGGAAGAAGGAGTTTCTGCTCCATTGCAAAGTCTTTCTGGATATAAATCTCCTGCATTATGGATGAGTATTGCCACCGGAAAAATGCCAGAAAAAACAGGAATTACCTACTTCTCAAATCTCTTTCTCGACATCCCTCAATGGAAGATTAAGAAAGACCTTACCAATCACGCTAGTATTGACTGGCCTTTACGTCTCGGAAAACTATTCTCGAAAGATCTCAAAAATCCTTCTAAACTTACTATTAAAGCGAAGCAAGCGTATATTTATTCCATGCTTAAATATGGGAAATTCTTGCAAAAATGGAAAATGGGGGGAAATTACCTTATCACCAGTTCTTTTTTGAAAGAAAAGACCATTTGGGATATTCTTAGCGAGGAAAAGATGAGGTGTGCGGTAATTGGCTGGCTGGTGACCTGGCCAGCCGATTCTCTTTATGGTATTTTAATTTCTCAAAAAGTCGTTGAAGGTCAGGAACAGATTGTGGATGCCATTGACCAATACAAAAACGTGGGTCATGATAAATTAACATACCCGGAAAATATCATTGAAGAAGTAAGAGGGATGAATAAAAATCCTGCCCATCTCACAGACGATGAAATTAATTCATTTTTCTCCGCGCTTACAGAAGAAGAAAAGAATCAAATCAAAAGCGCAGTCTTCAATCGAAAAAACATCTTCAATTTCTTCTCTCGCCTTTATGTCAGCGACCTCTTCAGTATCGATGCTGCCGTGCACCTAAAAGCAAAAATCAATCCCGAATTTTTGACTGTCTATTTGCCTGGGTTAGATGGCCTTCAACATCTCTTCTGGCGCTATCAGAAACCGGAACAATTTCCATTCCTGCCAAAAGAAAATCTTTCTAAATTTTCCAAAACAATTGAAAGTTATTATGCTTTTATTGACCAACAAATCAGTAAATTGATTGATGCCGATTCCACTATTATTATTGCATCCGACCATGGTATGGAAGCCATTCCTGAGCCCGAATATAATCGGCAAACATTACGTTCTGGCCAGCATGAACGCTCTCCCGATGGTGTTTTAATTATGAAAGGAAAAAACATTAAGAAAAATATAAAATTATCAAATGCGCACATTTTAGATGTTATTCCCACGCTACTCTATCTCTTGGGAAAAGAACTTGATGATGAAATGGATGGAAAAGTTCTTACAGAAGCGTTAGAAGAAGAATTTCTTCAAAAAAATCCTATTCTGAAAAAGAAGTATGGTAAGCGTGAACCAAAAGAATATTCATTTTATACCGCCGCCGAAGAACATAAAGTCAAGGAAAGACTGAAAGTTTTAGGATATTTGGACTAAATATTCATAACACCTCATTAATTATTAATTCTACAATCAAATACCCCCCATAGAAAAGCAATAAAAATATCCCCTCTTTTTTTGATAATACTTTATGTGATGTAATAAAACTAATTGTTAATATTCCTGCGATAAACATCGCCAATCCTGTGACATAAATTAAAAGCGGCTTAAAATGAAATGGATTGATGATTGAAACAATCCCTAATATTATTGTGGCGTCTGTTATAACTGTTCCTAAAATATCTCCTAATACCAGCTCGTCATGTTTATTTTGTATTGCTTTTATGGAAAAAGTCAATTCTGGCAGGCATGTGCCGATGGAAATGATGGTCAAACCAATAATAATCGCTGGTATTTGAAGGTCATTTGCAACATTAATTCCGAATTGGACGGTATAATGAGCGCTGATGATTAGAACCGCGAGGAATGCTATTAAAAGAAATACATTTTTTAAAAAATAAAAATCAGTTAAATTATTCCATTTCTTCCTGAACATTCTGCTTTCTAAGGAAAGCGTAAAAAAGAAAACAATTCCGCTTGCTACCAAAAGAATTCCATCCACTCTGGATAAGTACCCATCTAGGCCTAAAAGAACAGGGAAGAGCAATAGAAAAAGATAGAAAAAATTTTTCTTTAATATCTCGCTTTTAACGTGAATTCCATTAGCCGAGATTAACGCCACAATCACAAATACCAATGTTAAATCAGCCACATTCGATCCCAGTAATGTCCCTAAACCTAGCTCAGGAATTCCTTTCACGGCCGAAACAATGGAAATCGTTGCTTCAGGAAAAACAGAAATGACTGCGACAACAAAAAAACTGACAATAAATTCTGAAAGATGAAAGAATTTTGCTAATTTAGAAGAAAACATTGTGCAATATTCCGCACTTTTAATTACCAGAAACAACGAAACAACAAAAAGGATTACATTGAAGAGCATACCATCACACTTTTTCTTAATTTAATTATGGAATAAAAGTATATAAAGGTTTCTCAGGCTATCTTTTATTCTCTTTAAATTTTCGTAATCTCTCCCACAACTCCTTCGAAATTCCGCAATCTCCTGCAAAAATCGGTCGAATAACTCCATGGAAATCAGAACCGCCCGTCTCCAATAAATTATGCTTCTTAGCTAATTCAGCCGCTAACTTATTCTTATGGACACTTTTATCTACACTTACCTCTTTCGCATTAATATGATAAGGATAATGTGTTTCAACCGCATCTCCACCACAAGACACAAAATATTCCACAATCTCTTTCACATCTTCATCTTTATATAAACAAGGATGGGCCAATGAAGCAATTCCGCCTGCGATATGGATGAGTTCAACTGCTTCTTTCACTTTAATTTTATCTAAGCGGGGAACATACGCTGGTTTACCTGTACCAATGTAATTATCAAAAACGTCATGGGTTGTTTTGAAACGATCAGGATACTTTTCCATGAGAATTTTTGCAATATGCGGTCTCCCAAACGCCACACCAACTTTTGCCGCCACTTCTTCAAATGTAATATCAAATCCTAGACGTTGCAAATTTTCGATAATTTGTATCTCCCGTTCACGTCGTTTTTGTAGAAGTTGAACAATTCTTTTTTGCAATCTCTCATTTTTTGTCTCAATGAATAATCCTAACACATGAACTTCATCAAAGCCCATTTCTAATTCTTCGCAGCTGAACTCAATTCCAGGAATAATCATAATGTTCTTGCCTTTCGCATATTCCTGAACAAGCTGCGCGCAATCTACATTATCGTGATCGGTAATTGCTATTACTTTAACACCGCGCTGCACCGCCAAATCAACTACCTGCTGCGGCATAAGGGTTCCATCAGAACAGGTCGTATGCAGATGCAAATCAGCAATATCTCCATGTACCGGGGGCAAGTTTTTCAGTTTTTGTTGATACTGCTCTTGTTCATTCATTATTCATCAGCTCTATTAATCTTCTCGCTAGATAATCAAACCTTTCCTTTGCTATCAATTCCTTCCGCACGGGCATCATACGAACAAACTCTCCTTTTCCATCGTGTTCAATTTCTTTTCGTTCAAAAGAGCTGTCCACTGTTGCTGGCTGTCCCAGAGCGTTGCGAAATTGGAACACTTTCATGTGGAGATGTTCTTTTTTGTCTTTCCATGTCGTGCATTTCCCATAGAAAGCAAGGGGAATTCCTTCTTCCCTAGATCGGAAGAGCGTCGTGTAGGGAAAGAGTGTTTGCGAAGGTGTAGAT
>CAZCXW010000074.1:0-4545 GCA_964502785.1 uncultured Methanosarcinales archaeon | reverse complement strand
CCGTGAGGGTAGGGAGACTTAATTCTTAATTAAAGTTAACTTGCAACGAAGCCCTAACGATTGCGCAGATGCCACAAACCATTGAAAATCCAGAATGCCCTGACCGCTTGTTACTGATGCCACGGGCTGCCAAAATAAAATTCTTTGCTTTATCTCAATTGAACCCTGAAATTTTCTTTGATTATTTGCGCCAGATGAGAAGCGGTTTCATGCCACTTTTCCCATATTTTAGACTCAAATAGCATCTCTCCTTTTGAAACCACAGATGTTCAATAGTGGGGTTTTGAGCATACACAAGAGTAAGCTTCCGTCCATCGAAAAAAAAAGTTTCGCTAGGCTTCTTTAGGAGAGAATTGAAAAAATCTTTAGGTTCATCTGAAAAATCTTTGTTGATGAGATCTCTAAGCGTTACCACCAAATAAACCTCTTTTAAAGAAAAAAGACACTGTTACCTTATGAGCAGGTGGCTCGGCCAAATTGTATTTTCGAAGCTAAGCCATTGCTCGCAAATAGTTAAGATCAAAAAATCTTCGAATAAGCTGACGATATTCAGTCAGATTCACAAAGAATTTTTTGCTGAGAAAATCGGCCCGCCACCTGCTCTGCCGATAAGTTAACAGTGTCAGAAAAAATAAGATAATTAAAAAAATCTACTCCTCCTGAGCCTGCGTCATCTTAGCCCCGGCATTGCGATGAATCTTTGCAAAATAAGGAACGGCAACAACGTAATCTTCGCCCAAGCCAGCAATATCTCCGTCAATTGCTTCACAGGTTTTTCGTAATTTTGAAATAGCTCTTTTTAACTCAACTAAATCTTTATCCTTCAAAGGCTTGATATTCACCAGTGCAATCGTCGACCCTTCCCGCAATACATCCAAGACTTCTTTTATATCTTCAAAATCTTCCATCACAAAAGGCCGCACCAGCACCTGAGATTTTTCATCTCGATTTTGCGCCGAGCCAAGCTCAACATAATCAGCGGGATCTGCTGATGTTTCTTCCACTTCTTCCTGCGGTTTCAGAAATTTTTCCCTTAAATGTAAAAAAAAATCCTTCATTTTTCCACACCCTCACCAAGCTTTACACTCAGAAAAGCAGAAAGAACCAAACTTCAGATTGGTTATGAATGCTTATTTTTCTGCTTTTCTTGCATCACAAAAACTGCCTATAAAATAAAAGCATCCGTTTCAAGCCCTGCACTTTAGTGCAGGGGTCGAACGCTTTTGACAGTTTCTTATGACTTTATTTATTTTATTTGAATTCAAAAGGAAGATGTTATATATAAAGGTTTTTATTCATGTAAATAAACAATGCACACTGTAGATTACTCCGCACCAAGACGGGTAATATTGGAATAAGCTTTGCGTGTTCTGCGTCCTTGAGAATACATAACCGTCGCTCTGGGCAGACGGAATACTCCGAGAATATTGAGCTTTGCCCGAACCTTGTAAGTTATGATGCGATGCTCATGCGCATCTAATTCAACGAGATTCCACTTTACACGTGTTCCTTGCTTCACATGCTTAACTTCTGTCGGTTTCAATGTCCCTAAGTCCAGACTCTCTTCAACATGAGCAATCGCCGGAACAATATCAATAATAGAAATATTCTTTAAAGGCACTTTAGACATATTTTTCACTTCCAGACGAACCTTAATTTCCGAAAGAGAACTATTGTCACCCTGTGTTGTTACTGCCGTTTTCATAACGACAAGAGGCGATTTTGCATACAAATAAAAACCCAAAAATAACAGCATCAGCAAAACAATATAAAGAAGCAGACGATAATTAGTGGTATATTGAACCATCGTTGCTTCGCCAGGCTGCAGCTCAATATCCCATGCAAAATATTTTTGCTTGCTTTCTTCTTTCAGTGTTATTTTTCCGACTGTAAAGAAACTTTCCCAAAACGTGATTGGATATTTAACTTCCTGCCTGTTTAAAACATTACCCGTATTCCTAATTGTTAGTTCTGTAAATTTTTTTAAATAAATTGTTTCCTCCTTTGGCGTTATTTCAAAATTGGGAGTAAGCGTAATAACTTCAATTTGTTTCTCGATAACTTTAATATCTTTGTCTTCATGCTCAAAGACAAAAAAAAGAGTATACTTTTTAGGCTGCTGAAATTTATTTGGCGTAAGGGTAAATTCTACTTCTTTCTCTCCTAGAGGCACTAACTCCACTTCCGCTTCTTTAACAAATTCAGGAATTTCACTTTGAATCCGTACTTTCATATCCCTTAGATCTAAAGGATTCCGATTCTCGATCCTTAAGCGGATAGACACAGATTCGGTAGGATTAATTTTTTCATCCATGTCAATATTCACTTTCAACGACGGCAAGTACTGGATTAGCTTCTCGGGAGCAAGATAAACTTTAAACGTAAGAGAATAACGCTCCCCTTTCTCTACATTCTCAATAACCGCAGAAAGCGTATAGATTCCCGGAGGAAAATCTTCAGTAGGGCGAATGACCGCTTTTGTGATGTAAGAACCTCGCGCCGGAATATTCATGATTTTATCCGTCAACGGATAAGGCTCAATGATCCAGCCGGTTTGAAATGAATAAAACGTGTAGCGCTGTGCTTCCAGCTCATTATTCTTAATTGTTATTGAATACACTGCCTGTTCAGAAGGTGTAATTTGATTTTTCTCTGGAGAAATACTTACTTCAGAAGTGGCGCTGACAAGAGCCATTAATAGTAAACTCATCAAAAATAAATTGAATGCGCCCAACCACAACTTCACCATAATCCACCTCTTGATACCCCCAAAAATAAACATTCTACTATTTAAAGGCTTCGTTTTAAAGTTTCAAAGGAAACCTTTATATATTCTGATTTTTTAAGAGATAGTGCAAAAGAGGTAAACCATGCCAAGTACGTTCCGCAACGCAATCGAATTTTTTGTGGAGTTAGGAGTTTATGATATTATTTTGCCATTCCTCTTAGTTTTCACTATTATGTTTGCTGTTTTAGAGAAAACAAAAATCTTAGGGATAGAAAAAATTGGTGAAAAAGAGTATACCAAAAAAAATCTTAATGCGATGATTGCCTTTGTTGTCGCCCTTCTGGTCGTCGCATCAACACAATTAGTAAGGATCATCAATGAAGTAATGGCCAACGCAGTATTATTGGTTGTGCTTGCCATCAGCTTTCTCCTCTTAGTAGGAGTATTTTATACAGATAAACAGTTTTCTTTGGAAGGTTCATGGTGGGCAAAATTTTTCACGGTCATGATGTTTGTCGGAATCATCATCATTTTCCTTAATGCTCTCGGCTGGCTAAAGCCCATCCTCAGCATTTTTACAAATATTGAGGCAGAATGGGCGGGCAGCATTGTTTTCATCCTAATTATCCTTGCATTCATGTGGTATATTACCAAAGAACCATCACCTAAAGAAGGAAAAGAAGGAGAGCATCATGCCCCTGAAAAGAAGGGGAGTCATTAAAGGAGGATTTCCACCATGGCAACATATGAAACGTTAGTGTATTTTCTTGAAACGTACGGAGTATTGGACATCCTCCTGCCGTTTCTCCTCGTCTTTACCCTCATTTTTGCAGTGCTGCATAAAACAAAGATTCTCGGCGAACGAAAAAATTTTGACGTGATCGTCGCCTTAATCTTAGGACTGCTTTTCGTCGTGCCCCACATCTTAGGCACATACCCCCTAGGATACGATCCGGTCCTGGTTCTCAATGAGACTTTACCCAGCATTTCTTTAGTGGGTGTCGCCGCCATCATGCTCCTGATCTTACTCGGTATTTTTGGAAAAAATCTTGCCCAGGCGGCCGCTCCCCTCATTGCCATCTTTGCCATTGGTTTCGTCATTTACATTTTCGGCGCCGCGTTTGGCTTGTGGAGAGGTCCATACGACATCTTCGGCTGGTGGACAGCGGAAACAACAGAATTGATAATCATCGTGCTTATTTTTGGCTTAGTCGTGTATTTTATTACAAAAGAACCGGGAGGCCCTGGCGCGACGAGAACAGCAACCAATATTTGGAAAGGCTTGGGCGGCCTGCTAGAAGACATTGGACATAAAAAGCACTGACGATGGCAACCATCCTTGATTTGAGCTTATTGGAAGGAATAAGTTTTGTTTTTCCTTGGCTGTTGGTTTTTGCTTTTATGTATGCTATCCTGCAGAAAACTAAAGTTATTGGCGAGAATAAAGGATTAAATGCAATTATCGCCGTCGTTGCCGTATTAACGATTTTACTCTCTAAAACGGCAGTATCTATCATCAATTTTGTCATACCCTGGTTTGCAGTAGCCATCATCTTTTTTATTCTCCTCGTGCTTTTATTCATGATTTTTGGGCATACTGATGCTTCCATTTTTGCTTATGTGAAAGAAGATAAAGGAGTCGGCTGGGGGCTTTTTGTAGTCGGATTACTGATTGTCATTGCCGGGTTCGCTTCTGTTTTTGGCCAGCAATTAACGGCCCTTTCTTTCTCTGGTGATAATGCGGTAACTATTGATCCAGACACGGGCGAAGTTATTTCTCCTACGGGAGGTGTCGGAACACCCAGTCATAAGCAAAA
>CAZCXW010000073.1:0-4576 GCA_964502785.1 uncultured Methanosarcinales archaeon | reverse complement strand
AACACATAGACAAGACCGTACCACCGAATCTCTAATGGTCCTAATTGAAGTAGCGTGGGATTTAAATTATGGACAAACATTTTTGGTTTACATTTGACCGTCTTTAAATATTTTATTATACAAGTTAGTGTTGTGGATCAACTTTAGAAATGATTCAATATCACGAAAGATTTAAATAAAATCAATCATGGTAAATTCCAGCATGGCGGCTGTCGTATAACGGTTAGTATGGGGGCCTGTGGCAACGAAAAGTTGCGGAGAGCCCTTGGAGGGAGTTCGATTCTCCCCAGCTGCCCTTTCATTTTCTTTGATGACCCTGATTTCTAATTTGCTACTTTTCAGTTATTACACCAAAACATTTAAATATAAGTCTTGTTTTCTATACTACATGACAACTAAAACCAGAGTTGATTACCTTCATTGTTAGTGCTCTACGTAGTTGTCAAAATATTCTTCAAAATAATTTTTTAATAGCAAATATATTGTTCAATCATCATTTTTAGGGCTTATGCCCCTTAACAGTGTTTCTCAATAATGCTTGCTGTAGTGTAATGGTAGCACGCTAGACTGTGATTTCTCAACAGATTTCTGGAAGCAGGAGTTCAAACCTTCTCGGCAGGCCTCAACAAAGTCATCCGGACTCTAAACGGGGAGATAAAAAATGGCAAAAGAACAAAAAGACAAAAAGGAAGAATGGTGGAAATACAACAAGCAAGGAGGACTTATTAGCTGGCGTGACATCGATAGTGGTAACTTAATGGAACCGCCCACTGTCGTAGCAGCCAGATCTTCTGAACCAGAAGCAGCAAGGGCTCGTCTTGCTGATGCGACGCGAGACTATGATAATCGCATTAATGTGATTATTGGTGCTAATAGAAGAACCAGTGAGCCTTACTCCATAATGCTGGAACGAGGAGCAATAACTAGCGATGAGTATTGGACTATTGCTCGTTGGTCTCGATTAGATGACGATTTTTAAACCAGGAGGTAAAACATGAACAAAACTCAAACTGAAATGGGAAGTGAGGCTCAAGCACAACCTAGTGCTGATTGCCTTCATTGGTGGAAATGTCAGAATATTATCAACTATTGCTAGAGTTAGTGGAGGTATTTACGAGCCTTTTGCTGAGGTAAACAAGAAATGGAAAGGGCGAGTGATTTCTTCTGATGAAGAAAGAAAATTTTCTCAGCAATACTTGACTCCTCTTTTATTATGTGGTAAACCTCAAGAAACTGATTTCGAACGCTGGGTCATTAAATCCATTAGCAACGACCAAACAGCTTTTACCGGATTCACTTCACTTGTTGATATTGTTGATGGTGATAAACTCGGTTATGCTGGAAATATTCGCCTCTTACCGCTCGCTACGTTTGTCGAACCATTCGTCGCTCGAAATGTAAATTCACAAATCGAACAGCGACTGGGTGATTTACGAAATGAACTACGGCAATTGGATTCAACTAAGATATCTGAGATAACAGAAATAATAACTGAAGCCGAAAGGATTGCTCCTGTAGATCCAAGAAGAAAAAAAGGAAAATCACCTTTATTTTTCTATAGCGTTTCGGATAAATCATTTGCTCTTCCCAAGAAATTGTATCAACGCTTGGAGCAAGCAACATCACTCGTTTATGATGGCCTTGCTGAAGTAGCCAGCCGTTTTGCACAATTTTCATGCCTCGATGAAGCAATTTTCAGCAAGACAATTCCTTTCTCTCGACAAGCTTTTACAGGATCAATTGATTTTATGATTGTCGATGAAGATATTTACGTCATTGATATCGGTGCTCCTGCCATCGGTTACATTGCCGATATTGTCTTTGCCAGTGAAGCTTTACGTAGGCAACCTCAGATTGGTTTTGATACTTTAGCAAAAGCCGCTGGTCAACGTATCGTTGCGTATAAAGGGAAAGCTAATGAATTAGGTTTTTTTGCGTTTGAACTATCAACGCTCGTTGGAGAGTTAAGAAAACGCGGAACTGAGGTAACACTCGAAGCTGGTGATTCTGAAATTTCTAAGTACGGAAAAATATATCCACAGCCTAACTTTGATTACCTTAGTCGCAACCAGCCTCTTCGCAATAGAATTCTGGGAGCTATGAGCAGAAAACTAAAAGAAATTAATGTCAAAATACCTGAAAGTTTAGTCGCCCTCCCGGAACGAGATAGCATCTCCAATTTTTATGAAAGAACGAGGCAAGTTCAGAACTATGGTTTAATTGTGAAGAAGAAAATACTTTTTCGTGAGTACAGTGTAGGTTCGAGCTATTTTAAGCCTCTTATCACCCCTTTATGGGGGAGAGAATTTAAAAAAGATCGCAGCACAAGTACCTTATTTGAACAATGGCTGTTGCCAGTAGAAATTGCCGGAGATCGTTCAGGTCTTCGGAGTTATGAAATTCGTATGTATTTTTGCGTAGGTGAATAATCATGAAAGCCGCCATCATCGACTTTAAGCGTACTTTATGGGATCCAGATAATAGTAATCTCTTTCCTGGAGCAGAAGAGCTTTTACAGTCACTCCAAAAAGAAAAAATAAAACTCGCTCTTGTCACTGCTGCTTCCAATAGAAAAAAACGAGAAATATTAATTAAACCTATCGCTTCTTTTTTCAATGTAATTAAAATCGTCAATGAAAAATCACCTCCAGAATTTCAGGATATACTAAAAACTTTTCAGGTTAAGCCATCAGAAACAATTGTTATTGGTGATAAAATTACCCATGAAATAGCTATTGGCAATCTTCTTGGCATGACAACTATTCGTCTTAAATCAGGAAAATATACGGAAGAAGAACCACAAAACGAAAACGAAAAACCTACTTACTCTTTCAGTAACTTAGAACAAATCCGAATATTTTTAAATAACAAATTATTATGAGGTAACAACCATGGAAATGCAAACCGCCAAAGGCGTTCGAGATGTACCACCGGAAGAAAAGAGTCTCAAGAATAAAACCATTGCCGTCATTCGAGAAATCTTTGAACTGTACGGCTTTGCCCCATTAGAAACACCTATTATTGAACGGATGGAAACTCTCTCGGCAAAGGGCGGAGCCGGCCAAGACAGCGATGCTCTGAAAGAGATATTCAAATTCACAGATCAAGGTGAGCGTAAACTCGGATTACGTTTTGATCTTACCGTCCCTTTGGCTCGCTACATGGCCATGAATCCTACATTAAAACTGCCTTTTAAACGCTATGAAATGGGACGTGTCTTTCGTGACGGCCCGATCAAACTTGGCCGTTACCGGGAATTCTGGCAGGTGGATGTGGATATGGCTGGCACTTCGTCCATGCTCGCTGACGCGGAAGTCGTGGCTCTTACTGATGCCATCTTTAAGAAACTGAACCTCGATATAATTATTAAAATCAACAATCGGAAAATCCTCAACGGTATTTTAGAGCAAGCTAAAATTACAGATAAAGAAGCAGCGATTATTGCCATTGATAAGCTGGATAAAATTGGCAAAGAAGGCGTTTCTCAAGAGCTGCAAGGACGAGGGTATAGTAAACAACAAATCGAGGAAGTCTTTTCCATTATCAAAGAAAAAATTACTCTTACTGAATTAAAGAAAAAAGTAGTTTCAGAAGAGGGAAAACAAGGGCTTGCAGAAATCGAAGAAGTCTTCTCTTATCTCAAAACAATGAATGTTCGTTCTGCCGTTTTTGATGTTTCATTGGCAAGAGGTCTTGCATATTATACTGGGACGGTCTTTGAAGCTTATCTCAAAAAAGGCAAAATTACCTGCTCCTTAGCCGGAGGCGGGAGATATGACAATTTAATTCAAAAGTTAGGCGGTCCGCAAATCCCTGCCATGGGCATTTCTTTTGGGTTAGAACCGATCATGGATATTTTGCGTTTAGAGAAAGGAATGAAAGGAACAAAAACACCCACGAAAGTGTATGTGATTCCTATCAATACCATCACTGAGTCTTTGGTTATCGTTCAAGAACTGCGCCGGGAGAATATTCCTGCCGAAATTTCTTTAGGTAAGAAAGGCGTTAGTAAAAATCTGGAATACGCTGGCAGTTTAGGAATTCCTTACGTAATCATCATCGGTGAGGACGAAATGAAAAAGAAGAAAGTTCTTCTGCGCGATATGAATGATGGAACTGAACAAATGTTAAATTTGAAAGACGTTATTAAACTTTTGAAATGAATCCAAGAACACTAACTTTCGTCGGTTATGTTATGCTCCTCATCATTATTGTCAATTTTATCTTCTTTTTTCTTGGCAAAAGCAATCTTTTCATTTTTTGGTCTATTACTATCATCAGCGCGGTTATCGCCTATACTATTATTCCTAAACTAAAGAAGAGATTATAATACACATCTTCCTTTGACATAAATTTAATAAAGTTCTTTTCTCTATTCAAATCATGGTTCGCCACCTTGCTCTTTTTTATCGTCCTTTGCTGAACGATTACGTCGTGAATGAAAAAGGAGACATGTTCTGTGACCACCATTGCCGCGTTTTTCCTGGCCAGAAAGAAGCCGTTGACTACATCCTTGAAACGTATAGTTAGGGACCTAATTAATTGAGCAAGTTTAATATAGTCGTGGTGTTTTCTT
>CAZCXW010000072.1:0-4627 GCA_964502785.1 uncultured Methanosarcinales archaeon | reverse complement strand
TCTTCCTTTCAGGATAGGAAGCGGCGTATTCTCGGATTGCTTCCAGCGGAGTTCCAGTCCATTTTGTTCCCAGGAGAGGAATGAAGAGATCCGATCTATCACCAAGAAATATGAGATACTGTTCTTTATTCAGAGGTTCAATCCGTACTGGTCCAGTGATTTTTTGCGGAGAAGATATTCTTCCTTTTGCAGTATCAGGCACGGGCTTGAGCGTGACGGCCAGAACTATTTCCAAAGAGGGGTTATCAACAACAATGACTGGTTTTCTTTCGACGTCATCTTCGACAATTTTGAGAGCGACATTGGCATACATCATTCTTTGGGTGTTAATTAATTCCCGCGCATCAAGATCGCTGGGATTCATCTTAACATCACTCTCCATTGCCGAAAAGCTTGGCTATAGCGGAGCGGCGCAGATTTAATTTCTGGGTTTACCATCGAAAATTCCGCTTTCCATTTTTTTTCTAATAGACGCCGCGCTTCGTCTTTTGGAATGATATATCCTTCCACTCCTCTTCCTGTGACAATCATCAGTTGATAACCTCTTCCTCCGCTAAAGATATCGCTCTCCGGCCCGCAATGGATGACATCCAAGCCTTCCAGCATCGCTGCCTCTTTTGGAAACTTCAGTGTGGGAAGAAAATCGTACATTTGCTCGGTGGTAACAATAGTTGTATTGATAGTGGAGAGAACTTTATTTTCTAACTTTAAAGCCTGAGAATGCATATAACTTGTTCCTGAACCGCTCACTTGCACTAATCCCGTTTTCCAATCGAAGCCATTTTCAGAAACTTCCGCAATTTCTGCCTGGTGGGTTAGCATATTATATCCAGCCATAATGAAATTAGCTTCTTGTTCTGGTTTCATGACGTGGCGCAGGATTTCGCCAACTTCCGAAGGTGGAATCGGTTTTAATCCATTTTCCATTTTCCATTTTCTGATTTCGATGCTCGCTTTTTCCTTAGCCAAGACAATCCCATCAACAGATCCCGTACCAGCAAGCAGAACACGTTCTTCACCCGCTTGATAAATTTTTGTTTCCTTGGAAGAAGATCTCCTTCGATGATCGCTTGTCGCTTGCAAATCAGAGTAAATTAAAGCTCCTCCAGGAAATAAAATGCCGCACAATGATGTCATTTTGTTTTATGCTTTTTAACCATCCTCTTTATTTTATGAGATTATACATCTGCTATAATTCCAGAGCCTCGGCGCCCGGCATTTGCCGTTTTTTTCTTTTTGCATCCCGATAAAAGTCTTGGGTCTGCTTGATTAAATTTCTGACGCTGCCATCAGACATTATTTTGTTAACCGCTTGGGAAATGAGCAGCGGCGTAACGGTATATCCTCCCTTTGCAAATTCTCCTTTCACGTACTCTCTTTCTTCAGGAGTTACTTTTGATAACTCAAATTCGCCGCTTTCATCTCTTAAGTATGTTTCCAGTCCAGCGAGTACTTTAGGGTAATGTTCGTCCATCTCTTTGAGAAATTTTTTCTCAAGGAGATCAATCGGTTTCCGTAAAAGATCTCCGCCCGCTCCAGTCATTCTGTTTCCGAGATCATAACATGATTCTAGTGTCAACGTTTCGTCCCGCGGTAATCCTCTCCCCGCAAAATCATATAATAAACTTGCCCGATCATCAGCATTGAGTTCTCCAACGATGAAAATATGATACCTTCGCATCATTGCTTCCTGAATGTGATCTATTTTATTGAGCGAGACAAGCAAAATGACGCCTTCATAGGCAATCGTTCCATCCAGAAGAGCTTGAATTTCCGCGACAACTTGGTTATGTGTTTTCGCTCCATAATCTCCGTAAACTTTAGCGAGGAGATGTTCTCCTTCATCAATCGCCACAAAAACAGGTTTTCTCGTGCGACAGTGTTTGTCATAGGCGAGATCAAATAATCTTCGAGGATTTTTTTCCGTTTCATTCATCCAGGCCGTGCCTAAATCCGCACCGCGAGCTTCAATATAAATCCAATTTTTATTGTGAGGAATAGTGCGCATGATTTCTGTTTTTCCAACACCAGGAGGCCCCCAGAGCATGAAATGATTCCTTTCATTTGATTTCCCGCTCAGAACTTTGGCCACTGCCGAGTATTTTCTGGAATCCCTGTCTATCGACTTGAAGTGTTCTTTTACTTCCCGGAAGCCGCTTCCTTTTATTCTTTCGATGGAGACTGTTCTGGGCGGATCCATAGGCTCGATTTGGATTGAGCCTAGTGATTCTTCATCGCTTACAGCCAGGCAGCGATATGCTGTTTTTTCCTGTTCTTCAAGTTCATTATCCTTCGCTCTCCGTTCTAATAAAGAATAAGCGACTTTTGCCGCTGCTTTAAATCTGATGTCGTGATATTTCTTCAGCTCCTGTCCAGAACATTTTCTGTTTTTAGGCAGCTTTATTTTCGCCAACTCTTCGAGAGAATTAATAATGAACTCGTACGCTGAATTTCGTAAATTTCCGATGAATAAATCTAATCTGGATGGTTTTTTCTCCGGTCTTTGGAAAGAAATATCTTTAAAATCAATTTCCCGAACCTTCTCAACTATTTCTACAATAGAAGAGACATGATCTTGCTGGTTCATTTGATACTCTCCTTTTTCCATGATCTGTGCATGCTGTCTTTTGTAGTCAGTGGCAAGGGGCCGCATGATTTCTAAACAGGCATGCATTTTTTTCATCTCTTGAATAGCATACGTCGAAATCAGATTTGCATCGCACACAAAAGGAAAGATTTCAGGAGAAGTTAAATATGCTAAAAATCGGGCGGCGCTTTTTATTTTATAATGAGAAATATTTTTTAATAGGATGTGCTCATCTATATCCTCAATCCCGGGTAATTTATCGTAAATCAGTTCTGCAATAGATGTAAGCGAAGGAGATTTGATAATCCTTTGCCCATTTTTTTGATGACGCTGTACCATCGCCGCATGCTGGGTTTTTAAAGCTTCATATATTTTTTCGCCGATATCTTCAGCAAGCCTAAATTGAGAACTCAGCGCTTCTACTGTAGTCCTAAAACTGCCAGCCGTTTCCCGCAAGGCTTCTAATTCAGCAAGGGCATTTTCTCGTTTTTGTTCAATATCTTCTTTTTCATATTCTTCCGAATTAAAAAAAGTGTTATACAGCACCAAAGCCTGGATCTTTTTGGGATGAGCCAGTGCAGTCAGGAGATGTTCCACTTCTTCATCTTCATTCACTTGCACCTTGCCGACTAAGCTGCTGTACGAATTCCAAAGGATATCCTGCACTTTAAAAAGAAGTCCGATGGTGTTGCTATATTCCGATTCCTCCGGCTGGGAAGCGAGGAGGTACTCAAAAGAATTATCATCTATCCCACCAGGAAAGGCAGAAGAACTAAAACCCATGATCCGCTGTTCACGGGCGGCTTTTTCCAAGCTGTTGCGCTCTTTCTGAAGTTGCTTTTCTAAAAGAGAAAATTGGTTGGCAGACGCTCTCATAACTTCAGAAATTTCTCGAAATGGAGCATTTACCGCATCAAAAGCATCACGTGGCCGAGAAATAACGGCTTTCCCATCCCCCATGCTTTAAAATTGAAGATAAAATCTATATAAAGTCGCGATCTGCTATTTTTTCTTTTTGTGAAAGGTTTGGAGGAAGAGAAGATGATTCTAGAAAAATTTATTAATGGCAATGGAAACATTTTCTTATGATTATCACTATTTCTGGGACGGCAGGAAGCGGGAAGAGCAGCATTGCGAAGATTATTGCTCAAAAATTAGGCGCGCAGCGTGTCTATGTCGGAGGAATGCGGCGGGAATTGGCGCGAAAAAAAGGCTGGACACTCGAGCAGTTGAATGAATATGCCAAAAATCATCCTGAAACGGATGTGGATATTGATAAAGAAGCTGCCCAGGAGACAAGAAAGTTAGCTCGATATGGAGACGTTGTGGTTGAAGGAAGGACACAATTTCATTTTCTTCCCGAATCAATTAAAATTTTTATAAAAGTAGATGTTACTGAAGCAGCAAAACGAATCTGGAATGATTTACAAAATAAGACAAAAAAAATAGAACGAAACGAAGGAGATGTTAAAGATATTAAAGAAATGAAAAAAGAAATTCAAAAGCGGGATGAAGAAGATGCAAAAAGGTATGTAAAATATTATGATTTTGATCATCGTGATGAATCACAATATGATTTTATCTTGGATACGACAAACATAAAAATAGAAGAAAGTGTCCAGAAGATTTTGGAATTTGTGAAGAAGAAAAAGAAATCAGGGAAGCATTAAGTTTTTCTTCTTCAGTTTCTTTAACTTTATGGCTTAATCCCTGGAGAGAGGCGCGGGATATATCCACTTCCTCTCAACATTATTTTTATCAAGTTTTCTGTTGGGAAATAAATCATTTTTCCCATAAATTCTGCATTTCTTAACGGTGGAACACCTAGAATTCTTTCAGTTCTTTGAGCATAAATCTTTAAATGTTCTTCATCGTGAACAGCACGCGGATAATCATAAAATTGTTGATTTGGAAATTCCTGTTTGTACGTTGCAAAATCGACACCAACTATCTCTCCCGCCAATTTAGCCAAAAATAAAAATCTCCCCATTGCTATTTCGGTGTTTGC
Organism: uncultured Methanosarcinales archaeon; assembly: GCA_964502785.1. Classification (GTDB taxonomy): domain Archaea; phylum Nanobdellota; class Nanobdellia; order Woesearchaeales; family GW2011-AR9; genus JAGVYE01. Next base: position 32 of record CAZCXW010000072.1, on the reverse strand, counting down.
TTCTCCCAATGTATGTAAACAACCAACATACG
>CAZCXW010000071.1:0-4765 GCA_964502785.1 uncultured Methanosarcinales archaeon | reverse complement strand
AAAACATTGTTTTAAGCATAATGTGCTCAATTATTTAAGTCCATGACTATATGTTTGAAGAAAGCGTTAAAGAAAATATTGTCATCTTATTTGACTCTTTCATATAAATTATTAATCTCTTCAATAAATTTCCTCGCAATAAATGCATTTCCTCTTACTCCGTCGGGATTTGGTCCAGCTTCCATTTTACGGAGGATCCAAATGTCGTAAGGCGCGGTTTCCATCCCTGCTTTTCTCAGCGCTTTATGAGCTTCATTACTCAGAAGAAAATTGACTTTTGGGAAAAAATCTGCAGGAACATTTTCTCTGTTCTCGTACTCTCTTTCTAGTTCTTTCAGAAAATCATCTGTTTGTGCAATATCAATGAGCTTAATCCCGCCTTTATACTCTTTTATTGGTTCTGGCATATCGTTCCATCGGGTTGATTTTAGAACCACGCTTTTCTTAATCTCTCCGCTATAAAAAGTAGCATTTACAAATGGCGTCCTTCTTTGATGTAATCTTTCTGCATCCTCGCCTAATTTTTTTTCTAAAGAATCTATTTCTTGCTTTACGGCAGCAGCATCAAGAACTTGTTGCTCAGTTTTCGGATGCAGGTAGGGAACTTTTTCGACGTCTTCCAAAAAGAATCTTTTTCCGGGAATACTATGTACTAGCCAATGAGCAGCTACATATCGGCTGTCACGAATCTCTCTTTTGCGTTCTTCCCTCGGTGTCAGTTTTCTTGTCTCTTCTACCATCTGCTGTGCCCATGTTGAATATGTTCTGGCTTGAATATTGTCTATGATCCTGCATCTTTCTCTGGGATTTTTAATCTCACTAAACTGTTCTCCATACAGGAAATGAGCTCGGGCAATAAACTCTTCGTAATTCATACCAAATACTTGCGTAAATTTCTCTGGAGTGTTTCTTGGTGTCATTGTAATTTTTTTTCTTTGACGAAATAAGAAAGAGAAAATTATATCCCTCCCAGTGGAAAATGATGTAATCTTACATTATCACTTATATTTGTGTATGCATCCTTCAATTGATTTAATCTTTGTGCAGTTCCAGGAATGGAGACGTACCTTTGTCTAGCCCTATCTTGAACATCATACAACAGTGCAATGTCACCTGCTCTTTCCTGAATTCTTAAAAATTCCCCCGGGGGTGTTCTGGAAGTTCCTTCTCTCATTACCGCTTCAAAAATCTTTGCATACTGCACGGTTTTCTCTGGAATGAGCTGCACATTTATGAGATGTGTTCCCACCTGCACCCAATGTTCAATGGTCTCAATTGGCGTCTCTCCTTTCTTGTAGCTTGTCTGTTCTCGTAAAGCTTTTGTAAATGGTTCTATGGTTCTTTCTTTGATTGCTTTTTCCAACTGTTTAGTTTGCACATAACGCACAGCATCGCTTTCATTCAATGAGATTTTTTGTGTCAAGGGAATAATTACAGCATCTACTTCACCAACTTTGCCTTCATAGGCGATAGTTTGTTTTAAATCTGATTCTGAAACATCGTTACGAAGTTCTTGCGCTTTTTCAATAAGATCATTGATTTCTAGATGGGGAGTATTGTCAAAAGTGCAAACTCCTCTTCGTTTGATTTTTTTATCATGTTCATCCTGAAGAAGGGCTAGATACTCCTGCAGTCCTTCAAATATGCTTGCATAGCTTGGTCTTCCCTCCCTGGGCTGTGATTCTATCGTGAACTGCAGAGGGCCGTATGTTCTCTCTGTAATAGTCGTTTCTGCTGGCGGGTGTTCTTTGTCAAATCCCGTCTCCTTTTTTAGAAGCGTTTCAAATGGGGTTGTTATTCTATCTCTGAGCAATGGTATCGCGCTGAGCGTTGCTTGATAAAAAGCGTCTGCCGAAGCTTGATCCATTCCGCTAAATCCCCGTGTCAGTTTAATGGTTATTTGTTCTAATGGTGCCATAATCTCCCTCCCTATTGTTGTCATGATGGTTTCTTTGTGTAATTTTTTAGAAATATCCTAAGTTTATTAAGATGTATGGGCATCTTGTTCACCACACTATCTTCTCACCCGCTTTCATCATTCTCAGAAATGGATTGAACATTTAACAATATATTCTTCTGGTCTTTCTTTTCTCGAAATGTCCGCGGCACATACACGGGTTGTTTTGTCAAAGTGTCAATGCCGCTGTAATACGCAGCAGTGGAAGCTGTTCCCGGTGTTGGCGTAAAAACCTGTGTTAAATTCACATAAATGTCTTTCTCTTCACAGAATTTACGTAAAATATGCATATCGTCCATGGTGCAGCCCGGATGAGCAACGACAAAATAAGGCACTAGATTTTTGTGTGTCTTTTGTTCCATATTAACTTTCGCAAATTCCTTCAAAAATTCCTCAAATTCATGGCGTGTAGCTTTATTCATACTCTGGAGTACCGTATCTGAAATGTGTTCAGGAGCAATTTTAAGTCTTGAAACAAACTGCATAATTTTCCGAAATAGAGCTTTTTGTTGGAGAATAAGGTCATGGCGGATGGCGCTGCGGAGTTCTAATTCTGTCCCCAGGTACTTTTGCTGTAATTTTTCAACCTCTTCCAGAAGGGGATACAAATCATCACGCAATACTCGTTGCGGACAACCTACGCATTGCTGGTTGCAATATTTCTTTTTATTGTAAACTGTAATATTGGAGTCAATAATGGGGGAATAAATTGTTTCTGGTTCGTTATACAAAGCACAAGAGGAACCATACATATTTAATGTAGGCAGTGTGAGGTCATTTATTTTTGAAAAACCATCTTTATACAATGTTTCTATTTCTCTGAGAATACTTCCTTTACTTCGTCGTGCCACTTCTTTTCCTTGCACAAGCGGAATCACGCAAAAAGTGCAGCTTCCCCAACAGCCACGGCCAATAATCACGGATGTTTTTAACTTCTCAACCATCGCTTCATTGAATTCTTTATTCTTGCAGGAAGGATGCAGTTCTCTTGTGAAAGGGACTTCGTAAATAGAATCCATTTCTGGTTCTGTTAAGATATGTGTGGTACGATTATGTTGAATAAATCCTTTGCTGCATTGCTCGAGAAAAGCGTTGTCTGGAAGGAGGTAGTGGATTCTTGTTAATAAACTGAAGTTGTTTTTATCAGCCACACATTCTTCATAACTTGGCAGGCGGCGTATCTGCGGATTAATTTCCTGTTCTTTAATGCGGAATGCTGCTCCGTCAAGGCTTGGAAGATCTAATTCTGTTTTGATCTCGTCAAAAGAAATCGTCGTCAGGCTTTTTTTTCCAGCAATTATTTTTATTCTATGCAACAACGTAAGGAGAGACCTTTCTGCATTGCCAAATAAAAGTAAATCTGCTTTTGTATCATTTAAGATTCCACGGCGCAGTTTATTTTCTTTATAATCAAAATGGGTGAAACGCCTGATTGTCGCCTCCACGCCGCCTAAAACAGTCATCACATTCTTATGCAATTCTTTTACTTTCTGAGTGTATACCATCAACGCGCGTTCTGGCACAAGAATATTTTCCCGCTTCCGCAGCATCGGCGTATAATTCGCTAACATTGAATCTAATAATCCCGAAGTTATACAGAAAAAATATAATGGTCTGCCGCAAGCAAGATACTCTTCATCCGTTTGCGGCTGGGGGGCGATTCCCACTTTGAAGCCTTTTTGATCCAGAAGACGTGATAGGATGGCAACACCGCTAAGAGGATGATCATAATAAGGATCTCCTGTAATGAAAATGACATCAAACTGCGTGAAATTTTTGTAATACTGTTGTCCTTCTTCCAGAGTCGTTGGTAAAAATGAATTCATTGTATTCTAAAATGGAGGTTACTTTAAATAAATATGTTCTATTATGAAGTAGCTTCTACCTGAGAATATTATTTTTTCTTTAGGATTACAAAAAAGAATTTTTTCTCTCTCATTATGGGATGATATTTTTCTTCAATTTTAATGATTTCAAAATCGTTTGCAAATAAGTTTACAATCTCATTTTTTTCAAAGAAATAAGTATAATCCTTCCCTGGCACCAAAATCCAATTCTTAGGGGTTTTCATGGGTCTGCTTTTCTTATAAAAATTACAATTTTTACTGAATACTTTGATTCTTAAAATCCCATCATCCTTCAGAACTCTGATGATATTTTGCAGATATTTCTGCCAATCCTTTTTTGCAAGATGGTGTAAGCAGCCATCATCATTGATGATATCAAAAAATTGACCTTTATACGGCAACTTTAATGCATCTCCCACTCGGAAGAAAGCATTCTTCGTCACTTTAGCTGCTTCTGCATTTTCTTTAGCTGTTTTTATCGCAGAATTAGAAAAATCAATTCCATAAACTTTGAATCCTTCTTTTGCTAAGATGATAGAATGTCTACCACCCCCGCAGCCAACATCCAGAGCGGTTCCGGTAATTTTTTCTTTTTTTAACCAGTTTACAAAGTCAAGAAAATCGGGGGCTGGAACATTTGTCATCCAACCCGTAGCGCCAGGTTTATGTGATAATGTTAGTTTACTCCATTGTTCTTCATAATATTCTTGTTGGAATTTATTGTAATCATTCATTTGTCTTAAACGTTGACTCTCTATTATCCCTATTTATATGCATTCCGATGAAACATTTATTAATTATGCTTGCAGAGATGAAGTTATGTACATACTCAAACAAATCCCTGAAGACTTTCTTGTCCAAGAAATTCCTCTTATAAAAATTAAAGAGAAAGGAAAATATCAGTATCTCATGTTTGACACATTCTCCTTAACTCGTCGAAGAATTTCTCGATGGCCTGATT
>CAZCXW010000070.1:0-4955 GCA_964502785.1 uncultured Methanosarcinales archaeon | reverse complement strand
CATCATAGCTTTGTGGATTAATTTGCTGTAGTACTTGACAATGCGCTAAAGCATCCTCGTATTGTCTCGCGTCTCTTAATTCCCTTATCCTTGGTCCTAAAGCATTTTTGATCCTTTTAAGACTCTCTTCAGCTTTTTTATATCTTGGTTTAAGCTGAATGGCCCTCTGATAATCTCTAATTGCTTCGAGAAGTTTATTTTGTCTTTCGAAAATAGTTCCTCTGAAATAAGGTGCTCTTTCATCATTAGAATTCAGTTGTTCTAAAGTATTACATTGAGATAATGCTTCATCATATCTACCTTCATTTTGAGCAACTGATATCATATCAACTAACTCAGAAGGATCTCTTATTTCTGTTGCCACACTTTTCCCCAACGTCCCTTCCAGAACTGCTTCAACTCTTTTTCTTTCAAAGTCTCGGATGCTCTCTCTTTTTACTTCTGCAATGTCTTCTAAACTAGGATCTTTTTCCACAGCTTGACGAAGATACTCAGCAATTTTTCTCATTACTGCTGCTTGGCGTTGTTCTCCATACACCAATCCATCCTTCGTTTCTCCTTTGAGAAATTCGCTGTACATTTTCTCAGCAGCAAGAATTAGTATCTCTGGTGCTGCTGTTCTTGCTGAGAAAAGAGCGCGAAATATTTTTTCTCCGTATGGTTTACACGTAGTCACGTCCGTTTCTGTTGCGGCAATTTTCCTGAGAATCTTTTTTGCAGCTTCCCTATTGTCATTATTATCTCTGAAAAGAAGGTTTACAGCAGCCATTCCATATTGAGCTTGAAGATTGTGAGGTTGATTTTCAGCGATACATTCAAAGATCTTGAAAAGTCCCTCAGCATACCAGTCTCTAACTTCAGAATTTTCATTTTCCTTTTCTCTACCTGAACAGTAAGAATCGACCATCTGTCCTAATAGTTGGTATCCTAACGGTAGAGTCTCTTGAATTCCATTATGACCGGCTTTTGCTATTAATCTTAAGTTGTTATGGCCTTTTTTATCAAATAAAAACTGGGCATTTACACCTGCTTGAATAACCTCATATAATGGCGCTGATACAAGAGAAACAACAGTATTGTCTAACGTACTTAACCATTTTTCTTGCCGTTCTATTTGCGGTGTTATTTCCTTAACTTCTCTTTTTCTTCTTCTCAAGTGATCTTTTCTGCGAAAATCAAAGAAAGAAGGTACATCAGAGCCATAAAATCCATCTACTGATGGTGGGGGCAGCCAGCGAGTCTCTCGATCCTCAACCCAAGTTTGTAAGTGTTGGTTATCTACGTTATCGTTCTTCTCACGGTCATTTTTGGTATTGACATGGGTTTTAATGCGTTGATATAAATCTGTATCTCCTAGTACTACTTCCAGAACTTCATGATATACTTGGGTAAAGTCGTGGAGTTCTTTTGCTTTGGCATTAACCCTCCCTAACACTTTTTCTAATTTAGAAATTTCTTCTCCCCGATATCCTAAACCAGGATCTTCTATTTTTGGGACATTAATTTTCGCGGGTAAATTCCAGGTGATTATATCCATATTTCCTTCTAAGATGCCCTTCTTTTTTAAATCTTTCTGAAAATACTACTTAAAAGTAGAAAATTTAACTGTTAAGAGGAGTTCAATGACAAAAAACGAAAAGGTTATATATAACGTATGCCTGTGACATACATATGACTGCTAATAACATGCAATTTACAAAGATAGAAATTCAAATAACTCAATATCTCTTCAAACACTACAAAGACAGCTATAATGCAAGACAATTGGCCCGGATTTTAAACATAAACCACGCCCATGCAAATAAATTATGCAATCTTTTAGTATCAAAACAGCTTTTAACCAAAGAAGAAATTGGAAATGCGGTCTATTTTTCTTTTGATTATGAGAATAAATTAGCAATTAAGTTTATAGAATATATGCTAAGCCTGGAAGAAAAATGTTTTCCTAAATGGTTGGTTGTTGTATTGCATAGCTTAAAAAAATTCAAATCATGTCTTCAGATCGGTGCTGTTTTCGGTTCTTCTATAAGAAGTAGTGATTTTCATGATGTTGATGTCTTGCTCGTTTACGACAAAAAAGAGTCAAAAATTATCCGTAAAATCAAAAAAGAAATAATGAGCTCTCAGCTATTAGAAAAACCAATAAGATATGTGGACATATCTGAAAAAGATATATTATTAAACAAAGAAGATAAAGTATTTTATAACATAATGTCGGAAAATTTGATCTTTCATAATCCAGAAAAATATGTCGAGGCGATTAAAACATGCCGCAAATAGAGAATCATTTGAACTGGTGCTTGAAAGATCCAAAAAGACTTGATAAGACAAAACCTGATTTAGATTTAGCACATAAACATCTCAAAAAGTCGGAATATAATTATGCTGTTTTGCAAACACTCGAGAAATTGAAGATATATGATTGGGCACTGAATGTTGGTTTCTATGCTATCTATCATTGCTTTTTAGGAATATTATTAAAATATGGTTATGTTTCGCAAAATCAGTCCTGCACTATCACTGTTCTGCTTAAATTAATTGAAGATAAAAAACTGAATCTTGATAAGAATATTGTTTTAGAATTTGATACCTTAGATGTTGAAGAAAATATGACAAATCCAACAGTTCGACATAAGCGTGAAATGTCTACATATGGCGTTGAGACAAGCATTGATTTAGATCAACTAAAGCGAATAAAAGAGTCTATTTTAAGAGTGCAAAGAGAAACAATCAGAATATTAAACGAATAGAGTTGATGATTTAGGCTGAGAGTAAAAAATCCCCATCGCAGCAAGCTGCGGGCATTCGATTGGAATCTATATCTCTTGAGATTTTTACTCAAAAAAGACTTCTGTCTTTTTGAGCAAAAAGCATCAGCCTTTTTGCTCCCAGAAATGGGTATCTAATCGTAGCAGAGCTATGGGGTATAAATTCCATTTCTCGGGAATTAATAACTTCTATAAAATCTAAATTATTAAAAAAGAGGTCTTTTCATTTTCTAACCATGACCAAAGGCCTTATCGTTTCCGGAGAGTTTGGGAAAATTGTCATGCGTGTAAAAGCTTCTGAACAGATTGAATTAGGCGAATTAGTGGTGGTTGAGGATGTACAGGAAAAATTCATCCTGCAGGTGTATGATCTTGTCTATGCCAGCCAAATTTCCCAGCAGAATTTGGAAATGGTGGCAGGGATGAATCTGGAAGAGGAAGGCTTTCAAATCATGGATGAAAAATTGCGTAATTATCAATTGGCATTCCTTAAGCCAATACTTTCTTTTGGTTCCGGCACTAAGATGTGCAAGAAACTCCCCTCTTTCTTTGCTAAAGTACGAGAAATTAAGAAAGAAGACTTACAGTTTATTACTACTCCTGAACATCCGTTATCGTTAGGCAAATTACGCAGCGGTTCGAAGGAACTTGATGTTACCATTTCTCTTCCTGGAAAGGAAGCGTTATCACATCACATCCTTATTCCTGCGAGTACTGGTAAAGGCAAGAGTAACCTCATGAGTTGCGTTCTATGGGACATTACCGCAAAAGATTATGCTGGAATGTTAGTTCTTGATCCACATGATGAATATTATGGAAGAGTTGGTTTAGGGTTAAAAGATCATCCTTGTAAAGATCAAGTGATTTATTATACGCCAGTAAGCCCTCCCGTTGGCGCAAGATCATTGAAAATCAATATTAAAAAATTAAAACCAGACCATTTCCAGGGAGCGATTCATTTATCAGAACCGCAGCGGTTATGTTTCTATGTTTATCATAAAAAGTTTAAAGAATATTGGATTTACAAATTGTTAGCGGAAGAGAAAATAGAAAACGTTCATTTTCATGAAGATACTATTGCGGTTGTCAAGAGAAAACTCATTTCCTTGCTGGGCCTAGATTTTATCAATGGAGAAATAACTTGTCAAGGTGTTTTTGATATTGCCGCAGGAGAAAATACCATTGATGAGATCTGTCAGGAGTTGGAAAAGTCAAAAACAGTGATTATTGATACGAGTTATTTTTCCGGGGCATTAGAGATTCTGATTGGCAGCGCCATTACTTCAGAAATCTTTGATCGCTATAAATATTACAAACGAATGGGGCAACTTGATCTGAAACCAGTGATTTCCGTTGTCTTAGAGGAAGCTCTAAGAGTATTAGGGAAGCAGGTATTGGAGCAAGGAAGTAACATCTTTGACACGTTGGCGCGCGAAGGAAGAAAGTTTAAAGTTGGGTTAATCGCGATTACGCAATTGCCTTCGGAGATTCCTAAAACTATTTTGGCGAACATGAATACAAAAATTATCTTAGGTATAGAAATGAACTCAGAACGGCAGGCGGTGATTGAATCCTCACCGCAGGATTTAAGTCAGGATAATCGAAACATTGCTTCACTTGATAAAGGAGAAGCGTTAGTGACGTCAACGTTTACGAAGTTTGCCGTGCCGATTAAGGTGCCGTTGTTTAAGGATGTGGTGAAGGAAAGGCGGCAAGAAAATATAAAGTTTGATTCTTCTTTATTTGATAGTTAAAGATTTTTTTTCTTTACATGCACTGCCAATATTTATTCCGAATGTTACGTTGCAGTGTAACAAAACTTAGCCAAATGTTACGCTTTAACGTAACACTATTCCGATTTTTGCTTATTATAAAATCCTAAATAGAAAACAAATCATTCAATCTTAACTTTCTGTCCTAATGCTTGTCCTGGCAGGCCTGCTTCGGAGAAGACGGCTCGGACACTGCCGGTTCGTCCATGCAGAGCAGAAACAGTTCCTTTTAGAACTTTTCCTGCTGGAGATGTCCAGGTAACGTTTTTACCTACCAATTTCTGAGCTTCTTCTGTGGAATCAGCGACTTTAATAACCACATGGGCGCAATTTTGATGATGCCTTCCTCGACGGAAATTGACTACGGTTGGTTCCATGTTTATTCTCAGAATATGCTTTCTTTAAAAACTTGTCG
>CAZCXW010000069.1:0-4979 GCA_964502785.1 uncultured Methanosarcinales archaeon | reverse complement strand
GGAAATGTCTTGTTAGAAGAAAGAATGATGAGTTAATTTTCCTTCGGAGATACTGTTGTAGAAGAAAAAATTCTTAAGAGCAAATGTCATCCAATTATGGGCTAATGTATGCCTGCTGTTTAAAAAATTTGGAAGAACTGGATAAATAAAAAGACGACTATAAAACCATCTAAGAGGAGTTCCTTCTATCTGGAAAAGATCATCAAAAGTCTGATCTCCAATTTTCCTTAAATACCAATGGGGAATTGTTTTATCAAGAATATTTTGAAAAGGCATTTAATAATGGTTTACAGCACTGTTTTAAATAATTAATGATTTAAGGATTTAAATCTGATCTAAGAACTCTCTTTTCTTTGATGCCCTAAAATAGGGCTAACAATGATTAAGACGTCAAATACATCTCAATTCGTTCTCTTCCTTTTCCTTTGTTCCTGCGCATTAATTTCAAAGGGCCTATTTCAGAAGTATTTCTTACGTGAGTGCCGCCGCAAGGCATTCTCCATTGTTCACAGGTCCACCAGCGTAAATCTGGTTTCTGAGGATCAGGCTGCATAACAATCGGATGATTCTGCAAAATAAAAGCATTTACAGCAATTTCAATTTCTGGCACTTTCTCTGTCAGAGATTCATTGTAGCCAAAATCCATTCTCGCTTTCTCAGGCTGAATCTCTGAGCCATTGATCTGCACTTTTCCTAATTTTTCTATAACAAAGTAATATACAATATGCGCGGCCGAATGTAAGCGCTGCAAATTTGCTCGTCTTGATGGATCAATTTTAACTTCTACTCTATCTCCTACTTGAAAAACAGGATTTTTCTCTAAAGTATATTCAATATCAATAATGTTTTCTTTCTCACCCTGCTTCTTCGCCTCTAAAACTTTGATCCCGCCGATCGTCCCTTCATCGGATAACTGGCCGCCAGAAAAAGCGTAGAAGACGGTTTGATCTAGTTTTATTATTCTCCCTTTAATATCTATCACTGTAGCCGAACACTCTACTGTGTATGGATCTTCCCAAAAGAGCTTTTTTGTTGCCATCAGAACCAAAAATAAACGGCATTATTTAATGATTCTGCCGTCATGTGACTGTTAAAATGAACTTTTAATCATTTCCATCATTTTCTTCTCGGCTTTTCTTAGATGCGCTTGAAATGTTGTTCTCGGAACTTTCAAACGCTTAGCCAATTCTTCTACAGAGATTTTACGCGGATATTCATAATACCCTAAATCCTGCGCTAAATGCAAAGCTTCCTCTTGTCTCATTGTTAATTTAGGCAGAGCCTGATGTACAATAAAGGAAGGAACCTCTCTTCGCAACTTAAGCATTTTAATATCACCAAAAGTTTTCACATCGTTATAAAATTTCAACAATGTTTTTCGTTCCCAAGAGCCTATTTCCCAGTATTCAAAACCATCTTTCTGAAGAACTGGTGAAATGAAAAACAAGGATGGGTCGAAGGCATGCGCCACAAAATCGCTTCCCTCAATTAACGTTAATAATTGATTTCCTCTTATCACAAATTTCTTAATTCTCTTATCTTTGTGTAAACTTTGAATAAATTTTTCTTTGCTTTCTTTACTTCCTTTAAGAAAATCTAAACCAGTATGATATTTTTTTCCATTTCTTTCAAATGAGTTTAAAGGTAAACCAACCGCTGAGAAACCATATTTTACCGTTTTCTGCAAAATCCAGCAGTCATGTTTAATTTTGAATTTGCCAATCCACATAACCAAAGAATACAAAAAAGATATTTAAGTGTTTCCTCAATCTCCGGATATCACCGTCTCCCTTTTCTTCTTAAATCTATTCAAAACGCTGATTGAAATCCTGCATGTCAAAAACCATCAGTCAGACGCACAGTGAAACATAGATTTACTAGCGCGCAAGAAGCAACGGCTTCTCTGTAGACGGGTGGCATGACGTTCATAACGTCATGCAGAGTTTTTGAGCACCCCAGTATTCCACTGGTGTTCCACCAGTGGAATATCTGTGGTTTTAAGGTTTATGAAAACACACAACTTTAACCGGATTCTCCTTATCAAGACCGATGAGCAGTTCATCTACTACCCTTAATCTTGTTCGCGAATTTTTTCTTGAATCAAATGAAACAATATACTCATCTCTGTGCGGTTCCACAAGAAGTTCATATTGTTCACCGATCACTCCGTGATGAAAATCAGGAGCTCTCTTCAGTTGCGGTTCTCTCACGATAAAACCAAATGCCGGCAAAGCATTGCTGAAAGGAGTGCCTCCGGCATTTCTATACCATGCTCCGGACCCCATCCCCGTGCAGACGATAAGACCTGAAGAAGAAGGAAATGTTTCGCTTTTTCCATCGTAGGTAAGACGGAACGAACTAGAACCATCACTCTCTTCAGCGCCAAAATAAATATCATTGACCGCCCTTTCTGATAACATTTTGCCGTTAATTTTGGCATACAGCCTTCGCCATTCTTCGATATTAAAGTTTCCTTCTTTCACTTTTTTCATCATTTCTTCTAGATTATTCTTATTGATGGACGTTAAAGCTCCCACGCTTCCCTTCTTTGGATCAGCCTCTGTGTCTGAATTTAAGCCTAAAAGGATATTATCCTTGAAATGCTGTGCGACCTTAAGAAACGTCCCGTCTCCTCCGCAGGTCATAATTAAAGCGTAAATTTCAGCAGATGTAATAGAATCCAAGCTTGTTTCTGAAACATAGTCTATGTTTATTTCATTCTCACCGGCAACTACACGAAGGTATTCTTCAAAACTTTTCTGATTTCGATGACTGGTCCGCAGCCCTTCCTGCAAATAAGGTTTCAATCCTTTAAACTTATTAATTCCATCTACAGTATTATTGTACCATTCGTATCCTGTTTTTTTGAGGATGCAAAGTATCTTTTCAGGTGTCATAATCATTCATTTCTTTAGATTTTTAATCACTATTTAATAGTGGTTATATTTAAACTTTTCTTCACGACTTTCTTCTTTAGGCAGAGAGTTTTTAAATGTGGAAAATTATCACTTCCTATGCGCTCAGGGAATGATAAAGAGTCCATCTTAGAAAATCTTGAATTCTTGATTCGGGGAAGGGGCGTCAAAAAATATCTTTTGAGAAACACCGGCGCTGATTCTTTTATGGTAGAAGAAATAAAAAATGGACGCAGTTATCTGTACCACCAATTTCGGAGAAAAAGAGAGCCGTTTGAAAACATCTCAAACCTCCGGCCTCCCCGCCTTCCCAGATATTTTCACGAAGATGAACGCCTCCCTTCTACTTATTCCAATCCTGAATGATTATCTTTGCGATCTCCTGTTCGTAATGAAAGAATGAATGTCCCATCCTCTTGATGATGTAGTGCTTAAACAAATTTACAATCGGCCATTCCATTCCCTGATCATGCTCCCCGACGATAAGTACTACTTTCTTTTTTAGGTTATGAAGGGTTTTCCAGTCATCTGCGAGGAGAGTGTTTCGTAACGTGTGTGTCTCCGAATAATAAGTATGTCGGAAGTAGTCTTTAAAAGACCAAAAATATTTTCGATCGTAAAAGAAAAAAAAAGGATAGATCAAATATTTCCAAATTACTTTTGTATGGCATAACAGCTTTGCCAGCGGCGAATCGTGGACATACAAACGATAAAACCAATGAGCAAGAACTTTTTTCATATTTCCTGGATAATTGATGAGAAATATTTTCTGCACATTATGGGGATGCTTCATGGCAAATTCTTTTGCTAAAATGCCCCCCATGCTATGACCTACAAGAACATATCTCTCCATGGAATTAAAACGAATCTTTTTCTCTATGAAAGAGACGAATGTCTGCGGATCATACTTTTCTTTTGGCTTTTCTTCTTCACCATGGCCGAGAAGATCAAAGGAAATGACCTCAAAATCTGATTTTAATTCTTCTTCGAGATATCTAAAATTGTTCTTCGAACCGGCTAACCCATGGATAAGAACAATTTTCTGCATGCAAAGAAGAAACAGTTAAATTATATAAATGTAAGTTTAATCTGGCAATATCATTTAATCAAAACTTCATTGCCTGCAATCGTTTAACTCTTTCCGCAGTTGTCGGATGCGTTGAAAATAAATTCAGCAAGCTTTTTCCCTTGAAAGGATTTTCAATGAAGAGGTGCGCTGTCGCTTCCGTTGTCCCCATTTGCTGCAATGGATGGTGATGCACGCTTTTCTCAATTTTTTGAAGCGCGGAAGCCAGCGCTGCTGAATCTTTAATTGTTCTTGCTCCAGTCGCATCTGCTTGAAATTCTCTCGCTCGGGATATCGCCATCTGAATAATAAGAGCCATCAATGGAGCAATAATCGCTAAAATTAACAGTTCAATAATATTTCCTTTTCCATCCTCATTTCATCCTCCCAAACCGCCAAAAATTGCCGCCCAACGCGCCATCATCGCGATGTATGAAATAATTCCAGCGATTGTTGCCGCGACGGAAGAAATAAGTATATCCCTATTCTTAACGTGCCCTAACTCATGCGCAAGAACTCCTTTCAGTTCATTATTATTCAATAATTGAAGAATTCCTGTCGTCACGGCCACTACCGCGTGCTGTGGATTTCTTCCTGTCGCAAAGGCATTTGCTTGAGGTGAATCTACAATATACACTTTTGGCATTGGTAATTGCGCTGCTTGCCGCACTTCTTCAATTGTTGCGTATAATTCTGCATATTGTTTTTTATCGGCTTCTCGCGCTCGGTAGATCCACAGGACAATTTTATCAGACCACCAGTAGGAAACAAAATTCATTCCTCCCGCTAGGATCAGCGCAATCGTCAAGCCGCTTCTGCCTCCGATAAGATTGCCTAATAGCAATAAGATCCCTGTAAGCCCTCCCAACAGCAGCACTGTCTTGATCTGATTTTGGATCATAATTCTCTTAAGATAAAAGCCCTTTAAAAAGATTGCGAATTAAGCAGTATCTCCGAAGGAAAATTAACTCATCATTCTTTCTTCTAACAAGACATTT
>CAZCXW010000068.1:782-5170 GCA_964502785.1 uncultured Methanosarcinales archaeon | reverse complement strand
GAAATGTCTTGTTAGAAGAAAGAATGATGAGTTAATTTTCCTTCGGAGATACTGCCCTTAAAATAACCTTTATAAGAAGCAAGATTCTACTAGAGTAGCATATGGACAAAAAGAGGCTGATCTTTACTAGTACTCATGCTCAAGTCACTATTTTTATGATTGTCGGCTTGCTCGTTCTTTTTATCTTTCTTTTTTTGTTGTTTTTTATCGTCAACATTCAAAAAGAACGACTGCAGCTGCAAGGGGAAGATATATTTGAGAAATCTTTTAAGAAAGAGTCGTTGCGCCTGTTTGTAGATTCCTGTCTTAAAAGCGCTTTAGAGGAAGGCCTTATTCTGCTGAGCAAGCAAGGAAGGTTATGGAATGATCAGCCCGGGGGAAGAGAAGCATTTCAAGAAGGGGTCACCGGCACACAGCTTCCCGAGGAAGCTGTAGAAAAAGGAAGCCGAATATTTTATGGGATTACCCGTGAATTTAATGCGCAGGACAATTTTGCTTATCCTTGCGACAAAGGCAGTAGCTTACCTTGTCTTTACCGTTTTCCGGACACTACTTCGGGCTTTGGCAAAAAGGAATTTCGTCTCAGCGAGTTTCAAAATGACTTGCGGAAATTTTTAACATTGAAAACAATTGAATGCGTTCAAGAATTTACACACAAAGACATTTCCAAAAATGCGAAATTTGAAACTACTGACATTGACTTAAAATTAGTTCTTTATGATGACTTCATAAGCGTAAATGTTCATTATCCATTAAAATTTTCTGTCGGCGGAGAAGAATATTTTCATTTATCTCAGTTTGATTTTTTGTATCCTACCAAAATTAAACAGTTATTGGAAGCGGCCATTGATTTTCCTTTAAGCCGCGATCAAAAATATGTTGATTTTGCCTATGATGAAACGATACTCCGCAGTGATACATTTACCCATGCTAATGAAGTTAATTTCCAATACGCTTCCTGCATGCCAGGTCCTGATGGGAATAGCGATGGGGGAGTGGATTACTTTTTATGCACTCAATCCGCGCGCGGCGAAACTTATCGCAGCCTTTCTATTAACATGGAGAAACGGGAATTAGCCAACGGGGATGATTTATTTTCTTTCACGCCGGCAGAGAAAATGCTCATTGATAAGCCTGGCGCGTACACTTTAAGAATTGCCCGCCAAAATCGGCCTCCTGCGCTGGAATACGTGAATCGATCGGAATGCCTTGTTCAAGATTATGATTATCTTGTGATTCAAGATGATCCATTACTCGGAGAAATCGATGTTACTCTTTCTGCGCAAGATCCTGATGAAGAGCAGCCTCGCTATGAATTTATTTCTCCCCAAGGCTGGAATCCATCAATAAATCCGCCGGAGCATTTGTTTATAGATAAAAATACTGTAAAAAATATTCCCGTTGGACGCTATACTCTCATCGCAAAGGCGCGTGATGCTCATTTAATTGATGAACAAAAGGTGCGCTTACTCGTTGATAATCCTATCCAGTCAAATATTTTTTTAAATGTTGAATATAATTTGCCTACTGATGCTTCTGGAACGGTCCAGCCTTACAGCCAGATTTTTAATCAGAAAGATTATGTTGCTTCTCCTGAAGACCCTTTTGTGATTACCGTGCAGACACCGCCGCAAAGCGTAGGCGCCACGGATGAAGATGTTAAATTGCAATATTTTATGGATGGTGTTTTCATTAATGGTTTTGATTTGCCGTATCGTCACCTTTTGCAAGGAAATACTTTTTATTATGATCTTCCTAACCCTGGCCGTCCACAGGCTCAGGGCAATCCTCTCTATGGGCTGGCTAATTTTGCAGGGAATGCCATAACCCAAATTAAAGATAAATTTGTCTATCCTTTCCGTTTTTTTGATCAAATAACAGATAAAGGGACACTATCTCTCTCCTATAGTATAAATTATTGCAACGAGAAAAAACGGGGAGATACTTCTTCTATTAATGTCAAAGTCGCGGAATGCTTGCCTCACCAAAATCCCACATTTCCCTTTCCGTATCCTTACCATACTTACGAATTTGATGCACAAGGTAATTTTCAACGGTTGAATACAGCCGCCAATCCTTTCCAAGCCACGCACAGTTGCTGCTTTTTTGACACTAATAACCCTCTTGACTCTTCACAGTGGAAAATCAAGGATACGTCCGAGAGATGTTTCATTAATCCTCAAGATGGCTGCTATGGTGGATTTTTAGGTTTTACGAGCAGCAAGAGAGGGTATATTCTCGAACATCAGGAACGATTGTGTGATGGTCTCAGAGGAAATACCTGCGGGGGCAGTTTTGTTCCAAGCCTACCTCAAGATCAAAATGGGAATTATGAATTAAAATGCGGCTGGAATAATGATCCTAACCATCCTCAGTGTCAAAATATTGCCGCAGAATGCCAAGGGCAGAGTGCGTGGGGATTTGTAGATACGGCACAAGATGGACAACTAGATGGGTGGTGTCATGGAACACTGGGTTGTCAGAATTTTTGCCAGAAAGAAGTTGTTGTTGATCGGCAGAATCTTTTAGGGCTAAATCGAGGAGATCGATATCTTCGGAATTCGATGAATTCTTTTGTTCTCAGTTTCCTCACAGCTCCGGGCGGGCAATCTGGAGCTCCTAGCAGTGATGTTTCGTTGCAAGTTCATTGCGGCTGCACGCGGAATGATCGTCCTTCCGGCACTCAGCCCGGAACCCTTTGTGATGGAGATTACGATGGGATATTTGAGGGCCACTGCCAAGCAAATGGGAAATGCGGTTAGAATCTGCTCTTTCTACCAGCGTATTTACTGGTGGTCTGTTTTCTTTGACAATATCAAAGTCCGGTCCATAAGACACTGTTACCTTATGAGCAGGTGGCTCGGCCAAATTGTATTTTCGAAGCTAAGCCATTGCTCGCAAATAGTTAAGATCAAAAAATCTTCGAATAAGCTGACGATATTCAGTCAGATTCACAAAGAATTTTTTGCTGAGAAAATCGGCCCGCCACCTGCTCTGCCGATAAGTTAACAGTGTCGTCCATAAAAAGATTTAAATAATCTTACATCCTACTAAAATTACGTATGTTAGAGTTTACCATTAGTCTATGGCGGGCAGTTTTTGACACAATCGTAAGGTAATTCCATGAAACAAGAAAAAAAGATTCAACCGAATAAAGTTTCTACTGCGGTGACTATACTTTGGATAACGATTGCTTTGGGGCTTCTCCAAAGCATTGTGGGATTTTCAGATTCATTAAAAGCGGCAAATACTGTAGGTTTTGGTGCTGGGTTTGTCATTTTTGTGGCTTTTTTTTCTTTCGCTGTCGTTGCTTTTTTTATATATAAGATCGGGAAAGGCCAAAATTGGGCTAGAATTACATTTTTGATTCTTTTTATCATCGGGATTCCATTTTCTCTTTTTTCATTGACTGAATCTTTCACAGTTAACCCCATCTCGGGAATTTTAGAGTTAGGCCAAACAATTTTAATGATAATTGCCTTGGTTTTCTTATTTCAAAAACAATCTTCGGAATATTTTAGATCTAAAAGAACTGACTGATGCGCATTTTTCAACTCAATATTCTCAGATAATCTACTTTTGTCGTATTCCTGCTTCCTTCTTCTATGCGAAGTGTCTGCGGTCCTTGAAGCGGGCAATGTATTTGTCCATTATAAACACCATTAATATAGAACCCGACTGTATTGTTATTCAATGCCAATTGAATCACACTTTCCCTTTCTGAAAAGGGGGTTCTTATTCGTTCTCCATCTATGCATTCAAAAATAAATTCCTGTTCCCTAATATAAGCATGCAATCCTTTGATGATGCTTCCTCCCGGCGTTTCTAAAAGAAAATGAAAATCTCCTCTCGGAAGATTTTCTCCTGTTATGCTGTACTCTACGGTGCATTGCGAAGGGATGACGACTGGAATTTTCCCTCTGACTCGGCCTTGTTTTAACGATACATGACTGTCTTGGACGGTAACGTTCCCTTGGCTTGTCCATATATTTCCATCCAAGGCGGAGCCTTCGAATTCGTCTCGGAATAGATATCGCTGCGTTCTTGAGAAATTAGTTTCAGGGCGGTTGTTTCTCTCATCATTATTCATTACAACACCATTACATAAAATTCTCACAGCTTCAGGCACGACACCGGAACGTGAACTGCCAATCAGCAATGAAGGGAGAGTCGGATTGGTTGGTTCAAAAACAAAATAAGTTTCATCAGGCAGGTCTCGAATAAGTCCTTGCGTCTCCCATTGCGTAATTCTTTCATAAATGCTGCTCAGCACTTTAAAAAAAGATGTTTCTCCAATTACGTAGGAAATAAGCTGCATCGTACGTTCTCTTTCCGCGATGAGCTCTTCGCGAGTAGCACAGCGGTTAAAGGTATATACACCTTCGTTT
>CAZCXW010000068.1:0-772 GCA_964502785.1 uncultured Methanosarcinales archaeon | reverse complement strand
GGGTAAAAAGCGTTGCGTTTTTATTTTGCCGGGAAGACAATTGAAAATTATATTGTAAATGATCTAATGAATCAGAAGACGCTCCGCCCGTCCTTAACGCTGATTTTTTCACGCCGCCTTTAAAAACTTGAAAGTGTCCTGCATATTTTTCTTTGTAAATCGAGAATGCATTAAAATTGCTATCAATAAAAGTTACTCCAGCGTTGGCTAAAGGGTGTTCTTCTTCATCAGTTACCAGAATCTCAATCGGCAGCTTCGTTTCGTTGTCAGCAAAGAAAACTTTACCTTCTTTATCCGTTGTTCCTGAGGAAATAATCGCTTCTAATTCGTCGCCGCAGCCTGCTCCTGAAATGAAAGGGACCCCCGCTATGGTAAAAGCGCTAACAAGGAGTCTTTCGATAGCCGCTCTGCGTGTAAACATCTTTTACCTCTCTTAGTACTTTTTTTTGTAATAATATTTACTGACAAATATAAAGAGAAATGTATCATTTCACATCACTCACTACGGGCCTCAAGTTTCGAAACGAAAAATATAATACCTCTTCCTCTTTATCTTCTGCTATGTCAAAAAGGAGGATATTCTATTTATACGTCTTTTTATTGTTAAATATATCTTTTTGTTTAGGCTTATCTCAGACCAATCAAGAATCTGTCAGTTCTCTAGATCCATCTTTACTTATCATTATTTTGCTGATTTTTTTCTTCTTTATATTAATCCTTTATTTTTTGATGCGGAAACCTGTCGTCTCTATTTCTCGATTTATTTCTGATA
>CAZCXW010000067.1:0-5598 GCA_964502785.1 uncultured Methanosarcinales archaeon | reverse complement strand
GGTGGGGAGTTTACCAGTACTTTTCTCGTTGAAACGGATGGATATACTCATTACCAGGCGCGTGTGGAAAAAATGGGAGATTATGTGATAGGGAAAGCCAATGCTAAGAGTGTTTCGGTTCCAGCAAAAGAAAAGAAAGAGATTGAAGAATCTCCTGCAGGATCTTCTGAAAAGAAAACAGCAGTTGAAAAACCCTCTGCCATCGCGGGGGAGGCTGTACAGTTGCCTGGAGAAATCCCTGAGCCTGGCTTTTGGGCAAAAGTAAAGAGATTTTTAGGATCTTTTTTAGGGTAAATTATAGTTTATATGATCTGTTATAATAAACTGTTTCTAATCGTTGAAAAAATAAAAGAATAGAGGATTTTAATATCCTCTACACCCTTTACAATAATAACGATTCGCGTTCTCTACAACAATGCGGCTGCCGCAGCCTTTACAGCACCGTTGTATTTTGAACTTCTTCACCTCTTGGAAGACATGCTGCTTCACATCGATCACCTTCTTTTTTTAGAATATGAGATAGGAAAGAACTTCTCGGCACCTCTTTTCTTGACGGAGAAAAAAACATCTAACTCCTTAGGAAGGGAATGGTTGTATATAAAGGTTTTGCTTGGTCTCGACGTGAAAATGCAGAGAAAGACTTGCTTAGCGCAATAAGTTTGCAAATTCGTCTCTAGGTATATTCAAAAATTTCTGCAGAAAAGAATAATGATCATTAACGTATTCGGTTCTCTGCTTGTCTTCTCCGTATTCAACATTCCAGCGGTTGAATTCTACAATAATAGCCGCATAACGGGCGAGAATCAAGTCGTAGAGGATTTCCATTTCCTCCTTGCCGAGAGGTCTGTGTTTTTGGTATTCTCTCAAGAAGATTTTAGTTTGATGCGGCTGCCAGCTGTAGCTGAAAACACTTTGAGCCAAGAAGACAGCAATATTCTGGATGTAAGGGCTAAAAGCCATGTCGCTAAAATCAATGATCGCTTTCAGTTCATTGCCCTGAGCGAGCAGATTATGCGCGGCGATATCATTATGAATAAGGCCTTTTGGCAGGGAACTGAAAGTTGGCAAAATTTTGCGGAACTTATTGAAAATATTTTGCACCATATTCTTATCGAATGCGGCTGGCAGAAGATTAAGAGAAGCTTCTAATTGTAAGAAATTTTTCATATCCCACTGGTAATTCTGACGTGTCTTCGCTCCATCTTTAAAATATTGGAGCGCTGCATCCATTTTACCTGCTTCCTGTCCAATTGCAGCGGCAATAGAATCAGATAATTGTTGTTTGAACAGGTTTTCTCCTTCTATAAATTCCATGACGATAACAATCTTTTCTCCATTATTTAATGCCGTAAAGTGCGATCCATGCTTTGTTTTATACAGAGCAGGAATTTTTAATCCGTGTTGACTGCAAAAAACCATTACCTCAATCTCGAAGAGGATATTTTCTTTGCTGACGCCGATACCTTCAAAGATTTTTATAACAAATTTGCCGGTTGTTGTTTCTACATAATAATTAGAGTTCTCAAATCCAGATGTGAAGAGTTTGTGTTCTTTGATCTCTCCTAGACTTGGATATTGGTTAAGAATTTCCTGTAATGTTGAAAGAGAATATTCTTGTCTCATTGTTTTACTTCCATTGAGATAAAACTTCTACAAGGGTTTCCTGCATTCGTTTATCAGCAACAGCAATAATAGAATGAGTGTATCCTTCTTCCATTCCATTCGCCGCTCTTTGCCAAGTATAGTGATGAATATCTTGTGTGTTTCCTTGGAAATCTGAGACAAATCCTCCTCCTTTTTCAACGATTAATGAGCAAGGTCCCCAATCAAAGGCAGATGCCTTCTGTTTAAAGTATCCTCCGATTTGTCCTCTGTATATTGCATTTACTTCTAGGTCTGGCGGCATCTCTGGAGTGCCAAATTGCAATAATTCAATGCCTTTTTCTCTAAGTCTAGTAGTAATTTCTTCAGGAACATTCATGCTGATTATCCTATTATTATTTCCTGGTGTTACTTGCCATGGGTTTTTTATGTAATTTCCTGATTCATCTGGTGTCCAAGTCCAACTTTGTTCCTCATCTTGGGCAGCGCAATATGTTTTTCCATCTATGGGTGTATGTACGAGAGCACCCTTAAGATTGTTTTTTTCATAATCTGCGAAAACTGCGCAAAATCCAGGAAAACTGTTTTTGTACACTAAGGTTCCATCGATAGGATCAAACGTGACAATCCTCGAAGCATTTTCAGGAAAGAGAGCATTGTATGGAGAAGCTTCTTCAGGCACGAAACGAAGAGAGTGGCCTTGATCTACCATTTTTTTTAAATGCCGTGCAACTCCTTCTTGAACTATAATATCAGCATCAGTGAACGCGCGGACAGCGGGATTATCAGTAGCTTTTCCTTTATCTTCGGAATGAATTCCTTGCTGAAGCAGTTTAGCATATCCTAGAAATCTGTCTATAATCGGGTTTATTTCTTTGAATAATTGTTCTGTTGTTAGTGATTGCATAGTCTTTAATTTCATTTCTTTCTTTATAAACTTTTCTTTTTTACCACTTGCTGATAGTTATTATTTACAAAAATCTTCTCAAGAAAAACACCAAGAAAACTCCTACTGCAACCATCCCTCCCCAGACATAGCGGTTCCATTGCAGGACTTTCAGCCCATCTAAATTGCCACATGGAATCATGTTTATTATTCCTAACCAGAAATATATGCGGGAACCGATGGAAGCAATAGGGCAAAAAAATAGATAGATGAATCCCAGAAGAAGAAACAAACCTCCCAGGATATAATTTGTCAAGGCTCCGGCGACGCTGACGATGCCATTTTCTTTCCTGGTGATCATGCCTGAAATCATGACTGCGCCGGGAGCGGCGAAAATGAATCCGACAAGGATAGCGAGTCCTAACGCGAGATACAACATTTGGTCAAAGGCGCGAAATTCAGCGACGCAGCCGTAGCGTTGGGCGACAAACTTATGCGATAATTCGTGGAGAAGAAAACCTAAGCCTGCGGTAAAAAGTGATATAAAGAATAGGACTATCGTTTGAATTGAAAAAATCTGCGAGATGTTTCCTTTGATAAGATTTATACTCCCATAGACAAAAGTAAATGCTAAAGAAAGTGTGATCCATGCTTTGGCAATGTCAATCAGCTCTGTGCGGGATGTCGAAATGCCGCCGAGATTAATCTTCTGATACATCTTCATCTTCTCCTTTTTCTTCTACAATGGCTTTAAGCCGTTTCGCTTCTTCTTCTACTTTAAGGAGCATGGAAAGATCGGCAAAGTTTTCTTCCGCGCAGTCAAGGCAATAATAATCAGAAGAATCTTTTATCTTATACTCCGCTTCTGCATTGCAGACAATACATTTTTTTTTCATCATCATCCTGAAAAGCAACTATATTTAAAAATGTGACGAAAATGAGCAGTTGATAGAGGTCTTCTTCTGAAATGCAGGGCAACCCCATTATATTTGGAAAATTCTTGCACAAAATAAGATAATTTCCATTTTAAGAAAAAGTCGCCTTGGCCGTTCGGCGAATGCTCTGTTGAACAGCAAATCGATGCGGAGCACCTACCAATAGGTCTTACGAATGGTAGTTCTCGCCTCACATCTTGGCCATGGCGGCGACTTTTTTGCAGAACGTAAATCAGATGAATATCTTCCGTTCTCCTTAAGTAAGCAATGTTTGCTTTAATTCTTCGATTTCCTGTTCCGTTACCGCACAGCCGTTGAATTTAGCAGTCCATAAGACAGCATCGGCAAGGATTTTTTTTGCATCGCGGGTTTTTGGCAGATAAATATCCAATAAGCCTAATTGATAAGCAGCACTGATAAGTTCCACAGAGCGGAGAATAGTTAAAGATTTAAAATAAGAGCTAAATTCTTGGATTTTTTGCATATCCGTAGAAATTTCATGCTGGAAGCGTTTTTCCAACAGTTCTTTCATTTCTGTTGAGTTCTCCACAAACAAGCGCAGGGTTCGTTCATCAATGATAACTGCGTCAGCATGTTTTTCCAAGGCGGCGGCGATGGATTCCATTTCTCCTTCTTGGATAATATCCATAGGTTTGTCGTTAATTTTAAAGCTGGTATTTGCCAGCGAAATAAATTCATTCACTTTTTTTTGCGGAATATCTCTGTATAGCTCAAGAGTGCCGTCTCTTATCAGTTTCTGCGTTTGCAATGCCTCAAATTCAAAACGTTTGTTTTGCAAAGGCCTGGTAATCAGTTCTCGTTCTACGGAAGGGGTGATGTAAAAATGACCGCCAAATTTTTCTTTGAGTTTGGGGAGAATATCTACCAACCGGGACATAACCAAGGTGATTATTGGTCCCGTATCAAAAAAAATTGTTTTTGTTTCTATCATTTTGCGATGTTAAAAATTTTTAGGGCTCTTTTTATTCTCTCTTTGGCCGGCACGGCTTCATGTTCATGTTCCTGCGCCATCGTTTTGGCGACATATTGCTGCAAATCCCAGTTGGAAAGGCCCATCAAGCCTGCCGCTTGGCCGATGGAAAGGCCTTTCTCAAGAAGAGTTGTGCCTTTTTTAATGCGTGCGGCGTGCATGACATCGTAAAAATGTTCTTTAATTTTTGCATTGCAGTTCTTTACCCTTTGGAAAAGATTTTTTACGTGCTGATTATATTTTCCAAGGTTACGGCTTTCTAAGCTATGCAAGGTTCGTTCTATTTCCTGCAAAATAGCAGCTGCGTCTTTGTCGTTTATACAAGTATAAATTTTGTAAAGAGAGTACAGAAGCACGGTCATGGAAATCAAGTCAAGGTCCTTATGAATGGCGATATCTTCAATGGCGTGATCGCTCAGTTCTTTTAATTGGTTTACTCCATTCGTTTCTCTTGCTCTGAGGATTTTTACAGCCTGGGTAAAGTCAAATACTATTTCTTTCCTGATCTCCTCTTTCATCAAGTATTTAGAAGATTTTCTTTTTTTATTAAGGTTTGGGTTAGATTTATTAATAAACAGCTTTTTGTCGTACTATCCGGGCTCGTAGTATAATGGTAGAACGGACCCTTGGCTGGGGTCAGGTTCGGGTTCGACTCCCGACGAGTCCATTTATGAACCTCGAAATTGAAATAAAAGTCCGTATTTCTGACATCTCCATCGTACGAAATAAGCTCCATAAGATTGGCGCTTTTCAGAAAAAAGTGTTTCAAAAGGATGTTTATTTTGTGCCAGCCGACAGGGATTTTTTTGCGCAAAAACCTACATTGGAATTTCTCCGTATTCGAGAAGAGGAAGGAAAACATCAGCTTGCGTATCATGTTGTGAAAGACTTTGGGAAGGAATCTGAATTCACGCAAGAATATGAAGTTTTTATTAATGATCCTTTAGTCATGGCGAAGATCCTTGCCATGCTGGGGTTTAAGCAACGTTTTGTGGTAGAGAAAGAGAGGGAATATTTTCTCTGCGGCGAGTTTGAGGTTGTGCTGGATACGGTAAAAGGTTTAGGCGCTTTTATGGAGGTGGAAGTAATTAATTCTCCACGGACGAAAAACTATGCCAGAAGCGATTGTTTGAAATTTCTTCGCAGGCATAACATTGCTTTTGAGGAACCAGTCTTTCTTGGTT
>CAZCXW010000066.1:0-5816 GCA_964502785.1 uncultured Methanosarcinales archaeon | reverse complement strand
TTCATAAACACCGGCCATATCATCAGCACCGAATACCTCATTGAGTTTTGAAGATACCTTCGAAGTTAATCTGCTCTGGGCTTTGAAAAGTATGTTATTATGAATATTATTTAGACTCTCTGGTGCAAAGAAATCATCATACATTACTAATGAATCTGCTACTGTGGAAGGCGGTGTTGATCTGAGACCATTCAATATTGAATCAAGGTCATATGCTATTACAGAATTTGAACCATATAAACCACTTGATGTACTATGCGAACTTCCGTGTGCACTTGTCATAATCTAATTTAAAACATCACTTATATATAAACATTTCTCTTAATTTAGTCACTCAAAAGTAGTTCAATGGTGCCCGCCGCCATGATCCCCGCCATGCGCTTCTTCCTCTGCATCTCCTTTTTTTCGGAGGTAAGGATGTCCTTTTTTCTCGATTACTCTCTGATGGAGACCTAATAATTCACCATGATCCGCCTGTAAATACTCTGGTTTCCTATCTATTTCGTATCCATGTTCTTCAAATTTAGGTTTTAGATAGGCGGCTAATTCTGTGGAATCAAACTTTAGAAAATGATGTTGAAAGTGTTTGCTATTAAGTGCATTTAAAGCCCCTTCTTTGTGTGCTCCTTGGTTCTGCGCCATAAATCTCACCAAATCACCTGCTAAAGCTTTTCTATCTTTCGCAAACTCTGCCAGATTTCGGATACTTTTAATCTCTTTATTTCCCCCTCTTTGCCCCTCTGCACCAACGTGAGCATCATAAAACTGTGTCAAGAAATCATACTGTTCATCTTCACTCATCTGCATATCTTCCAAAATTTTACCTACCGAGGGCTTCGCTTTTTCAAAATATTTTTTTATGCCGTGCGTAACGACTTGCTTAATCTCTTTTTCTTTATTATGTATTTTAGCTTCATCTTCATGAAACACTTCTTCAACTTTGTCTTTAATCCCTTTATACAATTCTTCCTGCGCCGGTGTCAAGAGATGATTATAAATATGGTTTTGATGTTCTTTTTTGTTCCAGCCTTCATAGGCTTCAAATGCTTTGTCAAGATCAGAAGAATGCTGTTCTCGAAGTTGACTCATCAGCTCATCCAAATTCTTTGATTTTTTAGGGCCATGCTCGCCATGGGCCGCATGATCGCCACCGGCATGCGCTCCATGAGAGGAATCATGCAACAAAAAAGGCAAAGCTGCTGCTAACATCCCGCTTTCAATCGCAATAAAAACTCTACTCAAAAACGCTTCTCTTAACCTCTTTACTGGATTTAACATAGATTAAAGTAAAAACTCTTCATTTATATTCTTTTCTTTCTTCCAGAGTATCTCCAAAGGTTTTTTCAATAAAACTTCTTCTGCTCGAATGTGCAGCAAATGAACCGACCAAAACGTCCCACCTTCCAGAAAAACACTTATATTTATATAGAACATCTCGTTTACTTAGTGCATAAAAATGTCGCAGGTGATTTTAAACTATGTCTAAAAAAGCAAAAACTTTATCGCCAAAAGAACTCAAGCCAGCATCAAATGCTTCTCCCCTTCCTTCTTTGCCAAATCTTCCACCGGAAGTAGAAAAGAAATTAAAAGCGCTGAAGGAAAAACTCGATAAGTTCAAAGAGCAGGTCATTGAAAAATTTGGGGATTACATCGTTGGCATTACCCTTCTTCCACCAGAAAAGCCTCACGTTCAAGACGAGCAAAAAGCAGAAGAAAAAAAACCTGAAGACGAAGAAAAAATTGAGCTTCTGGTCATTGTTGACGACACAACTTCCACGAAAATGACCAAAGATGAACTGCACACAAAGTTTTCTTCCATTGTTGCAAAGATCGGGGAAGACATCGACAAAAAAATTCACCCGCAAAGCATCCTCCTTACAGACATCTGGCAGAACTGCTACGATGGCAAATTCGATTTAAACCGCCTTGTTTCGGTCAGCGCGCCTCTGCACGATTCAGGAATGCTCGCCGCGATTAAGATTGCGGAAATTCATAAAAATATGGTCATTAAAAAGTTTGAAAAATACATCATGAGCTATGTTCTTGCCGGTTCCCTCGTTCAAGGAAAAGCCACTCATGAATCAGACATTGATGTCTGGATCGTTATTGACGACACGGATGTCAAAAAAATGACCCGCGTGGAATTAAAAGACAAATTACGGGCGATCATTATCGGCATGGGCGTCGAAGCCGGAGAATTGACGGGCATCAAAAATAAATTAAACATTCAGGTGTATATCCTCACTGATTTCTGGGAATCATTAAAAGAAGCAAACCCAATTATCTTCACCCTCTTGAGAGACGGCGTTCCATTCTATGACCGTGGAATTTTCATGCCCTGGAAACAGCTCCTCAGAATGGGAAGAATTAAACCCAGCCGGGAAGCCATTGATTTGTTCATGAGTACGGGAGAACAAAGCGTCAGCCGCGTCAAATTACGTTTAAAAGAAATGGGTATGGAAGATACTTTCTATGCTATCCTCACGCCAAGTCAAGCTGCATTAATGTTGTATGGCTTGCCTCCCCCTACACCACGAGAAACACCAGAGGTAATGGAAGAGATTTTTGTCAAGAAAGAAAAAATTCTTGAAAAAGAATACGTTGACATTCTGCGCCGTAATGTAGAATTGCGCAAAAAGATTGAACATGGAGAAAAGAAAGAATTGACAGGAACAGAGTTAGATGATTATCTTAATAATGCTGAAAAATATCTGAAACGCATCCGTGAATTATTTAAAGATATCGAAGAAAGCCATGACCAGCAAAGCATCCACTTTTTATACGATGAAATTGTCACGATCATCCGCGATGTCTTAAAATTAGAAGGAATTGAAAAAGCGCAGGACGAAGAATTGATTAAGCTTTTTGAAGATGAATTAATTGCCACGGGAAAAATTCCGGCGCGTTATTTACGCGATTTAAATGAAATTGTCGAAGCAAAACGCAAGCAGGATAAAAAACAGCTTACCAAAGCAGATATCGAGAAAGCGCGCAAAGGCAGTTCTGGTTTGATCCGTTTTATGATAGAATATATGCAGCGTAAACGAGGACAAGAACTAGAACGCGCAAAAATTCGCGTCAAACATGGAGAGAAATATGGGGAAGTCATTTTGATGGAAAAGATTGCATTCATCATCCATGACATCGACGCCGCAGAGAAAAAAATCGAAAAAGCGCAGATAAACCCTGACGGCAGTTTAGGAACAACAGAAGAATCTAATTTAGAGGAGCTAGAAAAAGCGCTGGCTACAGCAAAGTTTCCGCAGCGAGCGTTCATCAAAGAACCTATCTTTGATGATTTGAAAGATATCTTCGGCAAGGACGTAGAAGTGCTGTTGAGTTATTGAGGAATTTATTTATGCAAAAATGGGTTTACTGCTTAACCAGGTCAAACAGTAAAAAAACTAAATAAATAAAATTATTTAACCCATCCTTCAGATCTCAAGAACACCACATCATTTCTCCACTTCTTTCATAACTGCCCAGTCGATAATCACTTCGGAAATGGCATTTAAAGCGCGGACAATTCTTTTAAGTGAATAACTGTTGATATCTTCTACTTTTATGTTTTGCAAAACATTAATTTTATTATTCAGCTGGAGCGCTGTTTCAGAACGGAGAGAAGCGCATTGGTTATGAAGCAGTTCCTGCAATTCAGCGAGGATATCAGAAATCTTTTTGATGAAAACAAGGACAGGTTTTTCAAGAAGAATAAGATGATCAACCATGCTTTCTAACGATTTTGAAAGCAAGGAAATATGATGCAATTCAATAGCTTTATACGTTGTCTGCACTGGATTCACAAATCCATTAACCGTCGCTTTTTCGATAAGAAGTTTGCTGCGGTCAATCTCCTCCTCATAACGTTCTATAAGTTCATGCTGTGTTTCTTTGGACATGACCAGAAGCAAGTTGCGAACCTTGCGCAGCATGGTAATCAGCAGCAGCAGAGGGTCGTTCACTTGGATTGTAGACTCGCAAGTTATTTTATTGCCATCCATCTCAACGAGTTCCAAGCTCACCAGATTCTTCTGCATTAAAACTTTGATAAAATCTATCTCTTTCGTCAGTGTGATGCGAAAAGAAGCCGCGGGACTAATGTAAGAAGCGACAATCAGTTTATGTAAACTATCAGAATCATCGCCCTTAACCTGAAATTCGAGATGAGAAGACTTCCTTTCGACTGATTCTGGAAAAATCCTCAAAGAACCATCAGGGAGAGGAAGAATTCCCACTTTTGATTTTGCAGAAATATTAAAACGCTTGCACCAGCGGGTGGGAAGATAGACATAAAACATATCTCCCGTCCTTTGTACATTCCTCGTATCCATACTATTTAGTACTAAATAGCTTTTTATAAAAGTTACGGCTTAAAATTAAGATTATTAATTAATATATTCAAGACCAAATATTATAAACCATAATTAAAAGTTACATTTTATGAAATATTAAAATACAATCAGTGTTAATAAGATTTAAAATATAATAATTCAAACCATGCTTAAATATTTTATCCCCTTCTAGTTCTCAAGATTAGTAGAAAAATACTCACCAACACTTTCTAAATAGTCATCTGTCAGCCAGGCCATATCTTCTAAGACAGCCTTTAAATTGTCCCCCAACCCCGCAAATTCAGGAGCAACATCTTGAACACCCAAATTCATAAAAAATTCCTCACGATCCTCATTTGAGAAAGAACGTACCCCTTTCATCAATTCACTGGTGAGAATAACCACTTCCTGCACATGGTCATTAATTTGAATTATATCTGCTACCAAGAGACCTAACTGGAGTTTATAAGGCGCCTGTATCCTCCGATGTTTACGGCAGATACGCAATACTTCTAAAAAATTCTTACGCACGGAAGGGGCAAGCTCATAATGCAAGAATTTGAAACTTAAACATTTTATCTTCTTTAGTAAAAGAACTGCATCTTCACAAAGAGCTTTGTATCCAACTCTTTTAACCATGGGATTAAATAATAACCACAATTATTTAAAGGTTAGGGAAAAAAATACAAGATTAGCCCAAAAATAACGAAGAAATGTGTCATTCCGACACAAATTTTATATACTTAGGGCACCCTAAGTCTACAAAGAGAAGGAATATGACGACCCTTAGTGCACAAAATAAGCCTCTAGCGGCGATTTACATTCGGGTTTCCACCGAAGAACAAGCGAGAGAGGGCTATTCTTTAGCCGGCCAAGAAGATGTCCTCCGCAATTATGCTACGGTGTTAGGATACGAATTACACGAAATTTACCGAGACGAAGGCAAATCAGCAAAAGATCTTAAACATCGTCCAGCAATGCAGAAAATGCTCTTAGATGCAGAGTACAAGAAATTCTCCGCAATTTTCATCTACAAACTAGACCGTTTCAGCCGAAGCTTGAAAGACTTAATTCTTACCATTGACAAGCTTAAAGAATGGAATGTGGATTTTATTTCTTTGCAGGATAAGATTGAAACTGCTTCTGCATCAGGAAAGCTCATGTTCCATATTATTTCTGCATTTGCTGAATTTGAGAGGAATATCATCGGAGAAAGAACGACGTTTGGCATGACACGGAAGTTTCAAGAAGGCGGTGCTGTCACCAAACCCCCTTTAGGATACATCATGGACAATAAAGAATTACTTGTTAATAAAGAAAAAGCCCCACAAGTACAGAAACTCTTCCAACAATTTCTCGAAGAGGACATAAGTTTAAATAAATTAGCGAAAACGTATGGGTTAACCGTAAACGGCGTGAAGAAAATACTCGCAAATCGCGCTTATCTCGGAAATGTAAAGTTCGCCGGAGAGATAACCAACGGGA
>CAZCXW010000065.1:0-6476 GCA_964502785.1 uncultured Methanosarcinales archaeon | reverse complement strand
TTCAGAAGCCTAACCAACTTCAACAACCGAATTTAACCTAACCAAAACTAAGAAGCATAAACCAACGCTTACTTTTTCAATAATGTATGCAGGCAAACGGTAACCAGCCGTTTATTGCACCCAAACCCACCAAAATTAATTTTTAGGGAGAAGATTGGAGTATTTAAATATTTCTCTGTTAGAGTACAATAATATTGAAAATATATCATCAAAATCAATAAAAAGACCTATCAAAAATTTAATGTTCAGACGCTTTCGAATTGCCTAATTTATCTTTTGCTTTCTCGACGACAAATTGCGTTCCCTTCTTAAACGCTTCAGCTACTTTTTCCCGCCGCCGCGTTAAAATAACCGCAATGTCGTCCATATATTTTGCTGGATCACGAACCTTATTACGCCATTTATGGAAATAAATAATTGCTTCCAAAGGATATTTAGGCGGCTTCGGAGGAATTTCTTGAGGATAGCCTAAAGCGACAAGCGCCTGAGGACGAACATTCTCAGGAATTTTGAAAGTCATTCGTATTGCATCTTCATCAAAAGCACCGATCCATGATGTTCCTAAACCTAAAGAATGCGCTTCCAAAAGCATATTTTCCACCGCTGCTGCGCAATTTTGTACAGTATACAGTCTTTCTCCCCGCAACCCATAATATCTTTCCGCTTTTTCCGGCTCGCCCAAGACAATAATAAGCGCTCCGGCCATCGCAATTTCATATTGCTCATGCGCAGCCTCGGCCACAGCCTGTTTAAGATTTGGATCCAAAACAACTAAGAACTTCCAATTTTGCAGATTTCCGCAGCTGGGAGCATGCCGAGCAGCATCAATCACCTTAGAAATATTTTCCCAAGAGACAAACTTGGGTAAAAAATGTTTAATGGTACGCCTGGATTTAATGAGATCAAGGATGTCTTCCATCATACGTTAAGCATTTTTTTTCTCTATTTATAGTTAACGTTTTCATTTTTGAAATGTGTTTTCATTTTTGAAAAATTATTTCATTTTAGAAAAAGTTATAAATTTGTATTCTTTTCTGAAGTTAAAATGGCAAAAAAAGAGGCGCTTACAGCTCTTATTGATGCAAAGAAAGCTGCGATTTTGCAGGTGCTTCTCAATTCTCCGGAAGAATTGTACCTCAAAGAAATTGCCCAGAAAAGTAATGTTCCTATCGCTTCAGCCTATCGTATTATCTTAGAACTCGTGCGCCTCAAAATCCTGCAGCGAAGAGAATGGAAAAACAGTAAAGTGTACACCGCTTGTCAAAATGAGCACGTCCAATTTCTTAAAGAACTGTTCCATGAAGAAATTGATGGCATTACAGAGTTTGTGAAAGCCACAGAAGGAATAATTGGCATTAAACATATTATCCAGTACGGTGGAAAGAATAAAGGAAAAGCTAACCTTTTAGTGATTGGAGAAACGATTGATACTTCTAAAATTGATGAAATCTGTTCCCAGTTGAAACACAACGGCTTCGAGTTAAGTTGTCTTACCCTGGGGGAGAAGCAATACGAGCAGATGATTAAGATGGGCCTTTATTCTGGAGAGAAGCAAATATTAAAATAACTTACTGAGAACATAACCTAGCAGATCTCTCTTTAATATATTCTATAAAACGTAAATCAAGCGAAGTACGTTCCGCATAGTTACGGTGTCCAAGAGCTGCTGTTTTTTGTGGTTGTAGTTCTACAAAATGCTCAGAAAACTCAGCATCATTCATTCCTCGCGCTGCTTCTAAACGCTTTCGGGTAATCACATCATGAAAGTCTGGAAGATATTGGAGACCAGGGGGTATATGCAAAGCCAGGTTTAAAGAGTTTATATTTCCAAAAATTCCTCGAGGACTACTTCGTATGAGTTTATCGCAGGCACGATCTAAATGATCTTTAATTTCTGCAACATATCTTCCCGAATCATACGCTGAATCAATAAGAACAATTTGCGGCATTCCGCGATAATCTTCTTGAGCTTTACACTGTTCCATGAAACTGCGATTTTGCTCTACCAATAGATGATGGTCTTCATCTAAAATGTCAGGAAAGAGGTTTCGCATTCTCTTTCTTGTTTTTGGCTTTTTTTCAGAGCCAAGAGAACGGCGGTCACGAATTAATCTCTGTTTATAATCCAGCGCTATTCTACATCTCGTAGCTGGTTCGTAGTCTACATGCCAGCAATATCGCGAGACAAAGGAAAGTGGATCACCTTCGAGAAATTCTGAAAAAGCGCGTTCTCCAGGCGTAACTCCTTGAAGCCGTACTCCGACAGCCTTCAATTCTAATAAGCTAAATTCATGGATCTGAGCGACTTCATCAGGAGAAAAGTATTGTTCTAACTTTGTCTGAAGGTAGCCTAGCGCATCACGAATTACTTCTGTACTGAGAACTTCCCCATCATAAGCTTTGGTACGAAAATCTATAATATCTTCCAAAGAACTTGGATAAATTCGAGGATAGACCTTACGACCCCTAGAATTAGCAAACATACCCCGCCAACGCTCAAAAAGACGACCTGTTGGAAACTGAATGACAAAATCTTCGAAAGGAAATAAGCTTCCTTCTACTACTTCATCTTCGACAATATACGGTGAAGGAATATCAGCAGCTCTAAGTCTATCAATACGCTGTTTTGCTTTTTCAACATTAGTAAACTGTATAACTGCTGTTTTATTCACTAACCCATGTAATTCATACAATTCCCGTATATTCAAATATCCTATGTAATCCGAACTCAATAATTCTGAGGCTGCTGTTACTTGCCGTTCATAATGCTCTTTAGGTATAGACTGTCGAGTGCCTCCGCCCAACTCAATAGTAACCATGTTATCCATATTACACTTAATTAAAAGTATACTTTATAAATGTTATGAAAAATTTACTACTTAAAAAGAACAATAGATTCTGAGTTTCCAAAAATAAAAAATCCCAATCGGAGCAGAGCTCTAGGGTATTTTAATCTTAACTGGGCTACTGATTAATCTTCGTTGCAGAGCAATGGGGTATGGACCCAGTTAAGAAATCAAAATCAAAAAAAATTCAAGAAACGACCTAACCACAGCCGTTTACAACACCCTCACCCTATCGTGCGAAATCAACATCTTTTTTAAAAGAATTGTGGAAGTAGAATGTGACTACTGGAATCCATTCGTGGCAAAGCGTATTATCGACACAAAAATCCTTGCTCTGCAGCAACACAAGTTCCCGCTTGAAGCAACTCTCCTTGCAGGCGATAAATATTTGCTCCATCCTTCTTCTGGTATACACATTCAGGTTTTCCAAAAGACATTCTTGCTCCAAGGAGATGATTCCCCGGAACCATCCATACTTGAAACAAAGGACGGAAACGCATGATTGCTCCTGGATTCCAGACACAGGCTTGATTGCTAAACACTTGCGGACAAGGAACGTAAGTCAGAAACGGCTCTCGAGGAGCAAGTGTATCGGTAACGGCTACAAAATTGCCTGTCATTGATCCCCCGCTATAATCCATAGTAGAAATTACTGAAAAAACGACAAAAACAATGAAACCGAATAACAACATCTTTTGCATTTATACATACCTTTTCTTAGATAATAAGGAGTATTACTCCGACTATAATCAATAAGAAACCCAATCCGATGGCAGGATAGGAAATTTGTTCTCCTTTACTAAGATTACTAAAATTTGAAAGCCGCCCGCCGATGAATGTAAAGAAGTAACTTATCTTTTCATTAAAATCTTCCATCTGATCACTAAAACCCATATTTAGGAGTAAATAATGAAAGTATAAAAAGGTTACTTCCTCATCGCTTCTTCCACATCCCTTTGATTCCATCCTGCCTGCAGTAGACTTTGACGAATAGCATTGTCGTCAACACCTCGAGCGCGATCTTTCGCGATGTATTGTCTCAAAGTATTTTGCGCCGGAGAGGAGAAACTCTCGTGAACAAGACTTTGACGTTTGCTCCTGTAAAAAAAGTAAAATAGTAAACCAGTTATTGTCAAAAGAACTACGATAATTCCCGCAATTAAACCCCAAATGGAACTTTTTTCTTGAGAAATTGAAGGCTGCTGAACTTGTGGAGTTTCCTCTTGTTGCGTCGCAGTACTTGGTAAAGTTTGTATTTCTTGCTGGCGGGACTCCGCAGAAGGAGGAACATTGCCGGAAGTTTGGACACAAATCTGTGTTTGTGGAGGTCGTTCTATGATAGTTCCACAACTATTCAAATCAGTACAAGTTCTCGTTTGCCTCCCGAAGCCGCATGATGACCAACCAGTACAACTCCAGGATTCAGTACAAGAGACCACACTAGTATTATTAGTATTATTTATTGTGACATTTGCAGGAAGAACAGAAACGCTGAAACTAAAATTCTGATCTGCCCAATTACTATTCGATGAATTTATTGTATCAATACAATTAACGTTCCAAGAATAACGGCCATTAGGTACTTGTAAAGTAGTATTATGCGTACCATTTACGACTGTAGGGAAAGTGATATTCGATTCCCAGCTTCCATTGTTAAATGTACTATAAAGATTACAATTTCCTTGCGGAGAGCCAGAGAAAGAAAATTCAAATGCGACGGTTTCATTTTGTAAGGAGGTATGATCAGTTGGCCGAAGAAGATTTACAATTATCGGATTTGGAGAGGCGTCTACACCAGTTGGAGAGGATTGTGGAGCTATCATAAAAGTTCTGTTTGTCCCCCATGCTTCAACAAACGTAGTACCTGAACCGCTGCTGCAATAAACGTTCCAAAGATAACTGCCATTCGCAAAATTCGCCATATATGAGTAACTGCCATTCACAAACAGCGTAGATGTGACATTTGACAACCATGCCCCGCTGCTATTAGTATACAACAGACAATGGGCAGGAATTTTCCCGCCGTAGGAATAGTTGAATGATAATGTTTCATTCTGAAGAACGCTTGTATCAACAGGAGTGGTGAGAGTAATATTGAGAAATGCGACATTAACTATTGGCTGAGGAGGATTTACAACTACTGGTGATGTTGGAGGATTTACATTAGAGGGAGTAGCAACTATCACTTGACCCGTCATGGATGGATGAATAGAGCAACTATAATCATAAGTTCCGACCGTCGTAAACGTATAACTATAACTTTGAGCATTACTAAGATCACCAGAATCTAAGGAACTTAAACCAGAAGCAACAATTCTATGAATTGCTGGATCATTATTAATCCACGTAACAGTGTCGTTAAGCTGCACGTTTATTATTGAAGGAGTAAATGCCATATTTTGGATAACCACGGAATTTGTTGGAAGTGATGGAGATACCGTGGGAGGAGGAATAACTACTGGCGGTGTAACTGCCAGCCCTTGCACAACAACAATCTGTCCATGAAGCATAAAAGGATGAATGGAACAAATGTAATCATATGTGCCTGCCGTTGTAAAAGTATAACTATAACTTTGGCCATTACTAAGATCACCAGAATCTAACGGACCAGTATCAGAAGAAACAACCGTATGAAGTGCTTGATCATTGTTGACCCAGGTAATCGTGTCACCAGTTTGCACGGTTATAACCAATGGAGTAAACGCAAAATTTTGGATTGAGATGGTATGCGTAACACCTACAGCCTTACCAACGAAAGAACCATGCGGAACGAAATACGAAAGAAAAAAAGCAGCAAGAAGAATAAGGACAGCTATTCCTATCATTACTTTTTCCTGAAACCTTCCTTTTTTCATCCGATCGCTCTTTTGATAGGAGAGAGAATAAGAAGATAGTTTATATTATTTTTGGAGGAAAAGAGAAGCCAACAGAGATATACTAAAAATCATTAGAAATCAAACATATTCATGATTTTTATATATAAAATGCGCCAAATGATGTTCGAATTCTAGCGCAGTTTAGTATATAAAGGAAATAGAAAGAAAAACTTTACGCTTCAGGCTTGCTATCCGCAACTAAAGGCTGCGGTCCTTCTTTCAACGCTTTCATATTCACTTGATGAATAATTTTGGTAATCATTTCACCGGAAACAGTTCTCCTTCGCAGTAATCCTGCTTGCTTTCTGCGTTTGGTTTTCTTCCGCAAACGCCGCTTCTTGCCGATAAATCCAACACCTGTTCCGATCAGAACTTTCTTTCGAGGCAATTGGATTCCTTTTCTCATCGGGAATCCAGCTTTATCAGAACCACCGGTAATTTCAAATTCATACCCTGCAAACCCTAATAAGTCGCCAGAAATTGTTTCTCCCAGATGTTTTTTCAATAAATTATCCGCTTCCGGACTTTTAATTTCTTTTTGATACGTTTTTCCTGATTTTGTTCCAATGACAACTTTAAATTCAACCATTTTTTTTACCATCCCGAGACTAAAGAACTTATCAGCTCATCCTCACTTGAGGCGTCTCAGCTATTTATGACAATACTTTAAGATTTTATTTATAAAGATTGTTGTTTGGAACAGTATCTCCGATGTTAAGTTTAAAGAATAGACTTTTTCCTAGGAAACATGTTC
>CAZCXW010000064.1:0-6535 GCA_964502785.1 uncultured Methanosarcinales archaeon | reverse complement strand
GTTTTAAGGCTTTTCTCACTACTCAAAAAAGGTACTTAGCTTTCGGAGATACTGTTAAGAATTTAAACGGCGCTCTTCAACCTTCATTCTTCCGCTGGTCTATTGACCAGCGGTGGTATGTTTTCTTTGACTTAATGGAACAACTTAAACGATAATTTTTTATTCTCATTTTCTTTTTCCATGGATTATGGGCCATGTTTCATTTAAACCAACTTTATCTTCCGAAGATTTAGATTTCTCCATTTTGGATTCGAGTCTTTCCTGTAAAAAAGTAGAAAATCATCGTTTTTATCAGAAAATTCAAGAATTAACTGAAAAATTATTACTTAGGGAAGATTCTACTCTCGAAGAATGGTGGGATAGCCTCTACCTGCCCTTGCGAGAATATGGTCGGAGAATAACCGTACCATTCTCGATTTATCGTTATCAAAGAACATTTTTCGTTAATTTTTCTTGGGGTCGTTCTTTCTCGGTTCTTCCAGGAAATGAAGAAATTAACCCTTATTATTTTACATTAATTGAAGACACCGTCAAATTGCTCCATGAAATTAAACGGAAAGGAAAAGAAGCCCTCCATGTTCCTTACTCTCTCCGCGCTGGAAAAATTGAAGGTTACTCTGTTTTAGAAGATCGTTTATCAGAACAGGAAGAACATAAATTAAAAAGTGATTATGAAAACCATTTCCATCGAATCGCGCCTTCTGCAGAAATTTCATTGCAGAACTATCTTGAAACCGCCGCTATTTGTTACCAAACTATCTATGGGAAAGAAACAGAAGGGATGACTCCCCGCCAGATGTATCAACGTTGGGCAGATGGCCGTCACATGGGGATGCTTTCCTTGCCGCGGCAAAGCGGGAGAGAATTTCAAGAATGGCATCATGATGATACCAACAAAGGCGGACATCCGTTTGAAATAATCTTCAACAAAATGCATCTCTATCCTCCCACGAAGGATACGCCTTTCTTCCAGCCTGTGTTGGGTGAATTTCCACGAGATGTACGGGAATATGTGCGAGTTCTTCAGGCTCTGATCAATCATAAAATCCCATTCAAAGTTCACGATTTTTCGGAGAAATTAGATTATCTTGCCGGAAAAATTCCTTTTAGTGTTAATGAAGGCGATGAACCTCGAGTGCATTATTATTCATCCCAAAAAGAATATCGCAAATACTTTCATCTTATCCGTTGGGAACCTCTCACTCTGCCGCATTTTAGAACCTAAAAAACTCGATTTATCTGTTTTTTTGACAATATGGCTGCACCATATCAAAGCGATGCATGAGCGGCATACGAAACGCAGTATGCCGCCAATCAACAACTCGGAAAGTATATAAATTATGAATGTATTTCTAAATAAAAAGAGGTTTACATGGTTTTAGAACATCTCTTTCCAGAAGATTGGCTGGAAACGAAAGGACGTTATGCTTTCTTTCTAGGTATAGTTAATTCCATTGTCGGAATTTTAATCGCTTCCATCCTTTTCCCTGGAGATCCGGCGCTTGTCGCCATTGCCTTAACAGCGATGCTCCTGCTCCCGGAATTATACAAAATATTTTCCATCGAAGAGCGCCGCGAGCGTGTTGAACAAGGCGTCAATCTCCGCGCCTTATGGAGGGATGATATCGATATCATCAGGGTTTATATTTCTCTCTTTTTAGGCATCCTTTTGGTCTATTCGATAGGGGCGATTCTCCTTCCTCAATTGCATGCCAACACCTTATTCCGTGAGCAGCTGGAGATTCGTTTCGGTCAGGGATTTGCTGGAAATGCTTTCTTTTCAGAGGGTTTATTTCTGGGCTTGTTAAGCAATAATTTTTTAGTTTTGCTGGCCTGTTTCATTATGGCTCTTCTGACGGGAGACGGCGCTATTTTTCTCATCACCTGGAATGGATCTGTCTGGGGAACAATTTTTGGGCTTACAGCGAAGAATGCTGCTCTTTTCTCCGGACAAAATGCCTTTTTAGTTTTTGCCTTGATAATGTTAATTGTCTTTCCGCACATGATTTTGGAAGGCATCTCTTATTTTCTTTCGGCCATTGCCGGTTCTGTCATTTCGAAAGACGTGCTCCTTGAAGAATTTGCGTCAGAACGTTTCTTAGGCGTCTTCGGGTTTAATCTCTATCTCCTTTTGGGCGCCCTTATCTTTCTCGTCCTTGGCGCGCTTGTGGAAACCTTCGTCTTAAAGAATGTCAGCATTTATCAAGAAATTATTCAACAAAGCTTGCATATCGCAATTACCGGTTAGTTTCAACCATTTACCAAAATCAACTATAATCTGCTTTTTCCACCAGTGGTCTGTTTTCTTTGACATTCTCTCTAAACTCTTTTCGTAGCTTCTTCATGTGGTTTACAGGTCTCATAAAAATCGCATTGGCCAGAAGACCATTTGCATAAAGGGGTTATTGTTTGTGGATAATCCATGATTGTATTGCTTTTTTCATTATGATTATGGGTTAATTCAATCTCTCGTTTTGCCAGTTCCATCAATTCTTCATCAACAGGGATAAATTTTAGTTTGTGCCGTAAAAAAAAGATTCCCGCTTTGGAAGGTGCTTTCCCATGTTTTTCAAAATAAAGCAATGAATAAATTGCCAGCTGCAGTTTGATGCTCTCTTTAACCTCAAAATTTGCATTTGTCTTGTAATCAATGATCTGCACGTCATCTTCCAGATGCTGGATAGCGTCAATAAAACCGTGGACATAGTAATGATCAGAGGTATATTCCGACTCCCGAATCGGCGTTAATTGATGAAAAGCCTCCTGCAAAGACCATTTTTTTTCATTCATGTATTTTTTAAGGTCTTCATTAAATTGAGTTACCCAATTCATGATCATGAGCATCGTTTCTTCAAAATAAAACCTTTCTTGGTCTTTATGCAGCTGCAATTCTTTGAGCTGCATGGCGTACGCCTGCCATTTTTGAAAGAGCAGTTTTTGCGCAACTGCTTTTAGTTTTATCT
Organism: uncultured Methanosarcinales archaeon; assembly: GCA_964502785.1. Taxonomy (GTDB): domain Archaea; phylum Nanobdellota; class Nanobdellia; order Woesearchaeales; family GW2011-AR9; genus JAGVYE01. The sequence goes on along the minus strand of CAZCXW010000064.1, from coordinate 3,572 downwards.
CATAATCTTCGGGAGTAAAAGAAGAAACATCAATATCAAAAAAATGTTCCAGAGTGCTATGGGCAATATTTCCACGCACTTGATGGATATTTGATATTGTCGGCAGTTTTTCTATATATTGATAATAATACTTCCGCTTGCACTGCTTAAATGTATTGATTGACGATGGCGATTCCAGACGCTTGACCATAGAACAAACTACCCTCCCTTTTTCTTAACGGCAGAAAGGTTTGCTTTATATTCTTTTCCGCAGTGCTTACTATATACTGAGCGAAAGATATTTTGGATCTCCTCAAGAAAGAGTGCCAAAGTTTTATAAAGAAACCTTTACTTTTGTTTCCATGCCTAAAGAAGAATTTGATGAACAATCGCAAGTCATTCGCATCCGCATCCCGCAAGGAAAAGAACTTCTTGGAATTGTACAGCAACGTTTAGGCGGAAGCCGTATGAGAGTCCTCTGCTTGGATGGGAAAGAACGCATCTGCCGCATTCCCGGACGCTTGCGCCGTGCCCTCTGGGTGCGTGAAATGGATGTTGTCATTGTCGAACCTTGGGAATTGGGCGGGGAAAATAAAGGAGACGTGGTGTATAAATACCGCGGAAAAGCGGAAGTAGACTTCCTCCGAAAGAAAGGCTATTTGAAGAATATCGAGAATGAATTCTAGGAAGAATTAAATACTTTTTTGTATCAATTTGTGTATGTTGTGGTTTGGACCTAAGAAATATAAATTTGTGATACGGAATAAGGAACTAACAGAAGGCGTTCGATCAAATGGGTTTTCATTTTTGCTTGATTTCCATCACCAACATCAGTATAATCCCCAGTCAGGTGTGAACGAACATTTTTATGAATTTTATGGTCGAATGATTAAGGAAGGTGCACTAAACTCACAATTTCTAGATAATTACCAGAAAATCTCCACATTAAAATCAGATTATTTGAGTATCGGTTTATTATATCGTGGAATTAATCCTAAAGAATACAAACTCTACCTCAAATATGGCAATACAAAACAGGATTCTAACATCTCGACAACGGAAAGAGCTCGGTTACAGAAATTAGGGCTAAAACCAGAGGAAGTCATGTATGCGTGGGTTGGCGAATACAAAGCTTGGGAATTTGCAGGAAAATATAACCCTTCCATCGTTATCATTTATGATCCTACTTTCTTTGAAAAAATCGATAGCGAAACTTTTCTCTACAAGATTAAGCCTGGCTTTCGTTTTAAAGATGCTGTTAAAGCATATATTATAGTTTGGTATTTGTAATATTCTACTGCCAGAATAACTACTCAAAAATAGAAAAACTTAAATAAGCTCTTCTTTCATATGAATTCATGGGAAACGCAGAAACTAAAAATAATCTCCGCTTAATCTATTTTGCCATTGTGCTTTTCATCTTACTCTTTGGGCACATCCAACTCTTCATCACCGCAACAGGCACATTTTTGTATTTGGAATTGGCTGGCTTTTTTGTCTTATTTATCTTAGCGCTGCTCGGTTTTATCACCTACAAGAAAAATGCGGGACAATATTATTTTCTCAGCCTCTTCTCTTTGTATCTTATCAATCTCATTTTAGTCTGGCTCTTTTATAAACAATTTTATGTTGTCCTTGTGCTGTTGGCTTTAATTGGTTTTTTTGTGGCATTGCCTTTCCCTCAAGCGCAGAAAAAAGAAAAGATTGAAGAGCCCCATAGTGTCATCTTTGATTCTGAAAAAGAGTCCCGTGATGCAGCAAAGACCGTTGCCGCCGCGACCTCGCCTGCCACATCAAGTAAAGTTACGTCCAGCAAGGTTATTTCTAAACATTCGCCTGGTAAATACGTCGCCAGCAAACAAAGCAACGTCTACCATGAACCGAAATGCGACTGGGCGAAAAAAATTCGTCAAACGCGCCAGGTTTGGTTCAATTCCAAAGAAGATGCTTGGGAGAAAGGGTACAAAGGGCATAGTTGTGTGAATTAAGTTTTATTTTAAAGAATAATCATAAATATTTCTTAAAATCTTGAGTTGCTTGTATCAACTCGCTTCTTATTGCCGGTTCAAGAGCTGAATGACCGGATGTAACAACCCTAAATTCATCATCAGGTAAATTTAATGCTCGCTTTACTTCCCATGCCGTTCCAATTGGACAAACCATATCATATCTTCCTTGCACAATTCGTGTAGGAATTCTTTGTAATTGTAATTACTCTCTATTCTTCCAATAATACAAGACTAATCCAACCGCTGAGATTGTCAATGCTGCATCGGCAATATTAAATGCCGGCCAGAAAGAAAGGTCAATAAAATCAATCACAAATTTCCGGAATAAACGGTCTCCTAAGTTGCCGATAACTCCGCCCAAGAAAAGCGCCCAGAGAACCTGCGGCGCTTTTTCCTGTTCTATTTTTTTATAATTCATAAGAATCAGTATCATCGCCAGAATTGAAATAAAGGCTAACAAAAAAGTCTGTCCTTGCAGAATGCCGAATCCCGCCCCTGTATTTTTGACAAGATGAATTCTGAAAAAAACGAAGTTCCATTCAGGTAAAAAGCGTACCACTGCATATTTTGACAGCTGATCGCAGAAAAGAACAATTAAAACGATGCTTCCAAAAAAACGTTGATTCCTCTCCATCATTACCAAAGGCGTTGTTTTTGTTCTACTCCCACTGCTTTTTCGATTTGGGCGATGCGCTGTTCAAGGGAATTGAGCATCGCTTTAATTGTATCTAGCTTACTGCTGATAAGTTCCATATCTCTCGATCCTAGAGGTGCTGCAGCTTGCGGCAGCGGACGGCTGGGAAATGAAGTTTTTGGCAATGGTTGCGCAAATCGCGCATTTTCCAACGAATTTCTGGAAGCTGGCTTGCTTTCAAAGGGCATTTCTTCAGGAAAAGCTGATTTTTCATCGAGCCCTAAATCATCCTGCAGAGTTCCTTGCGGCGAAAGCTCTTTGTCGGCTAGGTGCTCAAAGTCAAAATCATCCTCCTTTCTCCAAAACAATAATTTATCAAAGATGCTCATTTTCCTTAGAATACCTTTTTTGATTTTAAAGGTTTCCCTCTCTGCCCGTCTCACCAAAACCTTAATAAGGAGAAACCGCATTCAGCAGAAATATGGCACAAAAGAAAAATGATGAAGAAAATAAAGAACAGCCAAAGGAAGAAAAGATTGGTTTTCACAAAGGTTCGCTGGCCACATTGACCAAAGAGCGGGAAGAATTGCTGCGTATTCTCCAGATTGTAGAACAGCTCATGCAGATGCACATCAAAGAATTAAAAGAGTTAGGAGTGGATTTGGTCGCTCAGGCTAAGGAAGTAGCAAAGAACCTAAAAGGCAAAAAGCCGATCGAAGACGTTTTGAATTAAATTATTTTCTTCTTACTTTTTCTATGAATACGATTATCAGTATCAGAATAAGCACGATAATGGCCGCGATACTGGCCATAATCCAAATCACTGGGTTGATTATTCCCTCTTTCTGTTCTATTGCTGTTGTTTTTGAGCGCGGCGTGAAATCCAGCGGAATCACAATAACTTTCGGCTCTTCTTTTTCTGGCAGAGGCAATGATTCTTCTTCCTCCTC
>CAZCXW010000063.1:0-6768 GCA_964502785.1 uncultured Methanosarcinales archaeon | reverse complement strand
CTTTCTCTAATTCTTTCTTTAGCCAGGGAAACCAATTCTCCTGCGGATTTCCGCCAAAACCATGGATAATGAATAGTTTCATGTTAAAGATCTGTGAACGCTCACAAGTTACTACCGTTAATCACTTCCCGAAGGATCATCGGGTGTTCACCAGTTCATCGCGTTGTTCACTCTCTAAGATTCAATCTCACTGATTCTTAGTAACAGCAAGAAGGCTTATAAAAGTTATGTGGTCTTTTTTGTTTTTTAAATGAAACTACGAGTTTTGTCTTAATTTTTGGCTGAGACTAGATCTAAGAAATCAACACCAAACTAACGCAAATATTTATAAAATAGCACATAAATGCAAATAAAAATAGCTACTATGTAAGTAGTTGATAGGAGGAATAAGAAAATGAGTCAAAGAACTGAAGGAACGGTAAAGTTTTTTAACCGAAAAAAAGGATTTGGTTTTATAAGCGGAGGAGACGGACAAGACTACTTTGTCCACTTTACAGCAGTCCCGCGAGGAGTTTTCCTGCGTGATAATGATAAAGTGTCATTTGATGCTGTTGAAGGAGACCGTGGTTTGAAAGCAGAAAACGTTCAGCTTTTGCAAAAAGGCAGTGAACGCACGGATATCCCACAAGCTGAAAGATCGTCTGAACCAGCTCAAGAAAAAGCGGAAAGCGATTCTCCTGAAACTGAAGAATCAAATGCGGAACAAAGCGCAGATGATGATTTCGGCGACGATGACGATTCCGATAATGACGACAATAATGAAGAAGAACAAAATTAGGTTCTCTTCTTTTTTTCCTTTTTCTTTACACAAAAATTGGTTTAGAGTGTAGACTCCATTCTCAAAAAAAACTGAATGGCAGGCTTTTGTTATCTTCTCGCTACAATGGCTTGAAGAGAATAGAATATCATAATCAAAGCAAAGGCGAGGAATCCGCCTCTCAAATCTTTAAAAATGGACGTTATTCCAAACAATGTTGTGAGCACAATCGCAGAACTGTTCAGAAGGAGGGAATTTATGGAAATCATCGTCGCCCGTTGTTCTGTTTTTATCTGCTGCTGAATCCGATCTTCAATAAGGATTTCGCTGATCCCAGTCCAGAAGAAGAGCAGGATGAAAAAAAACAATGAGAAAAGGGCATTCCAAGAGATTGCCAGCAGCAGGCAAATGCCTGCTAAAAGGGAAAGATAATAAATATTTTTTTCGTCCTGAAACTTTGCATGGAAGCGATGGGCAATTTTATTCCCAAAAGCCTGCAGAAACATGATACTTACAATCACGATTCCGAAAAAAGGGAGAGGAATTTTTATCCAGTCAAAATACAATTGTTGATACTCGTCAAGGGTGCCACTGATGGCTAAAACAATTAAAGAATATATTATCAATCGAAGCAGTCGTTTGTTCTTTGCAGACTGGCGGAAAGCATTTTTTATAAGATTAAAATATTTTTTTTCTTCTGTGGAAGACTTTCCTCTCGCCACTTCTTTGAAAGATAATATCGGGATTATCGCAAAAAGCATGAACAAAGAAGAGAGAAAAATCGTCAGCGAGAAATCATACGCTGCGATAAAACCGCCGAGAAATATCGAGCTTCCTGCTGATATTTTCGCATAAAAGTATCCCTGTCCGGCGATTTTAGGATATTCATTAGACCGTTTAAACTTTTTAAGAGTATCATAGAGCAAGGCTTCTTCAGTCCCAGAGCAAAAAGTTTCCTGCAAACCCCAGAAGAAAAATCCTAAAGCAAAGAGAAAGAAATTGTCAGCAAAAAGCCAAATCGCGAAGCCGGCGCTTTTGAGGAACAGGCCGATGATCATCATGTATTTACGGTTCCATTTGTCAGCCAGGGCTCCGGTAGGAACTTCAAAAAAAACGACACAGGCACTCCATAATCCTAACAATAAAGATATCTCAAATACGGATAATCCTCTGGACTTAAACAAGATGAGATATACAGCATAGACAAAAGCGAAATGTTTGAGGAACTTGTAAATGTAAAAATTCAGAATGAAAACATTGCTTTCGTTGATTCCTGCCGGCATAGCTTAGAGATAGTTGAAGATTATAAAATTGTATCGTGGAGTTTTGTCTTAATTTAGGCAATTATCTGAAGCCGCTGTTTTCCACATTAATTGAAAGAATTTGTTATAGGATTCTGCCGCTTCTTTTTGATGAATGATTACTCCCAGCGGTTTATCTGTCCAGACAATAATCCCTATTTTATCATTTCTGATGATTGTTTCTGTTAATGGTTCAAATCCTGCTTTGGTGTACTTCACTTCCGATTTTGGATATTTTACTTCAGCTTTCCAATAGGCGAGAGATTCATTAAAAAGTAATTTCGCTTTAATTCCTCGTTCTGCTCTCTTTTTGTGATAGTTAACCCACCAGGCATCGCCAAGCATAAGAGATTTTGCAGTTGAGCCAAAAGTATGATGTTCTTTTCCGCCAGCTTCTAATAATTCCATTAATAGTTCTTTTATTCCGTTTATGCCTCTAAATGTAATAATCTCCGGTTTTTCTTTAGCTTGCTTTTGTTTTAGGAATAACTCTGGCAAAATCTCTTGGAAGCGTTCTTTCTTCTCATTGATAAAATCAATGATATGTTTTGGATCAGCTGCTTGATAGTGGTTTCTTTTCCCCTCTTTGACAAAGGTTACAAAACCTCTCTCGATGAGTTTGTTTAACGTCATGTGGACGACAGAGTTTTGTAATCCTGATTTTTCTAGAATTGGACCTGCGGTAGAGGTTCCTAATTCCAAGAGGGCGAGATAGATTTTTATTTCGGCATTGGAAAGCCCTATATCTTCGAGGATTTTGGTGTCCATAATCAGAGAGTAGTATGGTTCTTTTTAAAGTTTTCTATTATCCTCCAAAAATGGAGAATGAACATTTTTATAATTGCTATGTTGTTACTGTTACATAACAAATTAAAGTTATCCAATCTGAACAAAATTGGAGGAAGGTAAAAAATGTCAAAATCAATTTCAGAACAATCGGAATGGGCAAGAGTTGCCAAAGAACTAGAAGCTGAAAATCTAAAGTTAGCTTCGTATGATAGTACTTTGTTAGATTTACTTGGAGATGTTACAGATAAAAAATTACTTGATTATGGTTGTGGTCCTGGAATCTTAGCCTCAGCTTTGCAAAGAGGTGGAGCAGACATAAGAACTTATGATATCTCAGAACAGATGAGAAAACTTTGTGGAGAGAAAATAGGACACGAAAGAGTTTATGCAAGTGCTGATGCAATACCTAAAGATTATTTTGAAGGAGTAATATGCAATTTAGTACTTTGTATTGTTAATGAAAATGAAGTCGCAAGAATCTCTCGTAATATAAGAGATGTTTTACAACAGGAAGGAAGAGCTTATATCGGTTTTTGTAACCCATTAATCTTCAATGTTCCTGAATCTCGATTAGACTTGAGAGACCATTCAGAACAGGGATACGATGAAAACCATCGTTACTGGAAAACCAAGAAGGAAGGAGGATATCGTATTGTTGAAGAACACAGATCTATAAACTGGTACGAACAAGTGTTCAGAGATGCTGGATTAAATGTTATTGGCAAGCACTTTACTCCTCAATACAAATTAAAAGGAAACAAGATTCAAGATTTCATAATCTTTGAACTTGGAAGGAGGTAAAAGAAAATGACGATAAAGATTTGTCTATCAAGACATGCAAATTCAGCAAGACACACTAAAGATGGTGCTGGCAGCCAGGTTTCAGAACAGCATCCAAATCTAACATTGAACGGTGTTGAACAAGCAAAGAAAACTGCTCGCGAACAAATCTTATCCACAATTGAACAAGCGCAACCTGGAATGGTGTATTGTATCTTGGCAAAATCCGATCAAGCCAGAACTGGTGACACTGGTGAAGTATACGCTGAAGAACTTAAGCGTATTGCTGACCAGAGGGACGATCTAGTTGTGCTTACTAGTGGCGATGTAAGATCTATCTACAGGGGTACTGGTAGTGTAACCAAGACGGTTCAAAAGATTCGCGAACGGTTTAATGATCCAACAAAAAAATATGTAATCGCTTTTCCATTACAAATTAAAGAGTTGTCTTATTCATATCTTGGCCGATGGACCAAAGAAGGAAAAAAGACAGAATATTTTGAAAGATTAGTCGATAAACATGGGGGAAGTCATGCCGAAGCCGTTCATGACTGGATTAAAAATCAAGGAAAACTAGATTTGGAAGACCGGACAGTAGAAGGCCCAAAACCAAAAGATGTTGCTCGACAGTATTTAGAGGGTATAACTCGGGTTTATCAGTTTGCAAGAAAACTGCTACCCCATAATCAACTCATTATCCACGGGATAGGTCATCAATGGGATTTGGATTCAGTAGTTACATCATTTAGAAGCGAGAATGTGGATTACGAATCATTCAAAGAAACAACTGGTGGCACAGTAATCGGTGAAAGTGAATCCATGTCAATCACATTAGGCCTGACAAAGAGAGTAACTTATAGGGGAAGAACATTCGAGAGGCAACCATGCCAATAAATACCATCAACTGGATAAAGTCAAAGGAACGAGATATTGACATTGCTATCCAATCTATCTACATGATAGGTCATGGAAGGCAATATTTCAGAAACAATAGCATCGATATTGAGGTTGCTAATCATTTAGCATTAAGCAATGGCAAACTGTTTTTTGATTTAGAAGAATTGAACAAAGCAAGAGAGACCGTTCTAAACTGGAAGTCTTTAGCAAAAAATACGAAGAATATAACCAAGAAGTTTATGAAAATTGCAGAATCTTATAACACATTTTTGGAAAAAAATAAAGGAATAGATTTTGAGCATATCTCAAAAGATGAACTAAAAAAAATCTACAAAGAATACCTCAATAATAACTACAATCTGATACCCTACTCGTTTATCATGTCTATGGTTGTCGAAGAAGTAATGACTAAAAAATTGATAGCTCGCCTAGCTTGCGAAAATGCTGAAAAAATCTGTTTGCAGCTCGTATCCCCAAATAAGATTTCAGCAACAACTAGAGAATACCGATCAAGAATTGAATTAGCCAGATTAGCACAGACAAAAGAATTCCAAACTGCTGTTGATAAACACATAAAAAAATTTGCCTGGTTATCTGTTTACAGACCTACAGATGCTCCTCTCTCTAGAGATGAACTAGTCAAAAGTATACAAAAAATGCAGGATATGCCTTTCACCGCAGAAGCCGTTCATTCAGTAGAGTTGGATAGGGACACTGATCAATTAGTCCAGATACTGAAAGAAAACGCTTGGATCAGGACTTATAGAAGAGAATTGATGTGTAAAGGGTTCTTTGTTATGCGCCCCATGTATAAAAGGATCGCTAAAGAGATGAATGTCAATTTTGAAGACCTTAACAAAATCGCGTGTTGGGAGATTGAAACATTTTTGGATACTGGTCAGTATGTATCCCTGGAAGAAATCGAAAGAAGAAGCAATGACTTTACATTGGTAAGATTAGGTGGTAACACAATAATCATAAGCGGCCAAGATGCAAAAATTGCTATCGCCAACAAAGATGTTGTAACCACCGATATTAAAGGACAATGTGCATTCGAAGGCAAAGTACTAGGGACAATACAAATTATAAGAACAAAAGAAGATTTAGCCTCATTCAAAGAAGGCAATATCCTTGTTGCCCACACTGTTGCAACATGGATGACACCAGCAGTTGTGAAATGCAGCGGGATTATCACTGAAAAAGGCGGGGTTTTATCCCATACATCCATAGTAGCACGCGAATTCAAAAAACCTTGCATTGTCGGTGTTGGAGAGTCTATAACCTCATTAAAAGACGAAATGATTATAAGATTAAACGCAACGGCCGGAAAGGTAGAGGAGATAAAATGACATGGATAAATCGGTGGGCCGGTTCCTACACATTTATTTCATGTAGTTACTGGGCTCCTCAGTACTTAAAAACGCTTAAAAGAATTTTAGGATATGGCTTTGATAATGTCTTGTTTATTCACAAGAAAGGAACTGCTTCATTTTTTGTTAAGAGTGATGAATTTAGAGCATTTGGAACATTCTTAGCAGATAAAACAGCAACAAGTGAATCCGAAGCAATTGAATTACTGAACAAGTTAAAAGAAAATACTGATTTATTAATGAGTATTATGGATGAGTTAGAAGGAAGTATTTTGACCACAGGACAATATGCAAAATTTTATCCAGTTTTTGAAAGACATCTAGCATATCATAATTTTATGAAGAAAACTGTTGACTTTCTAAGTCAAGAATTACTAGAAAAACTCTTACCTAAATTCAAAGATGCAAGAAAATATTCAGAAGCAGTTTATAGCAGAACAGAACAGTTTTTTAGGTCTTTGGCAAGAGAAATAGCAAGCAAGGAAAATTATGATGAAGAAGCTATAACCTGCTTGACACAACAGGACTTAGAGAATTATATCAAAACAGGAAAGCTTCCAAGAGAACATGAACTTAGTGAGCGTTTTAAATCTAGTGCCATCCTAGTAGAAGATGGTGAAATGAAGTTATTTACCGGATCAGAAGTGATGGAATTAGAGAAGAAGTTTTTTTCTATAGAAGATGATAAAATAAGAGGAACTATTGCTTTTGGTGGCAAAGTTAGAGGAGTGTGTAGAATAGTTTATGACCCATTTAAAGAGTACCATTTCGATCTTGGAGACATTTTGATTACAGGGATGACTCGTCCAGAATTTACCCAATTCATGGAAAAGGCGAGTGCGATAGTCACAGATGCGGGCGGGTTATTATGCCA
>CAZCXW010000062.1:0-6857 GCA_964502785.1 uncultured Methanosarcinales archaeon | reverse complement strand
GTAAAAGCAAGTGCATAAAAGAGGAAAAAGGTTGTGTCTGTGGGGGGTGTCCAGTCACAAAAAAAGTGAAACTTAAGCATGTCTATTACTGTATTAAGGGTTCTGAGAAAGAACAATTAGGAATGTAGTAATAGTTTAAATATCCCGCAAAGATTTTAAACTCAGGTTTATATCCTTCTTTAGATGCCTCTACTCAGATCAGTTTCTTTTGAAAACAACAAAGGCCAACGGCTGCATGGTTATGTTCATGAGCCCAGGAGGTATAAAACTGCGGTTATCATCCTTCATGGATTTCCTGGGCATTGCGATGGTTCTGTTCCGTTACGGTTAGCCATAGCCTTGGCAAAGAAAAAAATTTTCACCCTGCGTTTTAATTTTTCTGGTTCTGATACTTCGGAAGGAAATTTTGAAGATAAGTTAATGAGCCAGGAAGTGAAGGAAATAAAATCAGCCATTGATTTTTTACAAGAAAATTATCCTTTTCATCGTTTAATCTTGATTGGCCATTCCACGGGCGCCATTGATGCGGCTCTGTATGCTCATTTAGATAAGCGGATTGATAAATTAGTGCTGTTAGGTGTTGTATCTAAGTTAGATGAAGCAGTTCATTACGACTTTACAGATAAACAAGTACGTGATTTTTGGCAAAAAGGATATATTATTTATCACAATACTGATCCTCAACGGAAAGACTGGTGGGCGGACGGGAAAAAGTTGAAGAAAAGATTTTACGATGAATTTTTTACTCTCGATATTCCTAAAGCGATTAAAAAGTACAAACGACCGCTTCTTATTGTGCATGGTGGAAGAGATAAAGCTATTCCTGTGGAAAAAGATCCTGTTGAATTATATGAAATGGCACATAAACCAAAGAAATTGGTGATTATCAAAGGTGCTGATCATAAATTTTCTGAAGAGAAACATTTTAAGAAGCTGGTAAAAGTAGTTTATAGATTTTGTAGGAAGTAAGATGGTGTGGAAGAAATATATCACAAGGCGATTAGCAGTACAAGTCGCGCAAGCATGGAATTACGCGTGGGGAATGGCTATGCGAAATGTGTATGGGGTTTCGGTTCTCAATACTCTTGTTTTTAATGATGGAAAAAAGACAGAATATTATGTTGATGAAGTCGAGCATTCAAGGTATATTGCAGGATTGTACAGACTTTTGGAAGACAAACATTTTCTTAAAGTGTTTCATAAAGATGCGCAAAGAAGTCTGGAAAGGATTTTACGGGAAGTTAGGAGAAAATTATCTGTTAATTTATCCGCTTTATCGAATGAAGAACTTCTTACTATCTATCAACATTTTATTCTTCCAAGAGTAGAACAGTTTTATATTAGGATGTGGACTGTTTTTAATATTGCTGAACCATTAACCGTAGTTGTTTTAAAGAAATTGCAAGAAATCACAAAAAGCAAAGAAAAAGCTGAAGATTATTTACTTATATTATCAAAGGCAAATGAAACTAATGATATTCTTCAAGAACGGATAGATTTACTCAACCTTTCTTTACTTTTTTCAAAGAATGGAAAAATTGATTTAAAAGAAATCGAGAAACATACTGAAAAATATCAACACATCCCTCTTTTCGATTTTGATCATGAGCCTTATCGTAAAGAACATTTCTTACAAGAATTAAATGAAATAAATAATCCTCAAAAAGAGCTTGAAAATATCCAAGAACAGCTCCGTCGTAACAGAGAAGAAAGAAAAAATGCAGTAAAAAATTTAAAACTAGATGAAAATGCGCAACTTTTGATTCGTTTCCTTAAAGAAAATGTCTTTCTTCGTGATTATCGGGATATGATCCGGCAGAAACTTAACTTGCAGTTACGTCATTTCTACGAAGATGCGGGGCGAAGATTTGGATTAAGCATAAGTCAAACGGCTCTTCTTACAAATGAAGAAATAATTCATTTCTTACAGCACGATAAATTATTTCCTCAAGAATTAGTCAAAGAGAGGGAAAAAAGTTTTCTCCTTATTCAACGGGGAGATAATGTAGAGATTTATTCAGGGAAAAAAGCGTTTGAAAAAGCACAAAAAGTATTACCACAAGATAAAAAAGTAGATGATTTCACAATCAAAGGTATTATTGGTTCACCTGGCAAAGGTTGCGGTATCGTTGCTCTGGTTTATACTAACAAAGACCTTTCTAAAGTAAAGGAAGGGATGGTGCTCGTTGCCGCTATGACGCGGCAAGATTTCGTTCCAGTCATGCGAAAAGCTGCTGCTATTGTTACAGATGAGGGAGGAGTGACCTGCCATGCGGCGATCATTTCTCGCGAATTAAAAAAACCATGCATCGTAAACACGAAAAATGCGACCAAAATTTTAAACGATGGTGATTATGTTGAAGTGAATGCGATGAAAGGGTTTGTAAAATTGTTAAAAACACCACCGCCTAAATCAAGCAAAAAATAATTATTTACAATCTACTCTTTGCGGTTTCACAATCGTTTTTTCTATTGGAGAAGGCAGGCTGCTGCTAACCCAAATTAAAATGGTTCGACATTTATTGATTATATCCACTTTGTAATATTGACCTACTTTGTATATGGGGTCGTATGGAAAGGGTATATCTTCATCTTTTTCTCCTTCAAATTCCACTCTATGCGCAATAGGATCCATCTTCGTCACTTTGGCTACTGCCCATTTTGGTTCAACTTTACTCACATCTGTTCCCAAATTAAAATCATAACATATCGAATCGGGATTATCAAAAGGAAGCCTACTTTTTTTGAGATATGTTTGAAAGTCTTTTTGAAGGTTGGCGCAGTCAATCTTTGGAATGTCCTCATTTTTACAGCTTGAAATAGTTATGAGAAAGAATAAAATTATAAGAGCAATAGTTTTCATGTTAACTCTTGAGGTTAGTGAGTATTTAAAAGTATCCTCTCACATCACATACCTTACGGCTACATATCCTAAAACAATCATAATAAAGATGAGAAAACTTAAGAGGTTGAAATATTTCTCAATGAATTCTTTAACGCGTTGTCCGAAGAAGTACATGAGAGTTGCGACAAAAAAGAATCTTGCGGAACGGCCAATAACGGAAGCAATAATAAGAATTTCTAATCCTACCTGCCAAAAGCCGGAAGCAATGGTAAATATCTTGTAAGGAATTGGCGTAAATGCCGCTCCAAGGATGGCTAGGAAAGCATTTTGTTTGAATAATTCTCCTACGAACTGAAATTGTTGTTCATATCCTAAACCGTTGATAATAAATTTCCCGATACTTTCAAAGAGAAAAAGGCCAATAAAATAGCCAAGGATTCCTCCAAGAATAGAGAAAACAGAGGCAAGGAAAGCATAATAAAATGATTTTTTTGGTTTGGAAACGGAAAGAGCGATTTGCAGCACATCGGGTGGAATCGGGAAGAAAGAAGATTCCATAAACGCAAGAAGGCATAGAGCCACACTTCCATATTTTGATTCTGCCCATGAGAGAACCCAAATGTAGAGTTTTTTAAGAGACGAGAATAGTGTCATCTATGCAAAAATGGTCTATACGTTAATAAAGATTACGAAGCCGAGAATTTTATTTTCTTTCTGCTTGAAGCTGCCATGTCCCCTGGTAGATTGATAGTTCTTCAAATGGTCTGCTTAATGGCTTGTATGTTCCTTGTAAGGAAATGATTCCATTAATTTGGTCAATCTTGCCTTCGTAGATGATGAAATGGATTCGATCATTTCCTGCGGGAAGGGGTGATCGTTTGCCGGCATACGCTTTATAGAATTTAATCTGATCTCTATCTATTTCTCCCACTAATCCTGATTCTCCCGCAATATCGTGTCCATAACCAATAATGAGCCCGTTTTCTGGATTATAAATAAGAAACTTCACTGAAAACTCCTGACGTTCATCAGCAGTAGATTGTCGTGCGGGTATGCCAAATGTTTTTCTCCAGTCATGAGATATTGCGGCAAGTCTAGGATCTCTTTGAAAGAAACCATTAAATGTAATACCAATAAGATCATCAACCGTGACCATCCCTTACTGAAGAGGAACTGCTTTTTTTAAATATTGCTGTTCCGTGATCCTGCTAATGAGATATGGAACAATAAAAGCTGCGGCAAAGAGAAAGCCGATGAACAAAGGATCGTGGGCTTTTTCGATTTTTAGGCTGGTAATAAATTTATTTGCGAGAATAACCATGCCGATGATGTTCAGCAACGAAAGAGAAGGGATTAAAATACTTGCTAAAATATGGTGTTTTTGTTCCAAGTGGCCGATGTTTGTGATAAGAAAGTTGTAGAGAATGCCTACTAATAGGGCCATGATGATGATAAGGCTGTACAAAACCCAATTTTCAAGAACGATGAGGAACATCACTAAAGCGATGGAAACGATAATATTTGCGAAGACGATCACAAGGATTGCGCTCCAGAAGACAATTTTTGAAAAATGGACATCATGACGTGCAGTACGATCTAGAACACTCTCAGCGTGTTGTAATTCTCTTTCCGTCCAACCTTTTTGGGTTAAGTGAAAGCGGTGTTGGGATTTCATGCGACTTTCCGAATTAAGCCGATATGTTCGGCGACGAGGCGAAACTGCTTGGCAACTCCAGAACGAGGATAAAGGTAGCTCACGGGACTTTGTTTGTGCAGCGCTTTTCTCATTTTTCGTTCATTTTTTACGTTGGCAATAATTTGTTGTCCGAGAATAGCTTCGATTTCTGCAGGTTTCATTTCGTTCCGTCCGCGATTTGACATGTTTAGGATTATTCCCGCTATGGTGGTATGCTGATTTTTAGCTAATTGGATGGTTTTAAGCCCATCGATGACAGAACTCAACGTTGGATTCACAACAACAAGAACTTCATCAGATAACTTAAGGACCTGTTCAACGTCGTAGCCTAAGCCGCTTGGGGCATCAACTAAAACTAAGTCTGCGGTATTATCGAGATGCTTAAAAATCTCTGGTAGTTTCTGAATGTTCGTTTTCTGGAATTCATGAAGGGACGTAGAAGCAGGAATAAATGACAAACCGCTTTCATGCGTGTACGTTATGTCTTTTAAGTCTTTTTCCTTCCGTAGAAAATTGTTTAATGTGGCCTTGGGGTTAATAAATCCTAAGTAAATGCCAATGTTCGGTGTAACAACATTTCCATCCAGCAAAATAACACGTTTTCCTAAATTTGTTAATGCTTGCCCGACGTTGATAACGGACGTTGTTTTGCCTACTCCTCCTTTTCCGGATACGAATGCAATGAATTTTGTCATAGTTCCTCTTTTGAATAGAGGGATGAATATGAGAGAAGTTTTTAATATTTTTGTTTGATTTCTTTTTTTCATAAGATTTTTAAGTATTCTTTAACCAAATGAGTTTGATGCATTTGTACAATAATTTAGAGGCTTACATAGCTGGCGAGAAAGCAAAATTAGATGAATTATTAAAAGCTAATCTTCCCGAAGTTGGTATAATTTCACAAGTCCTTGTTTCACCTTCTGGAATGACACGTAAATCTCATCTCGTAGAGTATTCTGTTAACAAAGTCGTCCCTTATTTGGAAATAGATACAAGTGGAATTATCGGTGATAGGCATCATCAGTCGGTACGGTTATCTACAGGACGTGAGAAAGAAATTCTTCCAAAAAGAAGCATGGTTCGAGAGCATCGCCATATTTTCGCTGTTTCTTTAGGAGATTGTGAAGAATTAAGCGCTTTACTAGGTTATGAAGCAACACCACAATTATTGGGCGCTAACATTGTTATTGAAAGAGAAGATAAGAGATCTTACTCCTTATCTGCCTTGCCTCAAGGGACGTATCTTAGAATTACTGACTCTGGACAGAGGAATGCCGATAAACCTATTGCAGTTCTCCAGAAATACGTAACTCAAGAAGGATGTGGAATCACAGGAAATGCTATCAGCCATTCCTATGGGAAAGGAACGGAATTAACGAAATTATTTGAGGATGCCGCCAAGCTTAATAGGGGGATTGTCTGTAGCGTCGAATTCGCTGGTGTTGATACTGCCCGCTTAGAAGCTGGGCAGAAAGTGTTCTTTGGTTTTCCAACTGGCTATGCGCCTTAGCAACTCATCTTAACTTCCTGCGGGACGAATTCTTCATACATGGCGTCAAACATCTTCCATAATGCTTCTGATGTTTCACGAGCTGCGTTCTCTGCTTTTTGTTGAAGTTCTGCGGTTACAGCGTACTTTTTGCTCATTGCTTCCCAGACCGCGCGGTGTTTCTTGTCCGCTTCACTGTGAATGACGAAAAAGCGTAATGCTTTCTCAGAAGAAATATTATAAAATTCCTGCAGTCCTTTGATTTTCTCTTGTGAAATCTCAGGAACCTGGCTTTCATAGGCATAGAGAGATGCTGCACCTTCTACAGAAGAACGTTGACAAGCTTGCATGATTGTTTTTACAGCATCTTTAGTTGCTTCTAATAATGGTATATTTTTTACGTCTTTTCGGGAAACACCTAACTCTTCAGCGAAATCTAGCCATAGCTCAGTATGCGCGATATTCCCGTTTCCATGTCCTAACTCTTCTTCCATGAGATTCTTAACCAATTGTTGGCGTGTCGTTTCATCTTTACAATTAGTGTGAAGAGTACTAATAAAACGCGGTAAATTTGTCACCAACTGGAACTATTGGCCAGTATATTTCTGCAACGCTTCTTTAGGTAATTTTCCATCTAACCATAGTTTATAAAAAGGATGCTTAAGGAGATGCTTTTGCTCAACAATTGTATGTAATGTATTCATTAAAACCACCCAAAGCTTTGAATGATATATACTTTAAAAATATTATTCTTCTGGAGTTATATTCTCTCGCTTAGGTCAAGGAGGGGCAAACCTATCTTTTCATCAAACTTACGCCATAACTGT
>CAZCXW010000061.1:0-6904 GCA_964502785.1 uncultured Methanosarcinales archaeon | reverse complement strand
GAAAACATTGTTTTAAGCATAATGTGCTCAATTATTTAAGTCCATGACTATATGTAACATATATTATTTCTGAAGAGGAAATGAAAGGTAGACTCTTTAAGCGAGGAGAACATTATAATTATAGTTTACCTGCTGTTGTCTTTCAGAAGGGGCATTGTCTTGTCCACTGCGATAAGAATATGGTGATTGATGACGGAAATCTAAAAAGGATCGTAGATTTGGATTATTTTTATAATTCATTAAAAGGGGTTTTAACAATTGAACGTGTTCTCTGACTTATTCTCACATCGAAGCGTATCTTCCTGCTAAGTAAATGCCAAAAACTATTTAAAGAAACTCTTGTTTTTCCATTTGTTACGCACAATTATAGGTGATACTATTTTATGGCAAAACAGACTGTTGAAACATTAATTGAAGGCGGAAAAGCTACTGCCGCTCCCCCATTAGGGCCGGCGTTAGGGCCGACGGGAGTTAACATCGGGCAGGTTGTAAGTGAAATTAACAAGAAAACTGCTGATTTAAAAGGAATGCAAGTGCCAGTGAAAGTTATTGTTGATACGGCGGCTAAGACGTTTACAATCGAAGTGGGAACGCCTCCTGCCGCGGCTTTGATTAAAAAGGAAGCGGCCATTGAAAAAGGGGCAAGCAACCCGCTGCAGGAAAAGGTTGCTGATCTTCTTATCGAACAAATCATTAAAGTTGCTAAAGCAAAACAGGATTCCCTGTTAGGGAAAACATTAAAAATGAAAGTGCGGGAAATCGTGGGAAGCTGCCAGTCAATGGGTATACTCGTTGAAGGCATGCCTGCCCAGGAAGCGTTAAAAGTGATTGCCGCGGGAAAGTTTGATGAAGAGATTTCAACGGGAAAAACAGAACTTTCTGAAGCAGAGTTGAAATATATTGCAGAAGAGAAGAAAAGGCTCCAAGAAGAAATGGAGAAACGGCGCGCTGAGTTTGAAGCTAAAGCGAAGCAGATGCTGGTGGACCTTGTTGGCAAAGAAAACAAGAAAATCAGGTCGGCTATGGCTGAAGCAGGCATTCCTCAGAAGATCATTGATGAAGTTTGCCCTGCGGAGAAAGCAGCAGAACCAGCTCCTGGAGCGCCTCCTGCGAAATAGAGCTTCTTCTTTTTTTTGTTTTAATTTTATTGAAAATTGATTATACTTAGTAACACGACAATGGATTCTAGTTCAGAAAAGAGAACTTTGCAAAGTTGATTTCCTGCTCTAAATTTGTAGAATTTTACGCATAAATTGCAAAGTTATCTGTCAGAATTTTGAGTTTTTCAAAATTCTCAAAACTTATTTTTTTTAGTCTAAGTCCAATAAAAAATGCAGCAATAAATAGAACTATTCCCAGATAGCTAAAAGCCAAGCCTTTATAGGAGCAGATCGGTTAAAATTGATGAGCATCGTAGAAGAAATAATCATCAGTGTCATTCCTAAATAAGCTATTAATTACCAGCGGCTAACCGCTTCTGAAGATTTCATTTATTTCCTTTTCCTTTATTCATTGCTTTTAATAGCAAAGCTACCAGAATAATCGCTTCCAGAAGAACAAATCCAGTAATAATTGTAAATACCAACAGAATTTCAACCAACGGAACATCTACACCAAAGATAATCATTTCTAGTAAGGAAGAATCTATGATTTTTAAATGTTTCTTCTCATCAATTTTAACCGACCATTCCTGATAATTCAAGAAAGTATCCTGGTGTTTCAGAGATGATTGTTAATGACTATAATGAAGTAGTGCTTTGAAGACGTTTACACATCTAGGTGTTGAATATATTCAGTTTTAGCTGACATGAATTTCACCATCTTCTTTATTTTTCATCCAATCTTCAATGACCATAATAGCCTCATTGAGAGAGAAAACAATGGCGTCTGGTCGTCTTTCGGGACAATAATCTTTATATCTGCCTTGCTTAAGCCATATTGTTCTGCTCCCAACCTTTTGGGCCATCTCAATATCCAATTTATGATCAGTGATAACACAGCTTTCTGCAGGTTTTTCTACCTGACGTAAGTCTTTATCATTTGAGATTATTGCCTGGTCAAACTTTTCTTTTATTTTATGTCTCAGTTCTCGTTCTGTGCCCTCAAATTCGTCTCGGCTCCATAACCAGACTTCCAGACCAAAATTCTTCAATTTCAGAACTGCCTCCCAATCCGGATACATTTCCTTTGCGTCAGGATTATATAGTGTTCTCTTGAAGTCAACTAATATTATTTTTAGAGCCATAATTTCATCGCTAATAATTTCTTACTACGACACTGTAAAGCCGGCGTTCTACGAATGAGTCTTTAAGTTCGATTTGCTCTTCAAATATCCCACCGTCATTGCGCACAATAATGTCCAAAGCCTGCATCGCCATTGGAAGGTAACTCACATCTAAAAATGGTGGTTTGGTTAAGCTCCCGTGCGCTGTTTCCAATACGGCTCTGTGTACACGAGATTTAATGAGTATTTTTTGCGATATACCATTATCTCTCAGCATCCTCATAAGTTCACCTTGAAGTATTGCTTTCGTTGACACATCATTTACTTTCTGTATATCCGGAATTCCATCTGAATTTTTAGGAAATGCTCTTAAATATTTTTGCATTAGTTTTGGCAATTGATTTCTTCCTTCAACGATGTAGTTTGTTGGAATTTTAATGCCGATTTCTTGCAGTTCCTCTTTCACTTCTTTCGCAAATTGAAGCATTTTCACTTTCGAATCAAGGAAGTCCATAAGTATTTTGGCATTTATGACTTCTTGATGTGGATTGGGTCTTGCTATCAAAGGATTTCCATAAAGGAATACCAAATCATATTTATTCAATTCATCCTGATTGATGTTTTCTCTTTCAACCTGAATCACATCAGCGTATGGTTTAAGAGCGTCGGCAATCCTCTCTATCTCGTATCTAAAAAGACCAAGGTTTTCATATTTTTCATTAGCAATCACGACTGCTCGTTGAAATCTTCTCTCTCCGAAATATTTTTTAAATTCATTTTCCAATAGTACGATCGGTGATCCACTCTCTTTAGGATTGATGGAGGCCATATATCCACCTACTAAGCCAATCGGTGGCACATGGATTTCAATGATCGTGTCGCCAATGTAATCGCAGCAAATAATGTCTAGGCCTTGATGGTTACGTTTTTGTGCCAATGCCCTTCCAATAATCTGCTGGGCTTCTTCTAACTGCTGCCAATTTTGTGCTACTCTTGGCGGCCCTCCATCTAGACGATAAATAGGAGAGGTTATTCTCCCATTACGTTGAATCGTTTCTTGAGTCTTCTTACGAAGATAGGTTAGATTGCCTAATTGAGTGACATCCAGCAGCCCTTCATTAAGTGCCCACGGTTCAGGAAAAAAGTGAACATATTCACTCATTGGTGAAAAATCATAGCCTGACTTTGCAACTGCTGCTGCACTTCCTTTGTTTTTTCCTAAGTCGGCGCTCATCATTAAAGTACTTGTTAAACCGTATGCTCTGCTAACCGTTCCTGGAGACATATCTCCATGAAAAAATCGTTCGGCATCAATGGAATCCCAACTCTGCAAAGAATCCCGTATTGATTTTTCAGATAGTATTTTGTTTACTCCATCTCGAAACTCTCGGATATGGTCTTGATATGCTGTGTTTAATTTCTCTACTAGTTCTTCCTTTTTTGCGGTTGCCAAAAAACATTCTTTCTTCATTAATTCTCGTTCATTCGCAGATAAACTTCTCTTTCTTGCTCGCAGACGAGAAATATTTTCACCAGCTTCTCTTCCTTGATGAGCAAGAGTAATCATGGCCGTAGGATCAACGGATGGAATTTTTTGGTATGGTTGGTTAGGAATGCGATCTAAGCCCACTTGTGCGGTTATCACTTTAATGCTGGATTCAGTATATTTTGTCTCTTTCATGAACTATTTTTAGAAGCGGTGAGCTATAATTTTAATGGCATCATTGACTTAAAATTTATAAATAGTGACAATATTCAGTCATTTATGACATCAATCGCCAAAGAAATAAATAAAATAATAGAAGAAGATGTTGTCATTAGAAGAGCCTTTGAGAAGGAGATTGTCAGTCTCAAGAACCTTGCGCTGTATCTCATTAAAAAAAATAAAATGCAGGCTTCCGCCGATGCCGTCATCAGCGCCATCCGCCGCTATAAAGAAGAAAGGCCTTTAGAAAAAAAGTTTGAAACAGCGCGAAAAGTCATTGCTTCTTCTGAAGACATCCGCATTACTTCTAATATCCTAGAAATTGCTTTGGAAAAAAACAAGCAAACACAAGAAATCTTGCAAAAAGTATTTCCATTAATAGATTATGACAAAGGCGAAATAGTTCTTGTCATTCAAGGAGAGCAAGCGATAAAATTAATTATTAATGACAAAAATAAAGATAAAATTCTTCCTCTCTTTCCTAGAAAGAATATTCTTACCATTGAAAAAGAACTTGCCGAGATTAATATTCAACTCTCCGAGGAAGCTGTCAGGACTCCTGGAATTATTACCGTCTTAACAACAGAACTTATGCTTTATGATATTAACATTGTCGAAACTATGAGTTGTGTTCCAGAAATGTTATTTTTTGTAAAACAGAAAGATGTTGTGAAAAGTTATGAGATTTTGTTTGGCTTGTGTAAAAAGAAATTCGAAAATTCAGACTAACCCAGAAACTTTCTTGCTCTTGCTGCAGCGAGGATATTTTCTTCAATCGCCATTACATCGTTTTTCTTCAATGCAGCAAGAATATTTGAGCTTCTTTGATGATGTTCTTCATTAACTTCAAAATTAAACATCATTACCGCTCTTTTAACGCGTTTTTGTATCGCTTCTGGAAAGTAGGATAAATTCTCTTTATTAAAATATTGCAGGGCATCTTTCATGTCCGTGTCAATTGTTTTGTACGATTCACGAATTCCTTCCAGGTCTTTTTCTGAAAGTGTGGATAGTCCAAGGATATCGGGAGGCAATCCTAATGAATACAGGGCTGCACAAAAATTTATTGCTCTTGGTAAGTGCACACCGGCTCCATCACGGGCATAACCAAAAAGACCTATATGCAATTTACGTTTTCTTCGTTGGGGAATAAATTGTGTCAGATGATTGACTTGATCAGCAATTAATCTTACTTCCGTTTGGTATTCTTTCTCTACTTTGTGAATAATATGAGCAGCAAATTCTGCATCTACTGGAATAAATTTTCCCCGCTTTGTCTCTTTGATCTTTTCTACGGCATCAATAACTTCGCGCGGATGATGATCATATTTAAATGCGGATTGAATGGTGAATGTCTGCATGCTGGGATATCCTTTAAGCATTGCTGTTGTATTTCCAGGATGAAAATTTCCTCGGAATGGCGCTGAGCCGCAGCCCAATATAGGGCAAATATCAACAGAAATTTTTTCCTGAAGCTCACTTAGTTTTTGCACTCCCACTTTTCCTAACAAGACAGCAGACACGGAACCATAATTTAAAGCCGTATCACTCCGCGCAAACCATACTCTTTGTGTATCTTGTATTTTTTCAAACTGAATATATTTCTGTATATATTCATCAGCATGAAGAATTGCTTCTTTTGTTTCAAACAATGGTGTGACGCGGAGTTCTGCTGGTTTCAAAGGACCGACCCATTGAGAAATGGTAACGTCATCATCATAAATTTTCTGTTCTTGGCTGCCAATAATAAATCTTTTATAATATTCTTGCACACGAAGAAGATCCTTTTCTGAAGAGCACATCGGCACGACTGCTTCGAACATGGGGGCAATATCTTCTTGATAAAATGTTCTACCAAGGTCAAAATTGCGTGGAATGGAATGCAATGCCTCCAGTAAAATTTTTCCCTCCGCTTTTTCAACGGCTGGATTGGGCACGCGAAATGTGAGAAATTTATCTCTGCCTAAGACCTCTTTCTTAAAAAAATCCCCATAGCGGGAGAATAACTTTTTTACAACGAAGGAATCCACTTCTTTTCCTTCTGCATCCCATAACTGTTCATCCACGCCCAAGTGGGAGAAAGCATAAAACGCTTCTTTTACTTCATCTTCTCCTTCCATTACTGATTTTTCTGAAAAGAAAGGAATATTCGCATTATCAGGATGCTGCGTTGACATCACGCGGGAAATGTTCATGCTGGGGGCAATAAAAATAAGTGGTTAATAAAGGTTTGTTATTGGAAAAGAAATATTTTAAAAAGTTTCTTTATTTTCTCGGAAATACATACTACGCTTCATGAATCACAACCAACGACTGTGTTCTATCGACTCCGGGAATCTTCTGCAGTCTCTTTAATAAAAAATTATCAAATTCAACGACGTCTTTAACGCGAACACGGATGACCATATCGGTCCCACCCGTCACGATGTCAACTTTTCCTACTTCAGGAAGGTTGGCCATCTCTTTTGCCACATGGTGTTGGTCTTTCTTAAGTTCCCGCAGTAATTTGTAATCGAATGAAACAAGAATAATCGCAGAAAATGCTTTGTCGATTTTTGCATAGTCCAAGTCAATAGTGAATTTTTTGATGATATTTGCTTTTTTTAATTTTTTAATGCGGTTGTGGATAGTGGTAATCGGTAAAAGTGTTTTCTTGGCAATCTGCCGTGTCGTATAATCCCCATGTTCTTTGAGTACTTCCAGGATTGCTTGATCCTTTTCGTCTAATATTTCTTTCATTATGGAACAATTGTTCCAATCACTATATAAATTTTGCTCTTTTTTGCAATAAATACCTTTTTTAAGCCGCTAATTTATTAAAAATAATTATTTACTAATCGAATATCCACTTACTAATTTACGAAGGGAGGCAAAAACTAATGTGCGGAATCATCGGTCTATTTGGGATTCAGGACAAAGAAACAAGCCGAGCATTGGCTCTTAAAATGGCGGCTAAAGTTCGCCATCGAGGACCG
>CAZCXW010000060.1:0-6983 GCA_964502785.1 uncultured Methanosarcinales archaeon | reverse complement strand
CTGTTTTTGACAGAAGAACTTTCAAAAAGTAGCTTTTCTTTTCAGGATCTTTAATGTCAAATCTAGGATCATTTTTAATTATTGTTATAAAATCGTTATCAAAAATAAGTTTTAATTTACTTTCAACCAGTCCAATAGTTTCAATATTCCAAATACCTTCAGGCATACTTTTTATTAGATCATTAGAAATAATATTCGCAATGTCTTTTTTGACAGATTCATCAACTAATAGACCAATAAAAGTATCAGCTGATTTACTTATTTTTCTCTTTTCCTGTAATTCAGATATCTGTGAGAATACTTGCTCTAAGAAGTCATTAAACTGACCTAAAACTTCATTAAACGGAGAATATACGTATGTATCTGGCATTGTATCTCCACCTATCACCTCTTGATGTAATGTTATTCGCAGGCTTTTTAAAGCTATCGCGACCAACCGTTCCTTACCCTGGTAGAGAAGTGTGTGGTTTGGAAACCAATTCTTACAAACCAAAAAGTTATAAATTAAGAGGATCATAAACATTCATGCAAAATAATTTCTCCCAAGCTCTCCTAGATTGGTATGATAAAAACAAACGAGATCTTTCGTGGAGAAACGAGAATTCTCCCTATCATGTGCTTGTTTCTGAAATCATGCTGCAACAAACACAAGTGCCGCGTGTTATGGAAAAATATCCTGAATTTCTTACTTTATTCCCAACGATTCAAGATCTAGCCAAGGCAACAACGGCAGATGTTATCAAAGCCTGGAGTGGTTTAGGATACAATAGACGGGCGTTATTATTGCATCAATTTGCACAGCAAGTCTGTGTAAAATTGGAGGGGAAAATTCCTTCTTCGTCTGAAGAATTACAGAAACTTCCAGGAATCGGCCCTTATACGGCTGGTTCCATTGCTGCTTTTGCTTTCAACATTTCAGAACCAGCAATTGATGTTAATGTAAGACGCATATTTCTTCGTTACTTTGCGGGCAAGGATCAAGGCTTGCCTATGAACCGCAAAGAGGAGAAGAAACTGCATGAGCTAGTGAAGAAAAATATTCCTGAAGGAAAAAGCGCTGATTTTCATAACGGGCTTATGGATTTTGGATCTCTCTTTTGCCTTCGTGATGCGCCGAAATGCACTCTATGTCCGCTCTCGACATCCTGCGCTTTTTATCCTCTTTATACTGTAAAAAAAGAAAAAATCCTGTTCGTTGCAGAGAAAAAGACAGAAAAAGGTATAACGGAAAATGGGAAATTTATTCCAAATCGAATTTTTCGGGGAAGAATTGTTGAGTTTACGAGAAGGAATTCAGGAAATGCTTTAGCGATTACTGATTTTGGAAAACAAATTAAAGAAGATTATAGAGAAGCAGAAGAGAAATGGCTGCTAAGATTATGTGAAAAATTAAAGAAAGAGAGATTCTTACAATCTGAAATAAAAGGGAAAGAAATAAGATTGTGGCTAGGATGAAAATGAGTGATATGCCGTTTTTGACAAAAATATCAAAAAAAACTATTTAAACACTATTTAAAAACTGTAGACTGAGAGCATGCAACTGTCAAATCCTTACTTACTGCTCGAAGCCTGCCTTTCCAAATCTCTCTTCTTAGCAATGGCATTGCTCTTTCCGCTCATTTGCGCAGCATTGACAATCTCTTCCGCAAGCGAATCTTCGATTTTTATTTTTTTATTGAAAGAACGCTCATAAGCCCCCTGGGTCATGTAGCGAAGCGCCAAGTCAATGCGGCGTTGTGGAGAAATGTCCACAGCTTTAGGGTAACGTGCTCCACCATATTCGATAGCAATAACTTCTTCACGCGGGGCGGCATTCTCGACTGCACGGACTAAAATCAGCAAAGGATTTTGCTTCAGTTTTGCTTCCGCTTTGGCGAGCGCGATTTCCACTATTTTCAATGCGCTGTTTTTTTTGCCCGTGTTATGACCAGAACTCATAAAATGTTTCTTACTTTTGTGTCCGGAATTCATTAATTTGGTCGCTAATCGTTCGACAATGAAAGTCTGTGATTTGTGAAAACGGTTGCCAGCGTAACGTGCCCCGGTTTTAGGGATAATCTTCGGCTCAAGACTAATGTAGCGTTGCAATCCTAGGTCTGCAACTTTTACGCCTTCGGCGCTCCACCGATTAAAAAATTTTATGTCACTCATCGTCTTGCTTTCTCTACTTTACCTTTCAACAAGGCATCTAAACTTTGATCATTAACTTTGATTACCTGCCAACGAATACAAGGAAGGTCACCTTTAGCTCTTCCCATTTTTCCGCCAATGCATTCGATTATGACTTCATCATGCTCATTGATTAATTTTTGCGCGCCATCGCCAGGCATGAAAGCAGTAATTTGTTTCCCATTCTTTACGAGCTGAACGCGAGCGCATTTTCTCATGGCAGAGTTTGGCTGCTTAGCTTCGACTTGCACTTTTTCCAAAACGATAGCTTTCGCCTGTGAAGAGCCAGTCAAGGGGTCTACTCTCTTCTTGAGCTTGCTTCGAGGCATAAGCTTAAACCGAAGACGTCTTTTTTGCAACTTTTTTGCGGCTCCTAATCCGCGTGGTTTTCCTGCCATTTTAGATAATCTTTATTTCTACATCAAAGAACCGTTTTACAGCCCGGTTGATGAGTTGTAAGTTTCTGCCATCGCGACCTATTAATAAACTTTTTGTTTTTTTATCAGCATCCTTCAGAAATACAACTTTTTCTTCCCGAATGATTTCTTGAACGGTTAAAGGATAAATAATATTCTTTAGAAATGCTTCAACGAGTTCATGATATTCAATAACTTTTACTTTTTTGCCAATTTCCTGTTGAACATTTTTAATTGTTCGTCCGCCTTTGCCCAGAGCTTTTCCAATCTGGCCGGGAGCCACAATAAAATAGACCGTTTCCTGATCTTTAAAGCAATCTCTTACTTCGACACCAGCTCTACGTTCTAACAAAATGGCCAATCCCAATGCATCCTGATCAAGTTTCAGACGCCCCAATTTACTCGCCCGTGATGCCTAATACAGAGACAAAAAAATTTTTCTTGCAGAAAACACCCAGTTCTTCATTTGTCTGAGGCAGGTCTGTTATCGCTGTACCTTTCAGAGCGGCATAGCGCTGCACATCTTTCTTTACCTTTTCTGGGCAGTTGTGAGCAAGAAAAATTTCCTGCAAAGAACCTTGCCGCAGCGCTTTTAAAACACGGTCTGCGCCGATGATCACTTTCCCTTCTTGAAGATGTAAACGCAAAAGTTCAAGTTGTTTCTCCACATTTTTTTCGGGTGCCATTTTATAATTTTGTTTTTGACCTCGATCTTATTTCATTTTTGTGACTAACCCGGGCAGCCCTGTTCCCAACGGTACAGGTTGATTAATCATGACATTCTCTACAACTGAAGTAAGGTTATCTACTTCGCCTTCTAAAGCCGCATTAATTAAATGCTTAACCGGTGTCTCGAATGAAGCACGGGCTAAGACGCTGGCTTTTTCACTGACAACGCCATAACGTGTAACTCCTTTAACTTCACCGCTGGTGCACATGATATCTGCAACGAGCATAATATGGCGAATATCGATATTTAAACCCTGCGCTTCAATAACCCGATAAACTTCGTCAATAATAGCCTGGCGGGCTGCTTCGATGCCCAAAGTTTCATAAATTTCATGAATATCATTAGTAATGGTCCGTTGGGAATCCACCTCGGGAAGAGCTAAAACTTCTTTTAAATTTGTGCCAGAGGTTAAGACAATATATTCATCATCCCGCTTTACGGGTAGTACTTGACCAATTCCTTTAATACCTTTTACTTTAATAATTTTTATTTTTTCTTTTAAATCATATAATAATTTAATTTCTTCTGGTTTTCCTTTCTGGGTAAATTCAATCGTATCGTTGGTGCCCTCAACTACAAAACCTTTCACTTTTAAGTGAATGAGCTTAATTAATTCTTTTACATCAATTTCATACTGAGCGCAGAGTCCCTTATTTATGGTCGCTTTCAGTTTTTGATCAAAGATGTTAAGGGCATATTCCGAGACAAGCTCGCCAAATAAAGTCTCTTTGATGGATGCGGCAAATCTTTTAACTTGTTCAAGATCAGGAGTATGAGAAGACTGAAGAAAAATTTCCATCATGGGAGTTTTAATTGATTTCTGAGCATCAAAAATTTCAATTATCCTTGGAAGTCCTGTCGTGACGTTCATTTCAGAGACACCAGCAAAGTGGAACGTGTTTAATGTCATTTGCGTGCCTGGCTCACCAATGCTTTCCGCGCTTACAAGACCAACACATTCCCCAGGGCTAATTTTGGAAGCTTCATAATTTTTCTTTGTTTCTTCGATAATTTTTTGCAACTGACTTTTAGTTATTGTGCTGGGAACATTGGTCTTTATTTCTTCGATGATCATCAGCGGCAATTCTTTGCAAGCGTCCAAGAGTTCTTGACATTCTTTTTTCATTCTTCCAGTACCTCTTGAATTATTTTTTTAACATCAATAATCCCATTCTTTGTTTTTGAAACATCGAGACCATCCTCACCATACATGAACTGTACTACTTTTCCGCTGGCATCACGAACGGTGTTGTCATATTCTACTTTTAGATCTTGCATTGCATTTGATAAACGTCTGTACAAGTAACCCGACTTAGGGGTTCTTAAAGCCGTATCCATTAATGCGTCTCTTCCAGTCATCGCCCCAAAGAAATATTCATGAGGTTTCAAACCACTCTTAAAGCTGCTGGTAATAAAGCCGCGGGCGGGAGCACTTAAATCATTTTCTTTAAAATAAGGAAGAGTTCGTTTTTTATATCCGGCATCGATTCTTCTTCCCCTGAAAGCCTGCTGACCAACGACTGCGGTCATTTGCGCTAATTGCAGAGCATTGCCCCGAGCCCCACTGCGAGCCATGGTTAATGCTGAACTGGTTTTTACCTGCTTCATGGCGAGATCCCCACTTTTGTTTCTTGCCCTGTTTAAAACTTCTAAGATTCGTAATTCGAGGGTTTCGGCAAGAGTGCGTCCTGGCAATGGTTCTAATTCTCCGGCATGGTAATTGGCGATTAACTTTTCTGTTTCTTGAACAGCTTTTTGAATTAATTCCTGAACCTGATTGTCTACTTCCATCCCCACGTCGAGGTCGCCAATACCGATAGTAAATCCGCGGCGTGAAAGGACGGCAATGCCTAATTTTGAAATTTTTCCTAAGAGATCCGCAGCATAAGTTGCTCCATATTTTTCATAGATATTACGCAACATGAGGCCGCTTTCCTGCCCTAAATTAGCTTTGTCCATCAACCCAGATTTCAATTGTCCACGAGTGATGCGAACATCGTTGCCGCTTTTGTCTTTACCTAAAAAATTAAAATCATCTGGCAAAAGCACAGAAAAGACTTCTTTTCCATCAATTTTTTCTTTCTGAGGAAGCTTTGATAAATCATCAACACCGCAGGTATATAAAAGGTCCACTGCTTCTTCACGAGTGAGCACTAACTCTTTAGTTAAGAGGTAGTTTCCGGTGATCCCATCATGGATACATCCTACTACACTTAACCCATAACGTGGGCTGATGAGCTGAGTCTCAACGAGCATCAGAATTTTGGCTTCCGCGCGGGCCTCTTCAGTCTGAGGAATATGAAGGTTCATTTCGTCTCCGTCAAAGTCAGCGTTGTAAGGGTTGCAGACTGCTGGATTAAGGCGGAAGGTTTTACCTGGCAGAACTTTTACTTGGTGAGCCATCATACTCATTCGATGAAGAGAAGGCTGCCGATTAAATAGGGCAATATCCCCATCAATCACATGACGTTCTATGATATAGTTAACATCCAATTCTTCTAAGATTTCGTCTTTGGTTTCATCGGTGATAGTTTTTCTTTTGCCATCAGGCTTAATGATGTAATTTGCCCCAGGATATTTTTTAGAACCATTCTCAACGTATTTTCGCAGATATTCTTTGTTCCATTCTGTAACACGTTCTGGTACGGTAAGAATCATGGCCATGCTAAAAGGAATTCCCACTTCATTTAAGTCGATTAAAGGGTCTGGACTAATAACCGTTCTGGCGCTGAAATCAGTCCTTTTCCCAGCAAGGTTATGCCTGATTCTCCCTTCTTTGCTGCTGATTCTATTTGTAAGTGTTTTCAGAATCTGTCCTCCTCGATGCCGAGCAGGAGGCAGCTGCGGAACTTCGTTATCAAAAAAAGTGGTAATATGATATTGCAACAAATCCCAGAGGTCTTCAATAATAACTTCCGGGGCGCCGGCGTTGATGTTCTCAAAGAGGCGTTGATTGATACGCACGATATCCCCTAACTTATGAGTTAAGTCGTCTTCACTGCGCTCGCCTGATTCCAGAGTGATACTCGGCCGCATTGTGACAGGTGGTATCTGCATAACCGTCAACACTAACCATTCCGGTCTGAAATGAGCAAAATTGAAACCAAATATTTCTAAATCTTCTGAAGGGATTTTTTCTAAGCGGGCTCTTACTTCAATAGGAGTCAAGCGTACTTCCCCTTCATAAAAATTATAGGGTTTTTCTAACTTAATCTTTCCCTGTTTTGTGCCGCAATGAGGGCATTTCTCTTTTGCTTGATATTTTTTAATGATCTCTTTCACTTTCTGCCGCCGCGCTTCGAACCCTTCCTCTTTCCCAACTTCGTTTAAAACACTGATGTGACGTTTCAAATTCTGCTCTGGAATTGAAACTCTCCCGCAGGACTTGCAGCTTGACTTTAATAAATCAAAAATGTAACGGACAAATTTGATATGAATTACCGGCCGCGCTAATTCGATATAGCCAAAATGCCCAGGACATTCTTTTAATTTTTGACCGCAGGTTTTGCAACGTAATCCTGGATCGATAACTCCCAAGCGGAGATCCATGAGTCCGCCATCAACAGGATACCCTTCCCGGTCGTAAAGTTCGGGAGCGCCTACTTTTGCAGCAGAGGCATCCATTAATTCCTTTGCAGCAAATACACCAAAGGTAATACTCTTACGAT
>CAZCXW010000059.1:0-7047 GCA_964502785.1 uncultured Methanosarcinales archaeon | reverse complement strand
TAGCCCATTCGAATGTTGCCCCACGACGTAATTGCTTGTTAAATATCTTATTCATGCCAACTTTCATTCTTCTCAGGAGTCTTTTTTCCGCAGCATCCATCGTATTAATTATGTGCTCTGCCTGCACTAAAGCTGTGAATAAATCATGGAAAGTCTCAATTTCATCAACTTTTCCAATTAAGGTTTGTTCGACAGCAAATTCTTTTTCTAAATCAATAATAATTTTCCGATATTTTCTGAGGTCAGCAACTTTAGCAAGATTGTTCACCAAGCAAATCTCTAATTTTAAAATAACAAACAAATGTCTTAAGAGTTCATATACATACTCATACCTTGTCTCTACGTATCGTAAGGAATCCACCAGTCGATAAACTCTTTTAATCTTTTTAGAGTGCTCCAGGGCTCGAAGGTTAGAAAGAAGATTATTTTCAACTGACACATCAGAATCAAGATCAGCTAATTCTAATGTTAACAACTGCTGCAGCTTCCGGACCATATCTATTCTCTGACCAAATTGAAAAGGCAATTGCAGAATTATACTCTTTTTTTCTGGAATTGTATCTTTATACTCACGCCAAATTCTGGTAATTGTTTTATCATCTTTTCTTACGTTTTCCGCCACCGATTCCGCAGAACTAAACAAACGATTGAGAATACCCATAAGCACAAAAAAAGTTCAGTTAATATAAATTTATGTTTTTGAGGATTTCGAAGAAAAACAATACATCCTCAACAAACAATTTTATAAAGAGATAATACTCAAACGCATCCAGAAATGGCCAAAGACAGCAAGTATGCCGCAGAACTGAAAGGATTAAGGGAAGAAGTTATTGCAGAGTTCACAAAACTGAATCAATATGAAGAAAAAAGGCTGCTCTTTACACACGGCCTTTTTCTGCCTGAACTGGTTGTCGACGAAATTCAGGAGAGTCTGGCATTAACCCATGAATCGATTCATTCGCTCGAAAAAATTGAGAACATAATTCAGCAAGCATTGGCTTATGAACTGCTCAGCAGCAGCGCTGGTCATAAAACGCCAGAATTCCAAGCCGTCCTGTCCCGTTTCCGTGAAATGGAAAGAATATTTCATAAATTAAGAAAAACCAGAAAGAGGGAAGCAGCGCTTCTTGCCCTTCGTTTAAAAGGATTTTACCCCGTCAGGCATCTGCTCGAATGGCGATTTTATCGCTTGCTGCGAAAAGAGTCTCATAATCTTCTTCTCCTGCAGTATATATTCAGCAAAAGCGATGCAGAATTTAGATTTCTGCAAGAGATTCTTAAACAGGAACAGCGAAAAGAAGCTATCGCTGACACAGGAAGGGTTATCCTAACCATCATCCCATTCGGCATTCCATTGCTTCTTGTATTAGAAACACTTTATTTGTTAGGAGAAGAATATTCAAAAAACAATTTAAAAATTCAAAAATTACTGGAGGAAAAGACCAATTCATGGGACTAAAATTCAAAGATTTGATTGCACATAAAAAAGAGATTTCCATCCCTAACTTGAAAGGGAAAATTCTCGCAGTGGATGCGATGAATATGTTATACCAGTTTCTGACGACGATACGAGGGCCAGGCGGTGAAGCATTAACGGACAAAAATGGCGCGGTAACCTCGCATCTTATTGGCTTGTTCTTCCGCGCCGCCTCACTGATGGAAGAAGGATTGAAATTAGTCTTTGTCTTCGACGGAACACCTCCAGAAATAAAGAAAAAGACCTGGCAAAAACGGGCTGAAATAAAGAAAGAAGCCGCGCTGAAATTAAAAGAAGCAGAAGAAACTGGCGATTTGCTGCAGATGAAAAAATTTGCCTCAAGGACATCAGTGTTGACAAAAGAGATGGTCGAAGATGCAAAAAAACTCATTGCCGCTTTAGGCCTGCCGATTGTCCAAGCGCCATCTGAAGGGGAAGCTCAGACCGCTTACATGGTCAAAAAAGGCGACGCCTACGCTTCCATAAGCCAAGATTATGATAATTTGATCTTCGGCTGTTCCAAGCTTATACGGAATCTATCTATCGAAGGCAGAAGAAAAAAAACTGGAACGCTGGGATACCAAATAGTAAAGCCAGAACTCATCGTTTTAGAAGAAGTCTTGCGGGACTTAAATATAACGCAGGAACAACTAATTATGTTAGCTATTTTAATTGGCACTGATTACAACCCTGGCGGAGTTAATGGAATCGGCCCTAAAAAAGCTCTCAAGCTCCTCCACGAATATAATTTTGACTACGAAAAAATGTTTTCGGTTGCAAAATGGGACGAGAATTTCCCTGATCTCGGTTGGAAAGAAATTTATCGAACAATTAAAGAAATACCGGTAACAGATAAGTATGTTCTGGAATGGAAAAAACCTAAAGAACAGGAACTTTTTAACATCTTAGTTCATAACCACAACTTCAACGAAGAACGTGTAAAAAATAAGTTAGAAAAAATAAAAGAGAAACAAGAACAAACCACGCAAAAAGGATTAGCTGGTTTTTTTGGAAAATGAAGATATTCGTTGGTTCAGATAATCCTGTTAAGATTAAAGCAGTACAGGAAGTATTTTCGCGCTATTTTGAGCATGTTGAAGTTCAGGGCATGGCTGTTCCTTCATCAGTTCCTCCCCAACCGATGAATAAAGAGACGTACGAAGGAGCCAGAAACAGAGTGATGGCCTTGCAGCGCAAGCTTTCTGCAGACAATAAAAAGGCAGATTTTGTGGTCGGCATCGAAAGCGGCATTGTGAAACAGTATGGAAAATGGTTTTGCACGAATGTTACCTGTATTATTGATGAGCATGGAAGATGCAGTTATGGAACCTCCCCACACTTCTCCGTTCCATCAAGAATACTAAATCAAATCATGCTTGGCAAGGAATTAGCGATGATTATGGAAGAAATAACCGGAGATCCTGATTCAAGAAAGAAAGAAGGACTGATAGGGCTTCTTACAAAAGGAAAAATAAAGAGAAAAGATCTTACCGCAATGAGTATTGCCTCTGCCCTCATTCCATTTCTTAATGAAAAATTGTATTTTGATAACTAAGAATTTTTTAGCACTGCGCCAAGATCCAAAACTTTATCAGTCAAGAATTCAAATAGGCTGTTCAAACGTTCTATGTATACAAAAAACTCTATTGACTCCAAAGATAGTCGATCTGAGAACCTCGTTATAAATGGTTTGAGAGCAATTCGATTTACGTCTGCCGCTTTGCCACCTTCCAGCTTACCTTCTCGATAATTTTATATAGATAATCCTACGCCCTTAAGGGATGCTTGCAGCTTTTACCTCCCTCCAAAATGCCCAGAAAGTAAAGGAATTCTTAGCCAAAAAGAAACTATTGCATGAACAATATTTGCCTCTCAAAGATTTAGACCATATTTATTTTCCTCTCACCGCTAAGACTAAAGTTCCCGATGCAAAGGTGGTAAATACTAAATTCTCATTTGAGAAAAAAGCGCAAACCATAACCGTTGAAGATCTTTTGAAAGGAAAACTAACAAAAAAAGAGCTTTCTTTAATTCCCCGTTCTCAAGAGATCGTCGGCTCGATTATGATTTTAGAAATTCCTGAAGAGCTGCAAAAGAAAGAAAAGATTATTGCTGAAGCATATTTGCGGCTGCAAAAACAAGCCCAAACTATTGTCAAAAAAACACAAATCCACACGGGAATCTATAGGACGAGAAAAGTAAAGATTTTAGCAGGAAAAAAAACGAAAGAGACTATCCACCATGAGAATGGAATAAACCTTAAGCTGCACCTGGAAAAAACATATTTTACATCGCGCCTTGCCAATGAAAGGCTACGAATCGCCAAATTAGTTCAGCCGGAAGAGGAAATTTTAGTGATGTTTTCCGGTGTAGCCCCTTACCCGCTTGTTATTGCCAAAAATTCACCTGCGAAAATCATTTATGGCATCGAAATCAACCCTTTTGCGCATCAATATGCTCTGCAAAATATTGCTTTGAATAAAATGGAGAATAAAATAATAGTTTACGAGGGCGATGTTCTTAAAATTGCGCCTTCGCTTAAACATAAATTTGATAGGATTATCATGCCCTTGCCTAAGACGGGAGAAGAGTTCCTGCCTCTGGCCTTGCCAAAATTGAATGCTCAAGGGTCTATTCATTTTTATGCTTTTCTTGAAGAGAAAAATATACCCACCGAAAAAAAGAAGATAACAGCCAAATGTTATGCTCTAGGATATAAAGTTAAAGACATCAAGCCTATTCCCTGCGGCCAATTTTCTCCGGGAACTTTCCGCATTTGTTTCGACATCAAATTTAGCAACTGACAGTAACGCCCATCTTGGTCAGTTTTCTTTGACAATTCTTGGCATTTTAGCTCATTAAGTTTATAAATAATTTTAAGCCAGAGAAAGGAATGAAGAAAGAACAGTATCTGAGCAAAGAAAATTCGGCAAAAAAAGTGAAAAATTGGGAGAAAGAACTGTTCCGATACCATCACCATTGGAATGAATTCCAGCTTGCAGAAACAGCCGTGCTCATTATTGACATGCAGCATTATTTTTTAGATGAAAAATCTCATGCTTTTGTGCCAAGCAGCCCGTTTATTGTTCAAAATCTGCAGAAAATTATCGCTTTCTGCCGGAGGAAAAAAGTGCCGTTGCTGTTCTCTTTTTTAGCCGTGCCAGAGTATGAAAAAAATACTATGACTACGTGGTGGAAAGATATTATTTACAAAGGCAGCAGGCAAAGCAGGATTGTGAAAGAACTAAAACCAAAAACAGGAGAAATTACCATTGAAAAGCAAACTCACAGCGCTTTTTATAAAACAGACTTGGAACAGGTTCTGCAGAAAAAAAAGATCAAGAATTTAGTGATTACTGGAGTTCTTACGAATTTATGCTGTGAAACAACGGCAAGAGAAGCGTTCATCCGCAATTTTAACGTTTTTATGGTTATTGATGGAACTGCGGCTTACACCGAAGCCATGCATCTCGCCAGCCTTCATAATCTCGCTTACGGTTTTGCCACGCCCTTTTCCACCAAGACTCTACTTGCCAAAAATGATATTTGACTGTGCCATTGTTGGATCTGGACCGGCAGGGATCACCGCCTCTATCCAAGTAGCAAGAGCGGGGTACGCGGTTGTGCTTTTTGAGAAAAAAAAAGGAGGCGGATTACTGCGCAATGCCTATCGAATTGAAAACTATCTTGGTTTTCCGGGAATTTCAGGATACGCTCTGATTTCTTTATTCAAAAGCCACTTAAAAAAATTTAAAATTACTTTCATAAAAAAAGAAGTAACAAAAATTACAAAAAAAAGATTTTTTCAGATTGAAACTAACGATGGAAAATTCATGGCCCAAAGTGTTATTCTAGCCACTGGAACGGTTCCTAACAGGGCCGGATTGCCGGGAGAACAAAAATTAGCGGGGAAAAAAGTTTTTTATGAGATTGCTGATCTTCCCGCTATTAAAAAAAAGAAAATTGCGATCATTGGCGGGGGAGACGTTGGCGTTGATTACGCTCTTAACATTCAGCAGCAGCATGGCCATCCTTTTATTATTGCAAAGCATAAGATAAGATGCATCCAATCATTAAAAGAAAAAGCAGAAAAAAAGAGAATCCCTTATTTTGAAAATATAACACTGCAGGGATTAACGTGGAAAAACCATAACATAGAAATTGTTTGCGCGAAAAATACCTTCCATGCGGATTTCGCGCTTATTGCCGTAGGGCGTCATTACCCTCTCCCGCCGATCAAAGTTAAGACAAAAGGCCTTTTTCTGGCTTGGAATCCACACAACAAGAACCATCGGCAAGTGCATATTTCTACTGGTTATGGCATGGAAGCGGCATTGAACTCAATTAAATATTTAGAGAAAAAATGAAAATTATGCAAGAATATGGGGATGAAAACATCGCCAAGATTTATGTAAGTGAAATGAGGGGAAACTATATCGAATTTGCAGAATCGCTTCCAGAGCATTCTAAACTGGAAGAGAAGTGGGTGGTTATTGTTTCCTGTTTATTAGGCTGTCCTGTGAAATGCTTGATGTGCGATGCCGGGCAATACTATCAGGGACGCCTTCGTAAAGAGGAAATGATCGAACAAATCGACTACCTCGTGAAGAAAAGATTTCCTGAAGGAAAAATCAACACAAAAAAATTCAAAGTGCAATTCACAAGAATGGGCGAGCCTGCTTTTAATCCAGCTGTTCTTGACGTTTTGGAAGAGCTTCCCCAGCGATATGAAGCTCCGGGATTGATCCCTTCCATTTCTACCATCGGCCCAAAAGGCTGTCACGTATTTTTCCACAGGCTGTTGGACATAAAAAAGCGGTTGTATAATAACCGCAATTTCCAGCTGCAATTTTCGCTCCACACGACGGATGTCAAAAAAAGAGACCAATTAATTCCCCTGCCAAAAATGAGTTTCAATGAGATTTCTGAGTATGGACAGAAATTTTATACGATAGGCGACCGGAAGATAACCTTAAACTTTATTGTCATGGAAAATTATCTAATCGATCCTCTGAAACTCAGAGCCATTTTTGATCCCCTAATTTTTGTCATAAAACTAACCCCTTTAAACCCGACGGATAATGCCCGAAAAAACAACCTCAAAACGGGGCTTTACGAACACGCCACAAAAGAAGTTTCTCAGCTTATGAAAGATCTTCAACGGCAAGGCTTTGATACCATTCTGAGCATCGGCAATCTGCAGGAAAATGAAATCGGCAGCAACTGCGGGCAGTATGTTTCTGGGCGGAATGGGATTTGGGGTCATGACATTCAGATTTAGGTCTCTATCAAATTTATGAAATGATCACTGCTTTATCTTTCGCACGACTCCACTATCGGCATCAACTTCAATGAAATCACCATCTTTAAACACTCTGGTAGCTTTCTCAGTGCCAACTATAGTCGGAATTCTCAGTTCTCTTGCAATAATTGCAGCATGGCATAATAACCCGCCCGCATCTGTGACTATCGCACTCGCCTTTTCCATGAATGAAGTAAACTCGGGACGAGTCATCCCTGTGATCAAAATGTCTCCAAGATTGAAATGGTACTCTTTAAATGGGTCATAA
>CAZCXW010000058.1:3378-7122 GCA_964502785.1 uncultured Methanosarcinales archaeon | reverse complement strand
CGCAAAATCATGTAAATTTAGAGCAGGAAATCAATTTTGCAAAGTTCTCTTTAGATAGGGACCTCCAGCAGTTTGTGGCAGAACTTACTATTTCTCTTCCTTCTTCCATTTCTTTGCTTCCTTGCGCAGCCATTCCCGGTATTCAAAGTGGATCCGTTCACTGTCGAGATGCCCCATTTTTTCTTTTACGTTTTCAGAAATTAACTGAAATATATCATTGCTTTTGATGACAAATCCAGCTTCCAGCATTTCCGGATTGCCGATGTTGAGAAATTCTTCTACAATGGCTTGTTTGCATTTGCCGCGGAGGTCAATGTTATTCCATACCGCATCCCAATTGCCGGCGAATTCTTTAACTTTTCCTGCCATTCTTTTGAGAATTTCTGAATTTCCATTGATTAAATCATCGGTAAATTCCAGTTCGTCTGTTTTTGGATTATAGAGCATTAAGTCTACGAAAGCTCCTTCTTTAAGTGGGTCTTCATCCCATTCTTTGCGGACTTCGGTGATTCTAAGGATGCGTTTGAATTTTTTTAATCCAGAGATGACGGGGTTAACGATAACGATGATATCGATAGCTTTGAAGGACGTTTTAGGAACGCCGATGTCATTAACGACCCGGTCGTATACCCCATATGGTGAATCGGCGTGGATTGTTCCGGCAACAACATTCGCCGCCGCGCCGACGCGCATCGCTTCAAAAAGGGCGATGGCTTCTTTGGAGCGCACTTCTCCAACAAAAATAGCGGAATCACCTAAACGGAGCGTGGAGCGAATCCCGATGGCGGGGTCCACTTCAGAACCTTGTGAAGAAAGCGCGGAAGCGACTTTAAGCGATTCAAGGTTATAACCTAATTTGCGCATCGATTCTTGCGGCAGTTCAAACGTGTCTTCGATGGTAATGATTCTCGACCGCCGTGACATTTCCGTGAGAAAACTGCCAAGCAGGCTGCTTTTCCCGCTGGAACGGGTTCCGGCAATCAGGAGAGTGGCATTATTGGTGATTAAAAAGCTCATCAAGCCTGCCGCTGGGGGATTAAACATTCTCGTTTTTGGTTGTAAATAAAGAGGGAATGTCCAAGGATAATCCCGATGGCGGCGGAAGCTAAAAGTTAATCCATTGGGGCTCAGTGGAGCTGTTAATGCGGATACTCTTGATGTAAAGCCTTTTACCTTTAGTTCTGTGTCTAGAATGGGGTTGGCTTCGTCCAGCGGCCGGCCGGAGATAAGCCTTAGTTTTGTCGCCCAGCTTTCTACTTCTAAAAGAGTGGGATAAATATTAGTATAACAGTCGCCATAATCCTGGTGCACAACAAAAATGGGGAGTTCACCGTTCGGAGAATTGATGTTCACATCCTGAATTTTAGGATCGGAAAGCAGAAGTTCAATCAAGCCGAAACCTACGGTGTAGCGCAATAAAGCTTGCGCCAGCTGATCGATTTGCTCGTCAGGAAGACGCAGTTTTCTTTGTTGAATGAGATCATTAATAAGATCCCGACCGATGCTAAAGAAAACTTCCCGCATCCGCTGCGGGTCGATAAATTCGCTTCGCGTCGGCTTGTGTTCTGACATGATTCTCTTGGCGTCATCAAGAATTTGATACACTTCTTCTTCAAACTGAAATTCCGGTGGGGTGATATGGTAAATTGTTTTAATGTCTTCATCAAAGCCAAAAATATTTACCTGTGAACTGGTGTTATCTACATTAAATTCGTAACTTTCGAGAAGATCTCCTTCTGGAAATTCTGTGACTAATTTAGTGTACATGAAATCAGGCCTCGTTGTTGGATGGAAAATATTGTTGTAGATTTCTCGTTTGCCTAATTCGTATTCCTGAAGAAAAGGGGTCAGCAATTTAATGAGGCGCAGGTTTTCTATCGTCTCAATAACCTGCTGCAGCATCGTTACAAAAAGAGCTTGGCTCTGCTGCTGCCGTTGCTCAAGAACCGCCTGCAGCTTTGTTTTTTCTCTCCGCTCGAGACGTTTTAATTCCACGTATGCCGCCAAGGGGTCTTCTTTCAATTTTTTAGAAATTAAACTCTGAAATTGCGCAAAACTGCCGCGGATGTATCGTTCGTGGAGCGGATTAGTTACAAGATAAGAATATTGGAATCGTTCTTCATGGTTGCATTTTCTATATATTTTTGCTAATTCTGCAAGAAGTTCTGTCTGCGAAGTATCATATTCATATTCACGCAATTGAGAGATAATAATGACTGTCGTTCCCGTGTTTTCTAATAATGCGTCAATGACTTTTGAAAAGCAGAGATCGCTAAATTCGATGGATGGTGGAAAAGAACAACGATCAGCATAAATTTTAAGGATCTTATTTTCTCCTTCGTGGTATGTCTCGTATTCAAAACACTGTTTTATTTTATCTAACATTTTGCTTCTTTTTTGTTTTTTTAGGAAATAGTGGGGCAGTTTATTATGTTTTCTGTGGGTGATTTAAAGTTCTAAGATAAATTGAAAGAACTAAATATATTTATAATATATAATATACATTACTGATTATGGAAAATCTCTTAAATGTTGTTTTAGTTCATTCATTGAATGCACAGAATTTTCCGTCTTAAAAATGGGGCTAAATTTAGGAGGGGTATTGCTTATTTTATTTTTATCGTGTTCGGTATTTTGTTAGTCATTAACATCAGAAATGTTCATGCTGCTCTTTCTTCGACCCCCTCCATTGGTGTTAATGCCGTTCGTTTTTATGATTGGTCTTCGGAACTCGTTTTTGTTGATATTATGAAACAATCGCGAACGTGGTTGACCGACGATGGAAGCAAAACATGGGATACTGACCAGCTTGATGCTATTCCGGTGGATGAAAATGGCTATCCTCTGGAAATTCCTACATTTGTCAACGCTAAATCTCTTAAAGTTAAGACCATTTTTTATACCGGACAAGGTGGTGCTCAGGATCATCATCCTGCTGGAATTTATACTCTTCTCTTTGAAGGTGATGGGAATATTTCTATCAGCGGCGCTGGCAAAATTGTAAGCAAACAACCTGGAAAATATCTGGTGGAAGTAGAATCTCGGGGAAGCATTATTCTTAAAATTGATCGTTCTAAGAGAGGGAATCATATTCGGGATATCCGTTTTATTATGCCAGGATTTGAAAATACGTACAGCACACAATTCTTTTATCCTTCTTTTTTGCAACGCTATGATGACCTTCAGGTGATGCGTTTTATGGATTATCAACGTGTCAATGAAAATAATCCAGTAGTCAATTGGAAAGATCGCCCTACGATCATGGATTATACTCAAACTTCTCCGGGAGGAGTGGCTCTTGAATATATAGTACAGCTCGTAAATATGGTTGGAATTGACCCTTGGATTAGTGTCCATCATTTGGCAAGCGATGATTACATCCGTAATTTGGCGTCCTTTTTACATCGTAATCTTGATAAAAATAGAAAAGTATACCTCGAATTTTCTAATGAATTGTGGAATTATGCTTATTCCCAGACGAGGTGGCTGGCTGAAAAAGGTTGTACCAATCCACAAACCTTTGTGTCTTATACAACAGGTACGGACTGGGGTATCCCTAGATGTGATGACAAATTGTCGGCCTTACAGTATCAAGCTAAGCGGTCAGCAGAACTGTTTTCTATTTTTAAAGAAGAATTTGGTACTGAAAGTAATCGTCTTTTTTTTATTGTTTCGGGGCAATTTGTCAGTCCTTGGTGGGGCAACGTTTTGTTAAACGCGTTTGACAATTCTTGTCTCAACGGG
>CAZCXW010000058.1:0-3368 GCA_964502785.1 uncultured Methanosarcinales archaeon | reverse complement strand
TGACAATTCTCAGTTAAATCCTAATCATATCAAAGTTGATGGCTATGCTATCGCACCTTACTTTGGAGGTAATATTCCGCAGC
Source organism: uncultured Methanosarcinales archaeon (assembly GCA_964502785.1). Taxonomy (GTDB): domain Archaea; phylum Nanobdellota; class Nanobdellia; order Woesearchaeales; family GW2011-AR9; genus JAGVYE01. The sequence continues at coordinate 3,285 of CAZCXW010000058.1, read as the reverse complement.
AGATGATGCAAAATGGAGATGTAAATACAATCTCAGTGGATGAGATACTTAATCGAGCACAGGCCGATATTCAAAGTTCTGTGCAGCATAATATAATCCTTAATAAACAACTCGCCAACAGTCATAATGCAACTCTCGTTGCTTATGAGGCTGGACAACACTTAGTGGGTCAAGGAGCAGATGTTCATAATTCAACTCTGACACAAAAATTAATTGCTGCGAATCGTCATCCGCGTATGAAACACCTCTATATGGATTATTTTAAAGTATGGTTTGATAACGGTGGAAAGTTACTGATGCTTTTTAACTCGGTAATGTCTCCTAGTAAATGGGGTTCGTGGGGCCTTTTAGAATATCAAGATCAACCTATCGTCGAGGCGCCAAAGTATCAAGCACTCCTGGATTTTATACATTCGCAATCGAATCAAACCATTCCTCCTTTCAATTCGTCGAACTCTACTCCTCCAAACGATACTTATGATATTCTATTCTCGACGTATCTCGGGCCGCGTTCGGAATCAAGAACGGCTGAAGATTTATTTCTTAGCGCAAATACCATCCGAGAAGTTGTTTTTGATACAAAAGGAAACATTCTCATCGCAGGTAATATCGATTTTCCGGATATGCAATTACCAATAGGTTATCCTCTAGATCAAAGGTCAAGTCTCGTCAGGGAATTTCGTGGTAATCAGTTTGCGCCAAACCTCTTTCCAAGTCAGTTTCCGCGAGTGTTACTTATAGGGCCATTAGGTAAGTATAAAACAAAAGATGTTATGGTCGCAAAATATACTTCAAATGGTTTACCTTTATGGATTGCAATTATTGGCGGAGCGAATGATGACTCTAGTTTTGGGATGGAAATTGATCCTAGTGGAAGGATTTATGTTGCGGGAGCGACTGATTCTCCCGATTTTCCGACGACAATCGGAGCTTACGATGAGTCGCATAATGGTAAACTCGATGCATTCTTAATCAAGTTGTCCGCAGAAGCAGATACACTAATTTATTCAACATACCTTGGGAGCCATGCTTCTGACAGCGCTCGTGGTGGATTAGCTTTAGATACTCAACAGAATGCGTATGTTTGTGGCTGGGCTGGTGGCACTGATTTTCTCATGAACCCTAGTAGCAACAATATCCCTTACATGGCAAATAGTTATTTTGGAGGAATCGCAGACGCGATGATCACAAAAATATCCTCCGATGGTCGGAATGTTTTATACAGTAGATTTATTGGCTCTTCTTATGATACGGTGATGGGAGAAGTAGCTGTCGGTTGTGATATAGATAAAAATAATCTTTTACACATCAGTGCTATCGTCCTGGGAGATACGCCAACTACAGAGGATGCATACGACCGCATATTTAATGGCGGAATTTCTGACGTGTATTATGCTAAATTATCGGAAGTAGGTGATCTCTTATATGGCACTTATTTTGGTGGAAGCAATAATGAATTTGGCGAGCATCGATTAGCACTGGATGAACTCACTAATGCTTACCTTGTGGGGGCCACCAGTTCTCCTAATTTTCCTATGAAGAATGCTCATCAAAATCAACTCCTCGGTGAAAATGGAGGCTTTTTATTGAAAGTTGATGCTCAAGGGCAACCTGCATTTTCCACATATTTAGGTGGTGGGACCAGTCCTGAAAGTACTTTGGGCCCGGTCTTGGACACGGAAGGAAATGTCTGGATTACAGGGATTACTAATTCCAGTGATTTCGAGGTTACCAGTAATGCTCTTCAGAACACAAAATCAGGGAAAGTTGATGCCTATATTCAACAGTATTCAGCGAAAGGTAAGTTACTTTATTCTACGTATCTAGGTGGGGAGGCTCATGATTATGGACGCTTTATTACTGCTGGACCGAATGGAACGATTGCTGTTGTAGGGCAAACAGCTTCTGCAGACTTTCCGATAAAAGATAACAGTGCAGCATTTAATGGAGATGAAGATTTGTTTCTGACAGTATTGAAGAAAGAATAATTCGTTATGTTTTCTGTGGTATTGGTTATTTGTGTAAAATGTTTGAGGTTTCGAAATTAATAATCTAACCTTTCTCAGAAAACTCATTCACTACTTCATTATGCTCACAAAGATTCTTATATTTTATTGAGTTAAAGTTCCTTATGGCGCAGAAAGCAGAACCAACGCAGGATTCGGGGTTTGATCCTTCACGAATGTACGTCTGGCTTAAAGGTTTGGAAAGCAAAGCCAATAATCTGTTGCGGCAGGTGAATGTTATCAAAAATGATGCCAGCAAGAAGTCAATGTCATTAAAACAGGAGATCAAAACCTTGTCAGAGGAAGTATTGGAATTAAAGCGTCAGCAAGGGCAGATGACGCAGAAGATAGATTTGATGATCAAAGAGTTGAAGAGAACAGCAGGCATCGAAGAAGTAGCGACGTTACGAAAGTATATTGATTTATGGAATCCTTTGAATTTTGTGACGCAAAGGGACGTGGAGCGAATCGTTGAAAACAAAGTTGCTATGGTACCAGAGCAGGTTGGGAACACAAAAAATAAATAGTGCATTTGACTTTGGAAATAAAAAGGAGATTTGAGTTTATGCCAGGATTTGGTAATAATGTGCAGGATTTAAACGCCGCGGTTTCGCAATTGCGGGAAGAAGGATTGACGGACAGCCTTATTATGGAAGAGTTGTCCCGAAAAGGCTATAAAGCTGACCAAATTCATCAGGTCTTAATGCAATTTGATGATTCCGAAGATGTGGGTGGTTCTGTAGCACCTAGTCCTGCTCCCGTTCCTCCCGGATTTCAAGGGGTTCCGATTCCTTCTTCTGCAGCTCCGTCTTATGGAAGAAGAATGCCTTCTGAAGAAAATAATTCAATGTATGCTAATTCTGTTTCCACAGACAATATCTATGAACGGATCGAAGAAATCACGGAAGGCATCGTTGATGAAAAATGGGATGAATTAATTATTGAAGTAAAAAAAATTGTGGAATGGAAAGATAAATTTGAAGAAGAGCATCGCCTTCTAAAAAGTGAAATTGACAAATTAAAAGAAGATTTTAAGCTGCTTCATCAGGGGGTTCTTGGAAAATTAGAAGAGTACGATACACGGATGGGGAGTGTTGACACGGAATTGCGCGCAGTGGGGAAAGTGTTTAAAGATGTCGTTCCGCAGTTTGTGGAAAATGTGAAAGAGCTTTCTTTTATCGCTAGTGATCTTAAGAAAGGGAAAAAGTAGATCGTTGAGACGTGGTTTGTTATTTATGAAAGATTAAAGACCTAAAACTTAGTGTCCCCCACCGCCTCC
>CAZCXW010000057.1:0-7134 GCA_964502785.1 uncultured Methanosarcinales archaeon | reverse complement strand
AAATTATGTTCGAATTCTAGCGCATTTTATATATATAATGCGCCAAATGATATTCAAATTCTAGCGCATTTTAGTATAAATTTCTCTTCAAAGCTTGAACAAAAGTCTGAGCGAAACCGCCAAAATTACCAAGCCTCTGCGGTTCCAGAACATCAACACAAAATGGTTCTAATAGCCCATCAATAATTTCTGCATAATCTACTATTTGAAGCGCTTCTGTTACATAAGACATCGCATAGCTTAATGCTTCCAAGCTTTCAGGATTTCGTAAGCGCCGAGACATTCTTTCAGCTGCTTCCTTAACAGTAACAGGAAAAAACATTGAATCTCTCTCGTGTTTATTAACAGCTTCAATTACATCATCACCAAGCAGTCCGGAACCTCTTGCTGAACTCAATTGAAATCCCAACATGTTTCTGGAAGCGTTCTTCAGTTCTGTCACAAACTCTAATCCAAAGCGGCCGTACCATTTTTTAATTAATTGAGCATCATAACAAGCACCATCTCCACCAGGTATCCATGGCTTCCAAGTCCTACATTCTAACCAGTCATAAGAATTCATGACTGCTCCGGCTTCATCAATTTGTATTGCTTTATCTAAACCAATCATAACTCTAACCATTTCTTCTAGTGATAAACCAGTTGTATCTGTTAATTGATCTTGATATTTATCTCTCCGCAGTGCATTTGGATATCCGGTATGGTTTGCATGATAGCCTTCATGCGCTGCAATAAACCCTTCTTTCTCTAAACTTTCTTGTTCTCCAATAAGAATTATATATCCCGTTAAATGCTGATGTTTTGGTGAAAGTAAATTATCTTGCGCCACAACCACTTTTCCTGTAACCATTCCAAAAACAGATTCACCAAACAATGCCTGCATATCTTCTTGTGTTAAAACATAACTTGGCCAAGCATTATAATCACGTCTTAAAACAGTACCCGTAAAAGAAGGAATTATTTCTCTTAATTCATCTGTAAGTTGCGGAGGTGTAAGCCTTTTTTCACTACTATCATTCTCGTATAATTGTTTTAAGACTTTTTGGCGATGTTCAAAGGGTTTTCTCCACCCCCATCGTTGATATTCAGAAAAACGTTGTTCTAAGGGTAGATCATAATAATCTTTAGTAGGATCAATTGTGCGACGTTCATCGAGAGAAATTACTTTTCTTTTCATCGATATTAAAAAAAGACATTGATTTATAAAACTTCACGCAACACTTTCACCACATCAACCAGAACTTTTACTGTCTTAAGAACATCTTCTTCAGTTGTTTCTTTCCCAAAACTAAACCGCACACTGCTGAAAATATCTTTCTCTTTTTTTCCCAATGCTGCCAGAACATGACTGGGCTTTAAAGTATTGTAAGAACAGGCGCTTCCCGCAGAAATATAAATTTCTTCTTGACTGAGATATTTGACAAGTTGCTCAGCATCGATACCCGGAAGAGTAATATTCAGAATATGCGGCAAAGTCTCAGTAGGATGGCCATTGATAACCGCATTTGGCAGAGATTTTTTAAGTTCTTTTATGAACAAAAGACGTAACCTCATCAATCTCGGCCTTTCTTTTTCTTTCTCGTCCTGCGCTAACTCCAGCGCTTTGGCAAATCCAACGATAGCTGCCACATTCTCTGTTCCTGAACGTAAGCCATATTCCTGATTGCCGCCATAAAAAAGAGGTCTTAATTTTATTCCATCTTTTACATAGAGAATGCCTGCTCCTTTAGGGCCGGATATTTTACTCCCGTTCAAAGTCAATAAATCTACATTTAATTTTTTAACATCGAGATCCAACAAACCTGCCGCTTGACAAGCATCTGTATGAAAAGGAATATTATATTTTCTTAGCATCTTACCCATTTCTTCAATGGGCTGAATCGTGCCGATTTCATTGTTGGCATACATAATACTAATAAGAATTGTTTTATCTGTAATCTCTTTTTGGATTTTTTTAAAATCAACAATCCCATAATGATCAACAGGAACATACGAAATACGGAAATTTTCGTCCTCAAGATGTTTACAGCTTTCTAATACGGCATCGTGTTCTATGGTAGACGTAATAATCTGATTGCCTTTCTTTTGAGAAACATGAGCAATCCCTTGAATGGCAAGGTTAATACTTTCTGTGCCGCCACTCGTGAAAATAATTTTATCTTCAGGAGAGGCTTGCAATATTGTTCTTATTTTTTCCCTGCTTTCCTCGACAGCATTTCTTGCTTGAATTCCAAGGGCATGGATGCTGCTAGGATTCCCGAACTCTTCGGAGAAATAAGGCTGCATTGCCGCAAGTACTTCTTTACGTACGGACGTCGTGGAAGCGGAATCGAGATAGATCATGAGAAAAGTGCATTAATGTCTAATAATAGTATCTGCGGTTTGTCGTCATTCATTTAAATCACTTTTATTGTAAGCAGAAGTTCCTTTTTAAATTTAAGTGAACTTTATAACTCTAATTTTTTTGCCGAAAAAGAGTCGTTAAAACGGAAGAATAATTGCCTTGTAACTGATCTTCAACCAAAGATGCCTGTGTTTCTGATCCCAGAATAAAATAAAAAACAGAGAGTGACACTGCACGTGTGTGCCAATCCATATGTCCATATGCTTGAGCTCCTGACTTCTTTGCAATCGTATCAAATAATCTTTCCAATGTTTGCCTTGTTTCAGAACCCGTTGGACGTATCGCCAGCTGATACCCTAAAATATTACCTTGATCCATAACATAAGGCCTGCCTGTCGCTATCCACGCTTCTTCAAGTTCTAAAGTTAGGTCTTCTCTTTCTGTCATTTTATGAAATTTTCTACCTTGTTTTTTCTTTAATTTGTAGAGGGATTTATAAATTTTACTTTATTAGTTACTAAAAAGTAATAAACTAAACACCCAGCATCTCTCTTAACTCCTCACTCGGCTTCCAAGGAGGATCGAATGTAACTTCTATTTCCGCTTCAGAAACCCCTTCTTTCTTGATCATTTCTTGCAATTCATCAACCATCTCAGGGCCGTAAGGGCAAAGAGGAGAAGTGAAAGTGAGCAAAACATGAACTTTTTTCTCTTCAATTTTGATGTCGTAAATCAAGCCCAACGTCCAGACATCGATGCCAAGCTCTGGATCACAGTACTTCTTGAAAACATTTTCAATTAATTGTTCTTTGGGAATCATTTTTCTTTAATCAACCTCTCAAATCCTTCCTTTTCGATTTGTTTAGATAATTCATGTCCGCCTTGCGCAACGATTTTTCCTTTATACAATATACTCACTTCATCAGGCTGTAAATATTCTAAAAAACGATTATAATGAGTAATAATAATAACAGCCATTTCTTTATACGACCTCGCTTGTTTAATTCCTTCTGCGACAGTTTTGATCGCATCCACATCTAACCCTGAATCTGTTTCATCTAATAAAGCATACCTCGGCTCCAGAAGCAGCAATTGCAGCATTTCCAAACGCTTCTTCTCCCCGCCGGAAAAACCCTTATTCAGATCACGCTTGCTAAAAGAAGGATCGATCTTCAATTGAGCCATCTTCTCCTTAAGAAAAGCATGGAATTCAAGAACAGAATATTTTTTCTCTTTCATATTGTTAACGGCCGCTCGTAAGAAAGTACTGATGCTCAGGCCAGCAATTTCCACTGGATATTGAAAAGACAAAAATAATCCCTTCTTTGCCCGCAGATTCACTTTTTCTGCAGTAATATCTTTTCCATCCAACATGATTGATCCTTGTGTAATTTTATATTTAGGATGGCCCATTAAACTGTTTGCTAATGTAGATTTCCCGCTGCCATTCGGCCCCATTAGCGCATAAATTTTTCCTGGATTAAAAGTAAGAGAAACTCCTTTTATAATTTCTGTTCCTCCCGCTTCCACATGAAGATCTTTAATTTCTAAGGCCATGTTGTAAAGCCCCCCGTAAAGCTTTTAATGACAATAACGCGCACCGATATCGCGTCGGGCTGATAGGGATGCCTAATAACGAAAAAATTTTTTTCTCTGTGAATTGCCCGATTGTGTCCAGAGATTTTCCTTTCATTTCCTCCGTCAACAACGAAACTGAGGCTTGACTGATGACGCAGCCATTGCCTTTAAATGAAACATTTTGGATTTTATTTCCTTCTACGTGAAGATAAATGGTAAGATTATCACCGCACAATGGATTAAATTCCGTATGAGAATGGGTATAAACATCAAGCATTCTTTTATTTCGCGGTTCTTTGTAGTGATCAATGACATTCTCTTTATACAATTCCTGTTCTTCTGTTAGATCGCCAAAGATAATTTGCTCTTTATCGATGGCCACGCCTTCAGAAAAAGGGGTTCCTAATTGTTGTAAAGCTTCAACCAACACATCAATATCTTCCAGTGTGTTATAAAAATAAAACGAAGCACGAACCGTTCCATTAATTCCTAATGTCTCCATCAATGGCATCGCGCAATGGTGCCCGGCCCGCACGGCGATAGAATGTTTATCCAGAAAATCGCTGACATCATGAGGATGTAAACTTTGGATGGTAAAAGATACCACTGGTGCTCTATGTGCAAGAGTAGAAGGACCAATAATCATAATCCCATGTACAGAAGACAATCTCTTTAAAGCGTACGCAGTAAGTTCTTGTCCATATCTCTCAATCCTCTCCATACCAATGTTTTCTAAATATTCAACTGCTTTCATCAAACCTATTGCTCCGGCAATATTTGGTGTTCCCGCTTCAAACTTTTCAGGAAGATCTGCCCACGTTGCTGTTTCTTTTGCAACTTCCCGAATCATTCCCCCGCCAAATTCAACAGGTTCGTATTGCTGCAAAAGTCTTTTCTTCCCATAGAGAACGCCAATTCCCGTCGGCCCGCACATTTTATGACCGGAGAAAGCAAGAAAGTCACAATCTATTTCTTTGACATTAATCTTCAGATGCGGTGCAGATTGTGCGGCATCAACAATAAACAATGCTCCTGCTTTATGAGCTAAATGAGCTAATTCTTCAATGGGATTTATCGTTCCTAAAACATTGGAAATGTGTGTAACCGCTATGATTTTCGTTTTTTCCGTGACAAGATTCTGCGCTTTCTCCAAATCTAGACGATAATCAGGAGTTAAGGAAATGAATTTTAAAACACATTGTCTTTCTTTCGCGACTTGCTGCCAAGGAACAAGATTGCTATGATGCTCCATATCTGTTAGGATTATTTCATCTCCGCTTTGTAAAGAGGAAGAAAGTATTCGTGCCGCCATATTCAAACTCTGTGTTGTTCCTGATGTAAAAATGATTTCCTCTGCATCCGCGCCGATAAAATTAGCCACAACCTGACGCGCTTGTTCATATTCCAACGTCGCTTTTTGCGAAAGAAGATGAATCCCCCGATGAATGTTAGCATTGCTCTTTTCATAAAAATCAACCATACTCTGAATTACCTGACGGGGTTTTTGTGTGGTAGCGCTATTATCTAAATAAATCAACTCGCGATGTTCTTGAAAAACAGGAAAATCTTCTTTTTTCATTTTAAAAAATCAATGGCCAGCTATTTCTAATTCGATTAATTTATTCAACTCCACCGCATATTCTAAAGGAAGGGCTTTTGTTAACGGGCCGATAAAACCGGAAACGATCATTTTAATTGCCTCTTCTTCGCTTAATCCCCTGCTCATCAAATAAAATATTTCTTCATCGCCTATCTTACCGACAGTTGCTTCGTGAGCGACCTCCACTTCCGAATTCTTAATCTGCAGGACTGGAACGGCATCTGAACGTGATATTTTATCTAAAATTAATCCATTGCATTTCATGTATGATTTACAGCCATGAGCGCTTGGCGCAACATGGATCAAGCCGCGATAGGCTGCGATTCCCCCGTCTTTGGAAATGCTCTTAGCATCAATCATAGAAGAAGTATGAGGAGCTGCATGAAAGACCTTGCTTCCTGTATCCTGATGCTGCCCTTTTCCCGCAAAGGCTATTCCCAGACTTTCATTGGAAGCGCCTTCTCCAACGAGAACAGACGAAGGATACAACATCGTTACAGCGCTGCCAACGTTTCCATTAAGCCATTTCATCTGCCCATCTTTGCAGACAATGGCGCGTTTCGTATTAAGGTTATAGACATTCCTGCTCCAATTTTCAATAGAAGAATAAGTCATCTTTGCTCTTTCCATGACAAAAATTTCCACACCGCCCGCATGCAAAGAATTCTTGCTGTAACGCGGCGAAGAACAACCTTCAATATAATGCAGTTCCGCGCCTTCATCGACAATAATAAGTGTATGTTCAAATTGCCCGCCGCGCTGCTCATTCATCCTAAAATATGCTTGCAAAGGAAGTTCAACTTTTATCCCCTTTGGAACATAAATAAACGTTCCCCCGCTCCATACCGCAGCGTGAAGCATGATAAACTTGTGATCAGTAATAGGAATACATTGAGTCATGAAATATTTCTTAACCATCTCTGGATACTTTTGTACCGCAACATCCATGTTTTCAAAAATAACTCCTTGGTCTTGCAATTTCTTCTGCAAATTATGATAAACAACAGAGGAATCATACTGCGCTCCAACGCCAGCAAGAGCGCTTTTTTCTGCCTCAGGAATTCCTAAGCGATCAAATGTTTTCTTAATCTCAGCAGGAACATCTTCCCATTTGTCAGTTTCTTTCGCATTAGGATCTACAAAATAAACGATTTGATTTAAATCCAAATCTTTTAAACTTGGCCCCCAATTTGGCAGCGGCGTTTTTTGGAAAAATTCTAATCCTTTCAATCGCTTTTGCAGCATCCATCCTGGTTCATTTTTCGTTTTAGAAATTAATTTAACCACTTCCTCAGTTATTCCTGCCGGAGCAACTAATCTCGCTTGATGCTGGTCAGCTTCTTCATAGATGTCTCTCTTAATATCTACCTGAACTTGCGCTTTTGCCTGCATTTTTACTGCTTCTTGCATAAACTTAACGATTGTGAAGTTCATTTAAAAAGATTGCTGTTGAAAAAAGAAATGAAGAAAATCTTATCGGAGCGGGTATCACTTTAGAACATTGTGTCGAGGTTGAAAAGATTATTTTGTTCAAACTGTAGAACCAGTTAGTAAATAACTTATCTTTGACCTCTTAGCTTTCTTGTAGTCGATACTTCTATATATTTATTTC
>CAZCXW010000056.1:0-7249 GCA_964502785.1 uncultured Methanosarcinales archaeon | reverse complement strand
TAACAACAGATTGGGCTTTACATCTCGTTACCAGGAGTTTTCCAGGAAAATTAGTGTTTACTAAATCAACGGGAGATGAAGTTGTAGAGATAGAAACGAAGAGTGATTTGGCGCGTAAATTTATGGGCATGAACTACGCGCAATGTCATCCTCAATGGTGGCTGGAGGGAAGCAGTTACGTTTTTGATGTAAAAAGTAAAGAAGTTACATCAATTATCACCAGCGATGAAATGAAAGAAAGGCATGGGCAGCCCTATGTTGCTGTTGGCTTTAATGCGGGAAAGGGAGAAGTGTTTCACTTCATCAGCCACATGAAATTGCAGCGTACGAGACAAAAGAGCAAGGAACAACAAGGATCTCTCGACGATTTTCTCAAAAAAATGGAACTGGACAGAACTTCCGAAATGGATGAAGCTAATGTAGCAGAATTGGAGGCCGCGTTTAGCACTCTCAATACGATGGCCTATTTGTGCTTGCCGGCACCATTGCTTAGTCTGCCCGAAATGAAAAGTGTCTACGGTGCGAATAAGAAGCTGATAGCCCTACCAAAAAGCCAAAAATTGGTTTAAAAAATGATTGCTGCCATCGTAACCATCCCTCCGTATGCGCCGTTTATCGATGAGGTAGTCAAGCATCCACGTGTCTCGGGCTTACGGTTGAATACGGTTATGCCCGTGAAAGAACCATTCGAAGAAGTCATCGCTCGACTAAAAGAGAGAGCAGGAGATAAGGATTTGTGGATTGATTTGAAAGGACGACAATTACGGGTAAAAACATTTGGCGTGCCTCCTTTTACAGAAATTGAATTAACCCACAATATTACCGTAGAAACGCCGGTCGCAGCTTACTTCAACGATGGTCGTGAAAAAGCGACGGTGTTAACTGTGGATGGAAATCGTTTAATCATGCAGGAAGGGCCGAGAAGAGTTATTGGGCCCGGAGAATCAGTGAATATTCCACACCCTTCCCTTTCCATCCATGGTTATTTTACCAATACCGACAAAGATTACATTTCTGCGGCGGTGAAGAATAACGTCCATACGTATATGCTTTCTTTTTTCGAGGAAAAGAATGATCTGGCAGGATTGTTTGAACTTGATGCACAGGCAATTCCTGTTCTAAAAATTGAATCACAGAGAGGTTTGCAGCAGATAAAAACGAAAGAAATTAAACATCGACTTATGACCGCGCGAGGGGATCTTTACTTGGAAGTGCAAAAACCACATTATATTATTCGAGCAATGGAAGAGATTCTTAATGTAGATGCAACAGCGATTGCGGCTTCCAGAATCTTTCCTTCCTTTGCGCAGAGTTACGAACCAGAATGCCGAGATATTGGAGATGTGGATAATCTCATCCGTATGGGTTATCGCACGTTCATGTTAGGAGATGAAGTGTGTATGCGGCGTGAAGCAGTGCTGAGTTCATTAAATCTTCTTTCAGCAATCGCAGAATATCATGAACGGAAGGTGAAATAATGTCCAAGAATATTAGTCCCCTGAATATTAGTCAAATTTTAGGCCGAGAAGAATTATCAGATCTTTTTGAGAATCAAGGAGTAACAGGATTTGATTTAGAAAGATCGTTGCATACCGTTGAAGAAATTAATCGTCTTAAAAAAGAAAAAGGAGCGATTATTTTCGCGCATTATTACGTGCGAGATGGAATAAAATATGGCGTAGCAGATTTTGTTGGCGATTCTTTGGAATTGAGCAAAGCAGCAATGGAAACTGATGCCCGGTTGATTCTTTTTTGTGGCGTTCATTTCATGGCGGAAACGGCCAAAATTCTTAATCCGACAAAGAAAGTAGTTATTCCTTCTCTGGAAGCGGGATGTTCACTTGCAGAATCAATTACGGCAGAAGATGTTCGAGATCTTCGAAAAATCCATCCAGAAGCTGCCTTTGTTTGTTATGTGAATACAACAGCGGCGGTAAAGGCTGAGGTTGATGTTTGTGTTACGTCTGCGAATGCCGTAAAAATAGTTCGTAAATTGCCACAGCAAAAAATTGTCTTTCTTCCTGATTTGTATATGGGGCAAAATCTACAAGAAGAAATTCCTGACAAAGAAATTATCAATTGGCAAGGGAAGTGTATTGTTCATGAACAGTTTTCGACAGAACAGATTGCGCATTATAGAAGAGAAATACCAGGATTGCGTGTTCTTGCCCATTACGAATGCGATCCCTCTGTTTTGAGGGCAGCGGATATGCACGGGGGAACTAGCGACATGAAACGCGATATTGCTAACACGGAGGCTGCAGCCTACTTGCTGGCCACAGAATGCGGCTTGCCATCTACGTTAAAAATGGAGTTTCCTGAAAAGAATATCGTTGGGCCTTGTACTCTTTGTCCATATATGAAAAAGAATAATCTGGAAAATGCCAAAGATGCTTTAGTGAATGAAAAGCCAGAAATCATTGTACCAGAAGAGATGCGGATTAAAGCTTATCGTCCTATCCAGAGAATGTTTGAGTTAATGACGTAGAAAGAGGTATTTCCATGAACATAAAAGATACTTTACTAGGCATAGCTATAGGAGATGCTTTTGGCGCGGGCATAGAATTTCAGGATAGAAATTGGATTAGAGAAAATATTGATTTCACAAGATTTGTAAATCAAAGAGAAGGAAAGTCTGGAGAAAATTATCAACCGGGATTTTATTCTGATGATACAGAGCATTCCATAGGCATGGTTAAAGCATTAATGGATCCTCGAGAATTTTCCAGGGATTTGCTGCTGGAATTGTGGAAAGCGGAATACGAAGCCGATGCAGAAGAAAAAGGATTCCCCCGGCAAGGACATGGTTCGATTAAAGATTGGTACGAAGGAAAAAAGAAAATAGAAGAAATTAGAGATATTCAAAGAAAAAGAAATGATCCTGGAAATGCGCCGCCAATGAGAGCAGTCCCTTTAGGATTTGCTTCTCCAGAAAAAATAAATGAGTATGCTGTTATCAATGCTGATGCCACCCACCCGCATCCCAAAGCAAGAGCGGCGAGCATTCTTATTGCCCGGGCTGCGGAATACATGATCCTAAAAAAAAGAAAACAGGATGGAGTCATCAACTATTGCCAGCAATTCATTGATGAGAAAGAAACATTGCAATTGCTGGAAAAAGCGAATAGATTGGATCGACCTGAAAAATTGACGGAATTAGATTATGAAGATCTCTGCGGGCCTCAGCCGATTTCTCCATTCAAAGATCCAACGCGGAAAATATATGGATTGCCATGCGCTTCGATGAGGACAGCAGTGTCTTCCTTATATATTGTTAAACATGCTCCTGACACTTTTACAGGATTAAAACAAGCAACATATTTTGGCGGTGATATTGATTCTCTGGACGCGATTTGCGCAGGAATCCTTGGGGGCCGATTCGGATTAGAAAGTTTACCCTCATTTATGCTCGAGAAAGTAGAAGGAAAAGAAAAGTTAGAAAATATCGCTTTCCAATTTGAACAGTACCTGAAGAGATAAACTAAGATATCTGCGCATGAAAAATAATATCTTTTAAGATTATTTCAACTGCTTTTTGCTCGCCTCTATCAGAATCTAACTCTTCAGCGAGAGTGTCTCCCTTCAGGGGCAGATCAGAAACATATCCTACAAAACCAAAACGTAAATGCAGCCTGCCTTGATATCGTCTTCTCGCCCGGTTGATTGATTCAACAGCTTCTCGCACTTCCATCTCTACTCCGATGCATCCCTGTGATTTCGCTTGTTCCAATTGTTCCAGCGTCTCCCGAATAACGGAACTGGGATTAAAACAAACGCCATCGCGTCCGCTTCCATTATTAAAGATGTTATGAATGGGATATTTTTGTGGTTTGTTCTCAAGCAAATCGATTTCATCAATGATACTTGTTGGGATTAAGATATCTTGGCGCTGCATTTCTTCATGTAAACCACCAACACGGCCAAACATATAGACTGAAATTTCTTTAGGATTCTTTCCCTGATTTTTTGTCAACGCTTCATATTCCCGCATCATTTTATCAAGAATAATTCCAGCCTGATCGGCATACACATAACTTAAATTAAGGACTTCTCTTTCATCAACCACAATGACTTGGGCATCAATATATTCCGTCGTAAGCAAACATCTTCTTTCAGCCTGCTTGGATACGGCCTGCACTGGCCCGATAAGAATTGTAGAAATATCATTCATTGTTCCTTCGATAAATAATTTTTTCACAAAATCATAAGCATAATTATCGTATGCTAAATTTGTTTGCCGCGGATTATCATGGAGTTCAAGAGATTTGAAACGCAAATCTCTTCCACAAATCTCTTTATACAAATCAATCATTTCTTCGTACCTTTTTCGTCGGCCAAAACCACTGAATTGAGAAATGTGCAAAATCCTGTCGGAGGTATAATAAATAGGCTCCCGCCCATTTTCTTGCTGCACGCGTTGGGCATTTGTGCCTTCCAATTTTTGCTCTAACATTGACGGCAGAAAACCATTATATAAGAGAATTTCATCTACCATTGCTGGAGTTACATTACTGCCGCATAAGCGGGTTTCAGCGTATTTTGCTTTTTGTTCTGAGGAAAATATTGGCACGTTCATCGTTTTTCTAAGACCAGAACCATATTTGTCACTGGATTTGCCAAAAGGTTCAAGCCATTCTCACCTCTGGTATATAATTTCACTTTTCCTTCCCAGCGATTGTGCTCGATCCAAGAGCTTGTATATGCCCGTGACCATTCTTCTGGATGATTAGGATTTTCAATAACAGAATACCCTATTTCTTGCGCAAGTCTTTTGTATTGTGAAAAGTTCCAAAACGCAAATTCTTCATTGCACTCGCTTTGATAATTTTCAGTATAATCTTTATGCGTCATAAACTCCACTACATCTTTTAACGAAAGAACGAGATAATTCGTATCTCCAATTTTCTCTTCTATGTAACTTATTTGTGTTTCTGAACCACGTTTTCCCTTAGCCCGTTGTTCTGCTAAGAAATCTTGTGCAAAACGATAAAATCTGGCTTGAGTAGATAATCCTTTTAAATGAGCATCTAATTCTTGTGGAGAAGAACAGGATTTGAAAATATCTTCATTAGAACCATCATTTGCATTACACCATAGATAGACTTCCCTTTCTTTCTCTTCAGGACCAACAACATCACGGAGGAGCAAACGTCCGCCTTTTCTATTCTGTTCAAATTTCATAGCAAAGTAAGTTCTTATTGTTTTTTCTTGCTCCACATAGGACCATAATTCGTGAGTCGTGGAGTTACAAATAATCGTATCAACGGATTCTGGTTCCAAAACAGGAGCCAAAATATTTCTTTGATGAAAATGAACAAATGACTCTCCAAATTCTCCTTGGCGCTGCCGTTCTTGAGCCTTGGCTAAAAATTCTCCGGTTATTTCAATGCCTATTAAATCGGAATCAGGGAAATCACGGGCAACCAACGTGAGTAATCCACCGTCAGCGCAGCCTTCATCAACAATTCTTCCAGGAACGATTGCCGCTTTAATATCTTTATATTTCACTTCTAAAATATCGCGGTTGCTCATGCCAAAGCCATAGACGGCATAATTTCGCGTATCAGTGAGGCTTCCCTGAGCATTCAATAAAGGTTCTCTATAAATAGTCTGAATCATTCGGGGAATTTCTGGGTAGTCATCCCACAACGCAATCGTCGCTGGAGAAAGTTCACGATGAAGGGTTTTGATTCTATGCCAATCAGCTTCTCCATCGGCCAGAAGTCCCACGAGATTTAAAGGTGTTTTTGCTTTGTATAGTTCTGGATTCAGAGAATTAAGTTCCGCCGGCAGTATGGCAAATCCAAGCTGCTGATACATGGCAATTAAAACGGGTGTTGAACACATAACGACCGTATTTTCTGGAGTGAGAATCAATTCTCCTTCCGTTTGTTCTCTGATTTCTTTAAGTGTATTTTCTGCAAAATGGGGAATATGTCCATAATGAGGAATGCCAATGATACGAGAAGCGATGCCTTGTTCACGAAATGATCTGGCAAAACGATCTACGCCAATACTCCGCAAATAGTAGGGCAAGGGATTGTAACGAGAATATTGTTGATTGGAAGAAGTTATGGCAAAGACGATTTGATCCAACATTCCATCAGGTCTAGCTTGTTGAGTCCATACTTCTAAGTCTTCGATAGGGTGATGTAAAGCCTGCGTAATGTAATCTTGCTGGAATGTTGTATGCGCCAGATGACGCCCCGGAAATAAAAGAGTAGCCATAAGAGGGCTTTTCAGTTCCCATATTTATAAATATTTCTAAATTACTACTTTTTAGTTGTAAAATTTATGGAAATGTTTATAAAAAGAAATCATTTTTAAGAGGTAAAAATGGTACAAGCCCATCAGGACATTGGCGCAGGCAACATTCTCCCTAGCAGCATTATCCACAGGCCTTCTGTTGTTCTGGACTTTCGGGAATTAGCCGACGTCTATGCGCTCAGGACATTGTATGATTTCTTAACTGCTGATTCAGCCCCCTATGATGTTGTTTTTCAATGGGGAGAAGAAGGGCATGAAAGAGCGAAAGCAGTACTCAAAAATTGCCGAAGAGCTTCAAAATCGGAGTTAGCGGATGTTGTTATAAGCGTCATTTCAGACGTTTCAAAGCCTCCTCGGGAAAAGAAAACATTAAGCATAGATATTGCCATTCTAAAAAATAGTGTTCAGCCATTAACGGAACAAGAGAAGTTAGAATTAAGGGCCAAGTACGGAATTGTTTCCGAAAGACCGATTCTTGTCGTAGGGTATGCTGATGATTCTCAAAAAATGAATGCTCTTTCACGAGAAGTAGGCGAACATGCTGAAGTATATTTAGTCGGAGATCCGATTTTAAAAGATTTACCTTCCGAAATAAACGCACATGTTCACGTTGTCAATAAATGGGGGATATTGAAAGATTATTATGCGATGGCAGATGTTGCTATTAACGGAAGGAATCTTCGTGAGAGTTCTGCCACATTACATAATTTTGTGGAAGCGACCGAAGGCGGTCCATTATTTATGGTTAGACCTGGCAATACGGCGCAATACGGATATAAACAGCTGGTAGCTGCTGGAGTCATACGAGAATTTGCAGAATTTGACGAACTTGTTAAAGCGCTTAAAGCAGAATTAGCAGGCGGCGCAAGAAGTAAAATTCAATCCTCAGAAGCCCGCGCCAAACATCTACAGAGGACTCGTGCCGCGTATAGTCATGGACTTAAATAATTGAGCACATTATGCTTAAAACAATGTTTTCTCC
>CAZCXW010000055.1:0-7784 GCA_964502785.1 uncultured Methanosarcinales archaeon | reverse complement strand
AGTTCACCAACGCCTTTGGCATGGCCGCGCATAATGTACAATCAGCGCGAGAATATCTCCCTCTCAGAACAGAAATAGATTTGTTAGCACAGAAGTAGAACATGCACTGCTTGTTTAGGTGTATGAAACTAATTGCTTTGAGTATATAAACACAGAGATATACCCTTGTCTTATGGTCACAAAAATAAAAAAGTGGTATCAATGCGCTGAATGCAAATTCCTGTATGAAGACATTTCCTGGGCTAAAAAATGTGAAGCCTGGTGTAAAGAACATAAGTCATGCCAGTTGGAAATTACAAAACATTCTAGAAAAGCTTGAAATTCAAATACTTCAGGAAGAAAATCTTTTGCTGCGGCTCAAGCCATGCGCGCTTTCCCCCTTTCAGTCGTCGGGGCGTATAACAGGAATTCCTTAAGTTAATTTGACCAATATCTTTATTAAAGTAGGAAATCAGCTAACCCCAAAATGACGAACATCAGAAACCGCTTAAGCCTGATGGCATTAACATACAATAACTTCTTTAAAAGAAATCCGCTGGTCTTGAACATCGAATTTAGCCATGCCTGCAACCTTAAGTGCCTCCATTGCGGAAGGATCCGCGACAATGTCAAAGGCAAATTAAATACAGAAGTTGTGCAAAAAGCCATTGACGAAACAAACACGCCGATCATTTATTTCACTGGTGGCGAACCATTTCTCTTTGTCGAAGATTTAAGTAATGCTGTTAATTACGCCCTTTCCAAAAAAAAGGTAGTCATCATTGTCACCAATGGCACGCTTCTGGAAACCAACCTCAACCGGTTGAATGTACCACAGAAAAAAAATCTTATTTTGATGTTTTCGGTAGACGGCCTGCAAGAATCCCACGATCGAATTCGCGGACAGGGAAGCTTTGAACAGATGGAAAAAGGGATACAAAAAGCCCAAGAATTAGGTTTTGAGAACCGCTGGATCAATTTTACGTTATACAGTTCAAATCTCGCCGATCTGGAAAATGTGGTTCATTATTTTAAGGAAAAGATTGATACGTTCCATTTCAATATGTACTTTGACTTTCTGGGCGATACCCCCACGATACATGAAAAAATAAGACCTATCGTGCAAAAAGTGAAAGCGCTCAAGAAAAAATATAATAACATTCTAAATCCCTATACTTATTTTGATCTCTGGGATGGACTAAATATTGATTGCACGCCATGGGGAACAGTAACTTTAGATCCATCCGGCTGGCGGAGCCCTTGTTATTTTATCGAAAAAACACATTATCCGACATACCAAGAACTTATGAACGAAACCGACTGGGATTTTTATGCCAAAAAGAAAGCAGACGAATGCCGGAACTGCAAGGCCCATTGCGGTTTTGAGCCAACAATTTACCGAAAGAAACAGCTTTTGCTGAAAGAAATTTCAACTCGGGTGATGGAAGTTTAGTTTCCATTAAAACATCTTTTATTCTTTGTTCTATTTTTTTTAAATTTCTCTAGCAAGATTTTATTATCGATCTGTATAACCACAAACCCATCTCTTCTTTTTAACTAATTTCCTCAAATATCCTCGTTTTTGTATTCTTTCGTACGTTATTCCAATGAAAGTATCGGCCGTTCATAGCAATGTATACACCTAAAGGTAAGGTTTGCACAAATGAGAGAGCACTGCCCAAATTAAACAAGCCATCGGAACTGCCAAATTTATAAGGCATCATCGCTCCCGTGAGAACAATTGTTTTGTCTTTTATCTTTTTTGCAATAACCTCGGCAGTTTTGTCCATTGTTCCTGTTCCGTGGGTTATGATGATCTGCTTTTCTTTTGCTTTTTTGCAATTGTCAGCAATAATCTGCCGATCCTCTTCTGTCATCAGCAAACTATCAATCATCATCAATGTGCGAAGATCAATATCAATTTTGCATCTTCCAAGAAGCAGCATTTCTGGAACATGTGTTTCCTTAAAGAACAAGGTTTCTTGGATTTCATTGTATTCTTTATCAAACGTTCCACCGGTACAAAAAATCTTGATAGTCACATCCCTAAAAATGTTCTGAAGAATATAAAAATCTTCCTGTCAGGGCTTTCGAGACAGGTTTTACAATCCGTAAAGACAAACCAGCTGGATTTTCTAAGCTCAACCTTTTCTTACGAACCTGACAGGCATAATCAAAGAAGAGATTTTATTTTATAAGCTTTATTGAACTGAAGAATAAATAGTATCAGAAAAAATGCACCGGCCGGGATTCGAACCCGGATCATCGGCTTGGAAGGCCGACATAATAGCCGTTATACAACCGGTGCGCATTTCCTGTGGTTTGTCGATTATTTATTAAAGTTTTGGAATAGTTTATATAAATTAATCCGCAAAGTCAGCCTGTGATGATGGATTTTAAATCATTAGAACGTGATTTTTATTCTATAAAGTCATTAGAGCTGCAATATTATTCTGCACAACAAAGAGCAAATTATCCTTCCAGAGAATCTTGGGGAGATTATGCTTTTTTAGCGGCCTGTTTCATAGCTAGGTGTGGGGATATTTCTGCTGCTGTTCGTATTGCTGAAGAGATTAAAGTTGTTTTTCCAGATTACGACCCTTTACGGAGGTTTAGTTGGACTTCAGCTGTAGGATCGCAAGAAATCGATGAATTATTCTATACAAAATTTGATTTAATGGCTTTATTCAGAAATTCGAATCCCAATTTTAAATTTGAAACGGTGTTTGGCGACCTGTTTACTTTTGATATCGAACATTATGAAGATTTTTACAAATAGTTCCTCGTCTCAAAAACATAATCTTTTTAAACAAGATTCTATTTTACAAACTATCATGACGGAAATCAAAAACCAGCTCTGTCCATTTTGCCAGGAATCAAAAGCGATCCTTCGCGAAGAAGAGATGGATATCCCCCATTTCGGCAAAACATTTGTTTTAACTTTAGAATGCGAAGGATGCGGAGCGCGCAAATCAGATATCGAACCTGCTGAGAAAAAAGAACCATGCCGATATACATTTGAAGTCACTTCTGAAGCTGATTTAACCGCGCGTGTTATCAAATCGGGAGAAGGGACAGTCAAAATTCCCCATGTCATTACCATCGAGCCAGGGCCGGCGTCCAGCGGCTATATCACCAACGTAGAAGGGCTATTAGAGAAAGTAATAGAAGTTATTGAACAAAGCATGGATTCAGAAGACGAAGATCCATCTGCTAAAAAGAAAGCCAAGAATTTAATCAAGAAACTAAAGAAAGTGATGCTTGGCCGGGAGACTTTGAAAATTATTATTGAGGATGAAACTGGATTCAGCGCCATTATTTCAGAGAAAGCAGTAAAGAGTAAGCTGTAGTTCTCATTTTCTATCCCATCCGATGACAGTATGTAATCTAAACCAACTTCGTTGCGGAGGACTGGTTACAATGCGGCCAGCTTGCCGATAATAACCATGGTAATGAAGATTTTTCACTTCCTGAAAACTGTCAACACTCCGAAAAACAGAATTTAAATCTTCTTCCGCTTCTTCTTTCTCACCCCAATAAGTAGTAGCTGGAACGTATCGAAATACTGCAAATTTAAGATGATTTGAAACTGACACGACCGGAGCTTCGATACACGCATAGCGCTTTGCCATTGTATCATCTAAACTTTGTGCGGAGCCATAAAGAGCATTAAAACTTACTCCAATATCGGTATCTGGATAATGCTGCATTTTTTCTATGTCCTCAGCAACGATGTCAACAGGCAACTTCATTTCCCGAACTACATGTTCTAATTCTTGTAATCCACTGTGAGATTTGTCAACAACAATTATTTTACCAATCCTTCCTAACGAAGCGAGATATAAAGAAACAGTCGGCACTAATCCACCATATTCCGTAACACTCGGTTTGCACGTAGTCGTTCCTAGAGAAAGTATTTTTTCATAAAAAGGAAAGAAGTTAAAATGAATAGAAGACCAATCCGTGAAAGAAAAAGTGGTAACTTCTTTTCGTATATCCACAATTCTTTTCACAAAACGGTTGTAGTCATTCTCGATTCCTTGTTCATTCTTTCGCCGAGAAGCTTTCCCCATTCGCTACAAAAAAATTAGTTTCACTTAAAAATCTTACACAAAGAAACCAGAAAGCCATTCATCCCTGCGCTAAAGCACAGGGCTTTCTGGTTTCTTGTGCAAAACACTTGGATGTGTTTGCACAAAAGGCTTTTGCCTTTTTGTGTCACAGAAATTCGCCTATCGAATAAAGTGTCTCTGTTCAAGCCCCGCCAATTTATGGCGGGGTGAGACGCTTTCGGCGAATTTCTCATGACTTCTCTTTCTTAAACAACTGCCCTAGATCAATGACATACTTCCCTTCATCTAATTTTATGATCAAAGGGTCTTTCTTAAAGAGATGGACAAGATCCAATTCGTACGTTCCCGGCTTTAAGACACGAATTGATTCCAGATCAAGAATCACTGGCCTGTTGGGATCTTCTTTGCGGATATTAATAATTTCCGTGACATCTTCTTCGATACTCTTTTTATCTTCTTCAGTTAAATTACTTATTAATTCCTTTCCTTCTTCGACATCTTTTTTCTTGATATAAAAAAACAGCCTGGCGCCACAACTACATCCTTTAAGTATCTCTTTAGCGCCGTCAGGATAAAGAGTGTTACAGCGGACACATTGATGGGGCATGGTTTGATTTCTTATTTGTTTTTTCGAAGCTTAGCAGCGTTCTTACGAATTTCCTGTGTGAACAACTCAATTTTATCCGGATTTTTCTCAATTTTCTTGACTAACGAAGCGGGGCCGATAATCGTAAGGCCAATTCTATCCCCCAGAAGGACATTAACAAAAGCATTCCGCAGGCGCTGAAAAGCATCCTGATTCTCTTTCGTGGGATAGATAACACTCAATTCAATGCCTTTAAATTTAGGAGTGATTTCCTCCATCGTGATTTCAATTAAATCCGCTTCTTCCTCTTTCTTGAGACGCCCCTCCAGAATAACAATATTATCTTCTTTTACGATGTTTAACAACTTATTGACCCTTTTAGCCGGGGTAAGATTCTCTATGTCCTGATATGGTATAAATTGAAACGTGACCATCTAATCTATCTCTTTTTTATATCTGGGAATATCTTACTGTTTTTAAAGGTTATTTTTTATCCATTATTTTACAAGCTTAAATAACTGCTCATAAAAATCCTCGATATTTTTGCCATACTTCGCAGAAATACCAATGACTTCATATTGAGGGAACGCTGCTTTGACCGTTTCCACCGCCGCTTTTTTTAAATCAATTTTATTAGCAGCAATTAAAACAGGGATATTTCTGGCCTGCAAATTACCGATAATAGTAATATTTACTTGCGAATAAGGATCTAGAGTTCCATCTAAGACGACAACCACAGCATTCATATTATCCAGCCATTTAATGGCATCGATGACACCTTTTGTCGCTTCTTTGGCTCTTTTCTTAGCATCGCCTTTCTTCAATCCACGCTTTATAAAATCTTCATAATCTATCTTTGTAGCAATTCCGGGCGTGTCAACAAGAGAAAAAGTCAATTCTTTCCCTTTTTTATTTTTAATGCTTACCTGCTCTTTAATATTAATTTCCCGCGTTTCGTGAGCAATATGAGAAGTTGTAGACATCTCTTCCCCTAACCAATCTTGACAAATCCTATTTGCTAAAGTTGATTTTCCGCCATTGGGAGGCCCATACAACCCTAATTTAAAACTATTCCTTTCCGCATAAGGATTAAACCTCAGTTTCTTAAGAAGATTTTTGAAAAATGATGTCACCATTCCCTTCCCTCTTTACGAAATGTTATAGAAAGATTCTCATTCTTAAAGTTTTTGGTTGTAGAGAGGTTAGGAATGAGTAGTTATAGGAAAATCGCCTAGTTCTCAAGACCTGAGTGAAATTACTAATCTTTGTTAAGTTCAATTATGCTTAAGTTCTAAATACAAAAAACGAAGGGGGAGTTCCGTTACTTCCCACTCTTATCTTCTAAACGTTTCTTCTTTTTCTTAAGCATAGAAAGATAATTTTCTCTGGTTATTACTGGACGGCCTAATCTACATGGGGACAATTTGTCCCTAGGTAGTTTCCAAGCTGAACCAGAATATTTATAAGTTTCCTTATTCTTATCTGCTCTACAAAAAGAGGCAGAGACATGGTTACTCCTAATTATAAAGGTTCAGGGGAACGCACTTTAGTCGTTGACCACCTTAAATTCAGCTATGAAGGATTATTCAATGCCGGAGAGCTATTTGCAGTTGTGCAGAGCTTCTTCTTTGAGAAAGGATACGATTGGTATGAAAAAATGAACAGCGAAGTGACCACGCCCCAAGGCAAGCAGATTAGATTAGTTCTCGAGCCTTGGAAATGCTCTTCAGAACACCATAAGATTGAAATGCGCGTGAAAATCCTCATGCTTAACATCAAAGAAGTAGACGTCGAAAACAAAGGCGAACGGCTGCGTCTAAATCACGGCGAAATAAAAATGACTTTTGACGCTTTCGTCTTCAGCGACCGCCGGGGAACATGGTCTTCTCAGCCATTGTACTGGTTTTTGTTAATTTTGTTTGAAAAATATTTTTATCATCATCATGTGGAAAAATTTGAGATCTGGGTGAAAAGCGACTTGGATCACTTAGTGCAACGCATTAAAGAATATCTTAACGTCTTTAAATATAGTTATCAGCAATAACCCATGGACACGGAAACATACTACGAAAAGAATTTAGTGATCAACAATCGGGAATTGAACTACAAAGGGGTGTTTCGTTTTGACGAACTCGTTTATGTTATTAATAAAGCCTTAGACGAACTGCATTATAAGAAAAGGGAAAAGAAAACAGAAGAGCTGGTCACCGAACAAGGAAGAAGAACATACATCGAATTAAGGCCGCTGAAAGTGTATACTAAATATATCAAGCTGCTCATTAAAATAAAAATCAGTTTAAGCAACGTCACGGAAACCGTAGAAGAAGTGCAGGAAGGCATGAAGAAAAAATTTGAGAATGGAGACGTGCTCATCACTTTTGATTCATGGGTGTTAACCGACTACGGCCACCGCTGGGGCATGAAACCATCAGTCTATTTTTGGAAAAGCCTGATTAACAAATACGTCTATCCCTTTCCTTTGGAAGGAGCTGCCCCCGGGATGGTCTCTGCCGATACTGCTCATATTTACACACAGATCAAGAAACTCTTCAATTCCTACAAACATGAAACAGGGCAGGCTGTAACTGAAGAAGAAATCAGGCAGAATGTTGAAGAAGATATTAGAAAAGAAATGGAAGAAGGAAGAGAAGAGTAGTTTATTTTGGGCTAAGGTACTTAAATTCCTTCGTTTTTCCTTTGATTTGTTGTCGTTCTCCTAAAACTTCTTGTAAAGGTGCATTATTAAATGTAGCAGGACTTTCAATATTATAGCCATCAGCATTGAGTCCTTGTGCTATCTCGATTCTATCGAAGCGGCTGTCAAATAAAAGGTCCTGCGCCCTAGTTTTCACAAAGAGTTCAGCAGCTTGTATATACCTAGACATTTGATCACTAAGTTCTTTTTTTATGTCACCAATAGTTGCTTTTTTCTTCTTACTTTGTTCCACAACTAATGAAGTGATACTCTCAATTTGAATTCTACCTACTAGAACCAGTTTATTGTATTCACCGATAAGAAATTCATATTGCTCTGAAGGATTCAAATGAAATTGACTTATGTAAGAAATTACACTAGGTTTAGCTGTTGTAAAGTATTCTACTAAGCCTGCTGTCACTACTGTTTTTAATTCTACTTCTTTTTCATA
>CAZCXW010000054.1:6297-8088 GCA_964502785.1 uncultured Methanosarcinales archaeon | reverse complement strand
AAGAAAACACCACGACTATATTAAACTTGCTCAATTAATTAGGTCCCGAACTATATAGAGCCAACAATAGCATTAGTCTCGGCAGAACTGGAAACTATTGATGAACTTTTGCCATCATTACAAGAACTGGCTCGAAAAGGAATTACCGAACCATCTTTGATTTACGCGCGTGATGCGCAAGGGAAGCAATTCAAAGTGTATGATTATTCTCGATCTTTTCCCGAATTTCGACATCGCGATGACCGTTTTTTTGCCAGAGTGGAATCGTTAAAAGGAGAAGAGCGTGAGTTAGCACAGTATATAAGACAGGAAGGCCAAAAGTTTCATCACGTTGAAGGGAAATCGTTGCGGCAAACCGTAGAAAGGGCAGTAATTATTTACAATTCAGCAGAAAAATTAAGAAAAGCCAGGTAACTTATTTTCCAGCAAGCACCGTCAAAACTTCTTGTATTTCACGAGGCTCAAGATTCCGCCGTATCGTTTTCTTTATCAATCCCTGTTGCGGGCTTCCTTCAGAAAAATCAGGAACTTCCGGCGGCAGACTAAATTTTAAATGATGATAGGGAGATTTATCTTCCCGAAGTCTCTCGATCACTCTTTGAAGACTGCTAAAATACTGCTCTTTCCTGTCACCAATCATTCCTGCGGCATCACAGATTTGTAAGTCTACAGGAAGATATCCTTTTTCCAGGAGGTATCTTTGGACGATAACATAAGTTTGTTCAGAAGTCTTCGTGCCATTACATATATCAATATTTTCTTCATGGTACAAAAAAGTTATTTTTGTCATGAAGCGGCAAAAGAGAGTTTAATTTAAAAAAGGTAGGGGGGATTTTTTCCAGGGTAACTGTCAAAGAAAACAGACCACTAGTGAAAAGAGCAGATTCTACATAGATGAAAAAGTGATAGTTTATAAAACATCTTCATGTATGAAAGTTTGAATTATGGAGAATAATCTTGTACAAGAGATTTGGATAGAACTTCATGAATTGTCCATGAATCCGGCTAATGTTAAAGATTATTCTCGCTTTCATAAAGATGGGAAAAAACATATTAGTTTAGCATCAACAATCACTAGAAAGTTTTATGCTGAAAAGTTTAAGCAAGTCAAACACTTAGACAAAAAACAGATTCTCGATCTTTGTGAAAAGCTGTTAGAATATAAAGACGACTCTTGTCGAGGAATGGCATTTGATTGGGCATTTAGAATTAGAAAAAAATACACAATAGAAGACTTTGTAATTTTTGAAAAATGGCTGGATAAATACATTGATACATGGGGGAGCTGCGATGATTTTTGTACCCATGCTTTAGGTTATTTTTTGTGGAGGTTTCCCGGATTCATTCCAGAGATTTATAAATTGACAAAATCTGAAAGCAAATGGAAGCGAAGGGCCTCTGCCGTCATTTTTATTTATGCAGCGAGAAAAGACAAATATTTAGAAGAGATTATTAAAACTGCAATATCCTTGTTACAAGACAAAGAAGATTTAGTCCAAAAAGGATATGGGTGGATGTTGAAAGAAGCGTCAATAATTCATCAAAAAGAGATATTTCATTTTGTCATGAAAAACAAAAGAGCAATGCCGAGAATCGCCTTACGATATGCCATTGAAAAAATGCCGCTTTCTCTAAAAGCACAAGCGATGAAAAAAAGATTAACTTAAGGCATTAACATTATGCACTAACACGATACGCACGGTTTGGCTGGGGTTAACGTATTCGTTCACAATCACAAGTCCGGCTTCTTTTAGTAGAGGATCGAGACCTCCCCCGTTTATGAAAGAAACG
>CAZCXW010000054.1:0-6287 GCA_964502785.1 uncultured Methanosarcinales archaeon | reverse complement strand
GAAACGAAGTTGGAAAAATGTTCACTACCGGCAAAATGTTCAATGCTTCTTATGGCAAGGCCAGAAAATTTTTTCGGCAGGTTTGTAAGATAATCAGCAATAATAAGATGTTTTGCAACACGGAGAGCTTCATGGATAACTTTATCGCCGATTTTTGATGGCAAAGCATGGATAAACATCGACAATACGGCATAATCAAACTGATGGTCGGAAATCTCTGTTAAGTTAGTGGCATCAGCGATAGTGAAACTGACTTTGAAAAAATCATGTTGAGCTTTTCGGTGTTCAGCTCGAGCAATTTTTCCCGGCGCGAGGTCAACTCCATAAACAGTACAATTATTATCTTTAGCTAGATGAAAAGCCAACACGCCAGTGCCGCAGCCTAAGTCGATAACTTTACTGTTTTTTGGAATAAAACTCGAAATTAATGTTCTGACATTTTTTAATAATGGGTCGATCAGAACTTCATACGCAAGAGCTCCAAAAGATTCCATTTTTGTAGGAGAACGTCTCGCATCTTCATTCATAGGCAGAGAGATAAAGTGCCCTGGCCGGGATTTGAACCCGGGTCCCAGCATTTCTATCAACTTTACAAGGTTTTTACATAGCGGGCTTGAGCGAAGCCCACGACCTTTGATGCAACTTTGTAAAAGTTGCCGAAAGTGCTGGATGATAGTTTGTCCTTTGTTATCTTTCATAACAAAACCGGACTACACCACCAGGGCATGTAAGCGAAAAAGAGGCAAGTGCTTTAAAAATGTTTTGGAGAGGGAAGAGATAATGACCGAAAAAGATATATAAAAGAATGTTTGCTGGTTTTTTGATGAGCACAAAATTCCAAAAAGGAATCATTTCAGAGAAGTTATATTCTGGACGTGAATTAAGGGATATTATATTGGAATTATTTCCGGCAGGACAACAAGCAATACGGGAGGGAAGTGTGCTTCAGGATGTTCATTTTAAAGGACTTGCTTTTATTCAGAAAAGTCAGGATTATAAACCCGATTTTTATGAGTTGTATCATCTCATGCAATTATCTTCTGATTCCAGAGAAGAGATTCTAAGAATGCGGATACCAGATATTTTGCCCGTTAATGAAGACTCTTGGATTAAAATTATTGAATTAGAACCTGATCCGGATCAATTCAGCACAACGACAGTAACAAGGTTTGGTTATGTTGTTAACAGAGACTGTTTAACCGGCTAGTGCAGAAGAAAATAATTCTTGCTTGACATCTCTATCCAAAAACCTTATATACAATAAAGAAGATATTGATACAATGAAAGGAAGATTTATTCTCGGGCTTACTGAAAAAGTCCTTATCACGGGGCGTAAAAAACAAGAAGAAATTGTGGCAAGAATCGACACGGGAGCGACTTCATCGTCAATTGATATGCATCTAGCAGCAACGCTGGAGTTGGGACCAATAATCAGTCTAAAAACAATTCGGTCCGCTTCCGGAACAGGAAAACGTGCTCTCGTGAAAGTGAGAATAAAAATTGCCGGGCAAACTTTGGAGGGGGATTTTAGCCTCGCGGATCGTAGCCATATGAGCTACCGCGTGCTCATCGGTCAAAATATGCTGAAGCAGGGAAAATTTCTTATTGATCCCCTTAAAGAGATAAAATGAAAGCAGCGTTGATTTCACAGGGCAGCAAGAGTTCGCACTGGACGGCAGAAGCAATGAAAAAATATTTCCAGGAAGTAGATATGCTGCAGTTAAAACATATTGAAGTGAGTTTAGGGAAAGAGGGAAGCATTCTCTACGATGGAAAACCGCTGGCAAACTATGATTGCGTTTATGTCAAAGGGTCGTTTCGTTATGCGTATTTATTGCGTTCCATAGCCGCGCTGCTGGAAATGAAAGTGCCTTATATGCCTATTCCCGCCATATCTTTTACAACAGTGCACAATAAACTCCTTACACATCTGGTGCTGGAACAGCACGGCATCCCCATGCCTAGAACGTATGTCACCTCCACGATCGAAGCGGCAAAAGATCTTCTGAAACGGGTTAAATTTCCCATTGTCATGAAGTTTCCAGAAGGTACGCAGGGAAAAGGCGTGATGTTCGCAGATTCTTTTAGTTCAGCGTCTTCGCTTCTTGATGCTCTGGGTGTTTTAAACCAGCCTTTTATTGTTCAGGAATATATCGAAACGGGAGGCAGCGACATTCGGGCTTTAGTTGTTGGCGATAAAGTGGCGGCAGCAATGCGGCGGCGTTCGATGAGCGGCGATAAAAGAGCCAACATTCATGCCGGAGGAAAAGGGGAACCTGCGCAGCTTAGCCGGGAAGTTACGCATATCGCCCTCGATACGGCAAAAGCGCTTAAAGCTGATATCTGCGGCATTGATATTTTAGAAGGTCCTACAGGGCCGTTGGTCATAGAAGCTAATGTCTCGCCTGGCCTGCAGGGAATCCAGGAAGTAGTCACGACAAATATTGCAGAAGCTATTGCCCACTTTTTATTTACAAAAACTGAAGCAGCGCTGCTGGGGAAGAAAGTCAGCGAAGAAAAGAAAGTGCTGAAAGAAGTCGCTGTGGAATTAGGAAATAATGAGCCGCAGCAGGAAATTGTGTCGCTGCTGCAGTTCCGCGGAGAGCGAATTCTTCTGCCCGAGTTCGTCACCAAGCTGGCTAAGTTTGACGACCGTAAAGAATATCTTATCCATGCTAAGAAAGGAAAAGTGGAAATTACAGAATTAGATATTTGATCTTCGGCTTCTTTGATGATATATTAAAAATCATTGATCTGCTCAATTTTTAATGATTTTTAGTATATATATTCTCAAAAACATTAAACTTTATAATAAAAGTATTTTTTAGGCTATGATGGCTCATCGGATAGAAATTAGGACGACACCTGATGCCAGAGCAGAGGTGAGAAAACGTCGTTTAAAATCTTTTGGTTTTGAGATAGATGATGTTCAGCTCGTTGATGTGTACACGATTGAAGCTTCGTATGAGCAATCCCAATTAAAAAAAATTGCTTCGGTTTTAACAAATCCAGTTACACAGCAAGCCACTATCGATCAGGAGCAGGCTGGATGTCCATTCTCTTGGGCGGTGGAAATCGGCTATCTGCCAGGAGTTACGGATAACATTGGGACAACGGCAAGAGAAAGCATTGAAGATCTGCTGCAAGAAAAATTACCGCCCGCAGAAAAAGTATACACCTCTCAAATTATGTTCTTATCTGGAGATATTTCACGAGAAGAAGTTAATTTGATGGCTAATTCTTTGGCAAATCCGATCATTCAAAGGACTCATATTAAAAATTACACTGAATTTCAGCGAGAGGGCGGGATGGGGATAATTATTCCCCATGTGCATTTGGAGAAACGGCCTACGGCAGATATTGTTGCCATTCTGGAAATGAGCAATGAGGAGTTAATGATTCTTGGCAAGCAAGGGATTGCTAATGAGGATCGAACAAGAAGAGGGCCGTTGGCGTTAGACATTACATATTTAAAATCCATTCAAGCCTATTTCCGAAGAATAGGCAGAAATCCAACTGATGTAGAATTGGAAGCTTTAGCCCAAACGTGGTCAGAACATTGCAAGCATACGATCTTTGCTAATCCCCTCGATGAAATAACTGAAGGATTATTTAAGCGGTACATCAAGGGAGCTACTGAGAAAATACGAAGAGAAAAGGGAAATAAAGATTTTTGCGCTTCTGTATTTACAGATAATTCCGGTGCGATTATTTTTGATGATTATTTTTTAATTACGTTTAAAGCAGAAACTCATAACAGCCCGTCAGCGCTCGATCCTTTTGGAGGATCTATTACTGGAATTGTAGGTGTCAATCGCGATACAATCGGCTTTGGCTTAGCCGCAAAACCAATCCTAAATCTATATGGGTTCTGTCTGGCTAATCCTGCTGATGACCGCCCGCTCTACAAAGGTTCTGGTTTTACTCAAAGAATGCTCACACCCCACCAAATCATGGAAGGGGTTATCGAAGGAGTAAATGTCGGGGGCAATTGTTCTGGAATTCCCACGCCATTAGGATTTATGAATTTTGATAATGGGTACAAAGGAAAACCGCTTATTTTTGTCGGAACAGCGGGAGTAATTCCACGGGAGAGTGCGGGCAGGTTAGCTCATGAAAAGAGCGCCCAAGTTGGAGATTACATTGTTATGGTGGGAGGAAGAGTTGGGAAAGACGGCATTCACGGGGCAACTTTTTCCTCTGAAGCGCTTGATTCCGGAAGCCCTGCGACGGCAGTACAAATTGGCGATCCCATCACGCAAAAGAAACTAAGCGATGCACTCGTAAAAGAAGCGAGAGATTTAGGTTTATATAACAGCATAACCGATAATGGGGCAGGAGGGCTGTCTTGTTCTGTTGCGGAAATGGCACAAGAATGTGGAGGATGTTACGTGAGGCTTGACACTGTGCCTCTTAAATACCTCGGGCTTGCGCCGTGGGAAATTTGGATTTCAGAATCACAGGAAAGAATGACTTTGGCAGTTCCACCTGATAAGTGGGAAGTTTTTTCCTCGTTGATGCAGCGAAGAGGTGTAGAGGCAACAATCATCGGCGAATTCACTAATTCAGGGAAATGTCTTGTCGAGTATCTTGGAAACCAGGTAATGAATATCGATCTTGCTTTTTTACATGACGGCCTGCCACCAAGGCCGATGCACACAACGTATACGAGAATAAAGCATGAAGAACCAGTCATAGTGGAACGTGAAGATTTAACGGAAACAATTCATATGATGCTGAAGAGATTGAATATTGCAAGCATCGAATTCGTTTCACAACAATACGATCATGAAGTTCAAGGAGGCTCGGTCATTAAGCCCTTGCAGGGACGAGGACGAGTCAATGGCGATGCCGCAGTCGTAAGGCCAGTTTTACATTCCCAAAAAGCAGTTGTTATTGCTCAAGGTATAAACCCCACGTATAGTTATATTGATACATACCATATGGCAGCAGCGGCCATTGATACAGCCATAAGGAATGCTGTGGTCGCTGGAGCAAACCTGAATCATCTCGCGCTGATGGACAACTTTTGCTGGTGCAGTTCCACCGAAGCGGAGCGTTTAGGACAGCTGCGAGCTGCGCTAGAAGCCTGTTATGATAGCGCGGTCGCTTTTGGCACTCCTTTCATCTCTGGCAAGGACAGTATGTTTAACGATTTTAAAGGTTACAATGAAAAAGGAGAATCAATAAAAGTATCTATTCCTCCAACACTGCTGATCTCTTCTTTGGGAGTGATAGAAGACGCCAGAAAAGCAATGTCTTTGGATGCCAAATTTTCAGGTGATTTAGTATATATTTTAGGAGAAACCAATGATGAGATGGGTGCATCAGAATATTTTGCGATGGTTGGTGAACAGGAACGGGGAGAAAGATATATTGGCAATCGTCTGCCTATCGTTGATGTTGAAAAAAACAAAAAATTGTATTACACTTTTTCCCAAGCTTTAGATGAAGAGCTGCTTGCTTCTGCGCAGAGCATCCATAGGGGGGGCCTGGCCGTTGCTCTGGCAAAAACATCCATGGGAGGAAAATTAGGTCTCGAGGTATCGTTACAAAACTTACCTGGAAACGTATCCAGAGATGATTTTGCATTGTATTCCGAAAGCCAGGGAAGAATTATTGTTACAATCAATTCTCAGCATAAAGACAGATTTGAAGAAATAATGGCAAATAATGCTTTTGCTCAGATTGGCGCAGTACGAGGCAATGATGTATTTACGAATGTATTTACGATAATGGGAAGAAAAGGAAACAAAGTTGTAAACACGGATGTAAATACATTATTACAAAACTATAAATCGACGTTCCTGGGATATTAAAATGGCCAAACCAAAAACAATCATCCTTACAGGTTATGGCATTAACTGCGATGAAGAAACGAAGTTTGCTTTTGAGAAAGCGGGAGCCGAGGGCGAAATCGTACATATCAACGATTTTATTGACGGATCAAGGAGATTAGAGAATTATCAAATTCTGGCTTTTCCAGGAGGATTTTCATACGGAGATGATACAGTCTCAGGAAATGCTTTTGCGAATAGAATTAAAAATAATTTGGCAGATGAAATGTGCTATTTTCTGCAAGGAGATCATTTAGTTATTGGAATTTGCAATGGCTTCCAGATTATGGTCAACGCTGGAGTGCTTCCTTCCTTTGAAAGGAAATATGGAGAAAGAAGCGCGGCGTTGATCCATAATGACTCGGCGCGGTATATGGATTTATGGGTTGATATTCAATGCACTGAACAAAGTGTCTGGACTAAAGGGGTTGGAACAATAAGCCTTCCGAT
>CAZCXW010000053.1:0-8094 GCA_964502785.1 uncultured Methanosarcinales archaeon | reverse complement strand
GAAACATTTGTGCATGGATCTTTATGTGTGGCGTATTCGGGACGATGTTTTATGAGCCAGCACCATAATCGGCTTTCCGCAAACCGCGGGCAGTGTCTGCAGGAATGCCGAAGACAGTACAAACTTATTGATATCAGCGATCCGCGGCGGGAATTTATCGTTGATTCCAATTATATGATGTCGCCAAAAGATCTCTGCGCTTTGCCTATACTCGATAAATTAATGGAAGCGGGAATTGATGTTTTCAAAATTGAAGGCCGAGCCAAAGGACCAGAGTATGTATACACGACGACCGCTGCATATAAAGAAGCGCTCCATCTGATTGAAACAGGAGAATTCAGTCAGGAACAGGCGCTGCGATTAGTGAAAGAATTAGAGAAAGTGTTTAACCGCGGCTTTACGGATAACTTTTATTTGGGAACTCCCACCAATAATTCTTGGACAACATTGTATGGTTCCGGAGCCACGGAACAGAAAGTAAGGGTAGGTAAAGTTACTAATTATTTTCCTCAAGCGCATGTTGTTTCTTTAATGATCGAAGAAAATGAATTAAAAGAAGGCGATGAAGTATGTTTTATCGGGCCTACAACCGGATATTACAGGATAAAAGTGGGGGATTTGCGAACTAATGATCAAAATATTAAAGTTGCTTTACCTAAAACTGAAGTTTCTTTTAAAGTAGACAAGAAATTACGAACATCTGATGCAGCTTATGTCATCTCTGTGCGAGATCCTGAACAAGAAAGATACGCTAAACAATATGAAGAGATAGGTATACACAAACCATTTAAAACGACGGGAAAGAAAGGAATGGTTTGAGATCATAAAGCCGAAAATGGGTTTAATGTACTTTCTGAATATTGAGGAAATATTTAAATAATCCTCTCCTCAGCATCTTTTTCATGTCTAAACTTTCGCATCTTGATGAGAATAAAGTACGAAAATTGGAAGAAATAAAAGCAGCGGGAATCGACCCGTATCCTTATTCGTATGATCAAACTCACCATGCTCGGGAAATCAATGAAAAATACGCAAAACTGAAGAATGAAGAGCATACCAATGATAAAGTTTCGGTTGCAGGGAGAATTATTCTTAAGCGGGTTATGGGAAAAGCGAGTTTCTTCCATATCCAGGACCAAACTGGAAAAGTGCAGATTTATCTTACACAGGATGATTTAGGGGAAGAACAGTATAGCCTGATGGCCAAGAAGACTGATACTGGAGATATCATCGGTGTTAAAGGGGCCATTTTTAAAACGCGAATGGGAGAAGTGACAGTAAGGGCTTTTACGGTTCAACTTCTGGCTAAGTCATTAATCATTATGCCGGAAAAATTTCACGGCTTGAAAGATGAAGAATTACGCTACCGCCAGCGTTATGTGGATCTTATTGTTAATCCGGAAGTGAAAGACGTTTTCTTTAAGAGAGCGAAAATTTACAAAGCGATTCGCGAATTTCTCAATAATCGCGGCTTTATCGAAGTTCATACTCCTATTCTCCAAACAGAATATGGCGGGGCGAATGCCCGGCCGTTTATCACCAAAATAAATGCCTGGGAGATGAAAATGTACCTGCGTATCGCTTATGAACTGCACTTAAAACGCCTTATCGTCGGCGGTTTCGAAAAAATCTTTGACCTTAGTTCCTGTTTCCGCAATGAAGATGCGGACAGAACACACAACCCTGAATTTGCGATGATGGAAATCCAGTGGGCGTATGCGGATTATCATGATGCCATGAAATTAACGGAAGAATTATGGGAATCTGTGGCAAAAACCGTGTTGGGAACAACTATTCTTGAACGCGAGGGGAAAAAAATTGACCTGAAAGCTCCCTGGAAACGCTTGACGATGAAAGGAGTATTAAAAGAACTTGCTAAGATAGATGTTGATAAACTTACGGATCAAGAATTATACAATTTAATTCGTAATAATAATATTGATTACGAAGGGGATATTATTCGGGGCGCCATGATTTTCCGTTTGTTTGAAGAATTATGCGAGGATAAACTCATCCAGCCAACTCATATTATTGATCATCCTAAAGAATCCTGTCCATTAGCAAAGCCGCATCGGGAAAATCCTGAACTCATTGAACGTGTTGAACCATTCATCAACGGCTGGGAAGTGGGGAATTGTTATTCTGAATTAACGGAACCATTCTTGCAGCGAAAATTATTGGAGGAACAGGCGGCCAAAGGAAGAGGGGGAGATGAGGAAGCTCATCCCATGGATGAAGATTATGTCCGAGCGCTAGAATTAGGCCTGCCCCCCAATACGGGAATTGGGATAGGTGTAGATAGGATGGTTATGCTCCTCACCGAGCAGGATTCCATTCGTGATGTTTTGCTCTTCCCAACGATGAAACCGCAAGGGCTAGACACAGATAAAATTGGGAAAGAAAAGAAAACGCAGCTGGCAGTTGCCCTTCTTAACACTGGAGCAAAGCTTAAAAAATGGCAGGAGCTCAACACGGTCGGACACCTGACAGCGGCGTTCGGAGCAAGGAAGGGTAGGCAGTTGTTCATGCAAGATACTATTTCCACAAAAGATAAAAAAGAAATAAATCTTAACATTCAAAATGCGATCATGATTAAACAAGCGGCTTCTCATCAGGAATTAATCGCATTAGCAAAAGAAGCGAAAGAGCTTAATTTAGACGTTGCTGAATTCACGCGAGAAATGATGGAAACTTCCGATGATAAAAAAGTCGCAGAATTAATGAAAACAAAAGATCTTCAAGAGGTTGAGTTCTTAGGTGTTTTAGTGTTTGGCGAGAAAGGAATTGTGGAGAAATTAACAAAGAAGTTTCTGTTGTATTCTTAAAGAGTAATCCCTTATTGATGGTAACATTTTTAAATAAAGTGGTCTTTCAATAAAAAATGACCTATTCAGGACCCATTATTGATATTCATGCGCATCTCGCGACACAAAAAGTCGATGGTCGCGGGAGTATTGAACAATTAAAAGAAGAATTAACGAAAGCAGGAGTGGAAAAAACTCTCCTCATTGCGGGACGGCCTCGTGATTCGGTGATATCCTCTGAATCGCTCCTAAGAGCTGTAGGAAATGATTCTCGTTTTTGTATTGTCAGCGCCATTGATATCGAAAAAGATGGAGAAAAACAAGCAAAAGAATTTGAACAGAGCAGAAAGCAAGGCGACATTGTCGGCATAAAATTATATCCTGGCTATCAATATTTTAATCCGAGCGATTCTCGTTTGGAACCCATTTATGCCATGGCGGCAAGGAATAATCTGCCCGTAATTATCCATAGCGGGGATTGTTTTAATCCAGGAAATGAAAAACCCCCATTACTCAAATATAGCAAACCTCTTTCCATTGATGAAGCGGCAAAATTACATCCGAATGTAACATTTGTTATAGCTCATTTAGGCAATCCTTGGTTTGATGATGCCATGGCCGTTCTCTATGCAAATAATAATGTCTATGCCGATCTTTCAGGCTTATTTGTCGGTGAGCAGCCCGCTCCTCGTTATGCCGGATTCTTAGAAAGAAAAATTGCCGATGTTTTAGCGTATGTCGACAACCCTCAGAAATTTCTCTTTGGAACGGACTGGCCTCTTGCCCCTGAACAAAGCACGATTGATTTTCTTACGAGAGTCATTCCTGAGGAAGATCAAAATGCTTTCTTTAGCGGAAATGCGAAGAGATTGTTTGGGTTGTGATTAAAATTAAAAAATATTTTCTTGTTACAATTTTAAAGGGAAAGTAAATATTTCCTCTTTCTCATTTGAGGCAACTGTAACTTTCAGGCAATTATCCTCTAGTTTAAAATCTTTTATTTTAGAATACGCTTTACTCCAATCATCTTCACTTGGATTCAACCTATGGCGATACACAATTTTATCTGACTCTGCACTCTTCCCTGATCGAAAAGCGTAGATTTTGACGGAACACTCCGTCCCACCCCCAAGCCCGCTACTCATTAGATGAAAGTCAGGCCATTGGGCAGTATCTACAATAAAACAGCCTGCCTTTT
The DNA here is from genome assembly GCA_964502785.1 of uncultured Methanosarcinales archaeon. GTDB lineage: Archaea > Nanobdellota > Nanobdellia > Woesearchaeales > GW2011-AR9 > JAGVYE01. The sequence continues at coordinate 4,092 of CAZCXW010000053.1, read as the reverse complement.
CTTCTGGGCTGACACGAAGATCAGCAAGATAAGAGCGACCATCCCTTGACCAATCAATCCTGTGATATTTAGTTCTTACCTTAATGTAATCGGCAAGTCCTTGGACTTTTTCTGCTTTTTTAAGTTCGGTTTCAAGTTCGGCTTCGAGATTTTCTTTCATTTTTAATGCCCATCATTTGGTTACAATTCACTTCGTGATGAATCAACTAGATAAATTTAAGTAGTAGTAAATAACTACTCCTTTATGAATGAAGAAATTGCTATTCTTCAGCGCCTCGAACTTAGCCCTACTGCTGCTAAAGTATACCTAACACTCTTAGAATTAGGTAAATCCAGCGTTGATAGAATTGCCAAAAAAGCAGGGAAATATAAGGCTAACGTTTATGAAGCCCTCGATAAGCTTGGAGAAACAGGATTAGTCACGATTCTTCATGAAGGTAATAAACGATTATTCTTTCCCACTAACCCGCAGAAACTTCCTCAAATAGTAGAAGACTTCAAAGAGAAACAATTAATTAAAGCACGGGAAATGGAAAAAGAGCTCTCGATCATTATTCCCCGCCTACAAGCAAAATATGAAAGTGTAAAAGAAAAAGATTTATTTGAAATCTATCGAGGAAGAAAAGCTTACAAAGCATTGCTAAATGAAATCGTTAACGAACAGCCTCCTGTTTGGAAAGGCTTTGGCAATCTCCAAGTGCAGGAAATTTTTCCCATTGAATCACAAAGATGGTTTAAGAATATCCCGCTGAAGCTCTTTAGTACGAAAAGTAAAATCGTCTTAGATCGATTAGAGAAAGCACGAGAAATTACTACAGTAGAAATTAAATGGATTCCTAAAGAAATTTTTATGCCCATTGTGTGGGTTGTTTTTGGAAATAATGTGTTGATTATTATTTACAAACCAGAAATCATTGTTCTGAGAATTAAATCAAAACAGATTACACAGACATTTTCGAATCAGCTGGATTATTTATGGAAGAAGTATTAAGATTTTAATGATCATCATATTCTTACTGCATTGGAGAGACTAAGGATCCGTCCAGAATCATGTGATATTAAGAAACTAATCGGAATGCCTGGTTTCCGCTTTAGGGTTGGCGATTACCCAATTATTTTTGATATTCATCAAGAGAAACTTCAGATTCTGGTTTATCAGCTTGGACATCGAAAAAATATTTATGACCATTTTAAAAGATATGATATACTAAAATACGCTAGAATTCATCCTAATTCTAAAAAAAAAAGTGTGGGCGTCAGGACTTTCGTTCCCGAAGAGTCGGGGGTTGATAAAGGCAGACTGCCTTTATTTTCGAACCTGAGGAGGCACTAAGCCAATGGGTATCTTCCAGTCATCGCAGTAAAGCTCATCATACCCTACTGTCAGAATGGCCTAAGCTTGGACTCATTTAAGATGATCCATCCCGTTTGGCCACTCCGGCACGCCCACATTAGTATCATTAAGTTCATGGATTATTTTTATATGTTTCTATTGTGGTTCAGATATTATTTTATATCCTATAAAAAATCTGGAGCAATAATGCTTTACGATGTTTTTGTAAAACTCCGTGCTGCCGCCCACTTAACTCTTTATGGCAGTAAGACTTTGGAGATAATGAAAACTTCCACAAAACTTAAAAAGTGCTTTCTTCTAAAACCCTAAAAATGCGTCAAATCCAAATTTTAAGTGTGTTGATAGTCATAATCGGGCTTCTTATAGCCGCTTGTACTTCTGATAACCTAACTGGTTCAGCAGTTGGTGATAAATCAGAGCAATGCTCTTCTTTGGAAGGCAGCACCAAAGATGATTGTTATTTTCAGGAATTAAAATGCAGTAAAATTGCAAATGAGGCGCTGAGAGACAGCTGCGTGGCAAATTTAGCCAAGGAAAAAAATGACTTAACGGTCTGCAATCTCGTAAAGGATGAAAAGTCCAAAGGCTTCTGCCAGTTCGAAGTTGCGAAGATGCAGCAAAAGCAGGAAATATGCCCAGTTATCTCCAATAAGTATTGGACTGATAATTGTTTTTCTTATTTCGCAACCGAAAATGGAAACGAAGAATGGTGTTCTTTTATCAATGATCGGGAACAACGTGAAAAATGTTTCAAAGAAATAGCGTTCAAGACAAGCAAACATCAAATTTGTTTCTTTCTCTCTGCTGACGAAGAAGCGCAATGTATTATAAAAATCGCTCGTACCACAAAAAATATAGCAGCCTGTCAAGATATTAATGATAATTTACAAAAAGAAGCCTGTGTTTATTACATTGCTGTGGATCATTCTGATCTAGAACTTTGTCAAAGTATTAAATTTAAAGGTGTGCGGGAAAGATGTGTAGAAAGGATTAAGACTGGGGAGTAAAGATATTTATGAAACTGGTTCTTGGTCTGCCCTCCATCCATCAAATTCAGTGTAATATTATAAATAATTCTGATTATTTTATTCCATTAGTAAAATTAGTAAAGGGGAACAACAAAATGACAGACCTGGGAAACTTTATAGGGACTATATGTTTTGGAACAGCTTAAGCTCTTGAAGGATATGCTGCATTGGGAAATCTTTTAGAATATGCAAATACAAAAGCAGCTGTATTGCAAGTTCAATTGGCTAAAACACCGGAAATAACAGAACAGGCGTTTAATGCCGCCAGAGAATCTGCTGAAAGATTGTCTTCTGGAAATTTTTATCAGGGATTATTTTCTGCGGCAGTGGCTGGTTTAACGGGTGGATTAGCTATTTATACGGCTTGTGAAAACACTCGTAGAAAAAAAGAATAAAATTTTTTTCTTTTAACTTAATTATTTTTTTAATAGTTTCTTTTTCTGCCAAGTATAACTTCTGACTTTACTTATTGCCCCATAGCCGCAGGAAGCGCAGCGTTTCTTTCGAATGTGGTAAGAACGGTTGCCGCAGCGTCGGCAGCGAATGTGGGTTTTCTTCCCGCTCTTCCTCCCCATACTTCGCGTTCCTTTCATTCTTCCACCTAATTAGAAGCCGGAGAAATTATAGTAATAGTGTCTCCGCGCACGAAAACAGTGCCGATTTTTCGTTTCACTTCTCCATTACATCTTTCTTCAGCATCGTCAAGAACAACATTAACGTGAATGTCAAAAGCTTTTAATTTTCCCACATAACTATTTCCATTTTTTAATTCGACCATAACAATCTTATTGCGCGCAAAATTCAACGCGTCTAACGGCCGGGATGAACTGTCTTCCATGTGTATTACCCCCTTAATAACCTAATTAAAGTCCAAAGAGGTGGTTCTTATATAAAGCTTTTGATTCTCTGGCGACTCTGTAGAAAAAGCGGTAGCATCCTTACACGAGCGATACATGAGCAGGATGCTGAGCACAGCGTGCAGGCCGATGGGTGAGTCCGATGCTACCCGAGCAAAGCGAGATTTTCTACAGAGCCGATTCTGGCATCACATCGAAACCATTATAAAGTAATCTCTATAATCAAGTTTAATGATTAATTTTAAGAAATTACAGGAAGAGCTTAAAGCTTATGATGAAGAGCGGGAACGTTTAATTAAGAAAAGCCGGGATGTCTTAAAATTAAGCAAACTGGTTATTTATGCCATTCACCGTGATGAGTTAAAGCAGGCAGAAAAACTCATTAAACAAATTGAAAAAGAAAAAGAATTTCTGGATAAGATTGCTACCCACAGCCATCGCATGCTCTGGGAAGGCAGCTACAAAATCGCCATCCAGGAATATGTGGAAGCCATTCTTTATTTTCATTTTGTCGAGAAAGGAGAATTGGTGGAGCTTCCCGTCCCCGCTGAATTATATGTGATGGGGTTAGCGGATTTACCGGGAGAGTTGGTACGTAAAGCAGTGTTTCTTGCCGGTAAGGGCGAGGTCAATAAAGTAGTAAAAATCAGAGATGAAGTAGATGTCATATATGGTGAACTGTTAAAATTTGATTTTCGGGAAAATGAAATTCGCCGCAAAGTTGATGGCGTAAAATATGAATTAAGAAAGTTGGAAGATTTAGTTCTTGATTTGAAATTGAAGAAAGGGTCTTGTTAATAAGGAGAATTTTGAAAAACTCAAAATGCACAGAATTTTCTACCATTTTCTTTGA
>CAZCXW010000052.1:5829-8226 GCA_964502785.1 uncultured Methanosarcinales archaeon | reverse complement strand
AAGGCTTTTCTCACTACTCAAAAAAGGTACTTAGCTTTCGGAGATACTGTAGTTTAGTGAGTTTTGATGATAATAATATTTCATTAAAATTATGATAAAATTTAAAGTCACACCAATTACGTTAGCAATTATAATCGCAAGACTGTCAACTGCAATCCCGTATACTAACCACATCAACATTCCTAAACCAAAAAAAATATTTAAAAAGTAAGAGAGATCCTCGAGTTTCTTTGTTTTATATCCTTTTATAATCTGAGGAATATAACCAGAAGTAGTAATTAACCCTGCTACTGTCCCCCAAATCTCCCAGAAAATTGCCATCCATCTAAAAAAGAAAGTTTAAGATTTAAAAAAGTATCTAAACCGAAGATGTTGTAAAATTAAAGGGGGTAGGTTTCATAGGTTTTATGTCCTGGTTCAAATGAAGTGACAATCAAGTCACCGGGCGCTCCAGCATGCTGCCAGCCATGTGGAATATTTTCAGGGATAAGAACACAGGCTGAACTTTTTAATTCAATTTTTTGACCGCCCAATGTTAAATGAGCATTTTTTGCGAAGTAGAGAGACTTACCATGTTTGTGTTCTTTAATCCCCTGTCCAGGTTTTGCGATCATGGTTTCTGAACCTAAACTATTTCGAATATGATCAACAACGTTTGACTCGACAGAACAAATTTCAACACCATAAGATAAGGATTTTGACGCCATCATATTTCTGAATATCATGGGACATATATATAATTTATGAATCTTGTTGAAAGCTTGGAATTTAAATGTCATTTATCCTAATTAATTCTTTTGTGGCTTTAGTTAATACATCTACTTTTTTGCCATCCCAAATGACGGTGTCTTCAATGCGTAATCCTAATTTTTCAGGTAGATAAATCCCTGGTTCAATGGTAAAGGGAACGTTAGGAATTATCTTTTCTTTTTTGTCGGAGAAAACAGGCGACTCATGAACTTCGATGCCAATGCCGTGGCCTAAAGAATGGATAAAGGATTTTGCGTAATTGCCTAATTCTGTTCGCACTACTTTATCTAACTCTAAAAATGACATTTTATTTTGAACAGAATTTATCGCTTTTATTTGTGCTCTTAACAAGAGGTCATAGAGATCCTTTTCTTTAGAAGAAGGATTGCCTAAATAAATGACTCGAGTCATGTCTGCACAATAATTTTGATATTTTGCACCAAAGTCTACCAGTAAAAAACCTTGAGAGAGTTTTGTGAGAGAGGTTTTGTGATGGGGAGTGGCGGCATTTTTGCCCATGGCGGTGATTGTTGGAAAAGCTAAAGTTGCTCCATGATCATAAATGTATTTTTCTAGAAAGAAGGCAACGTCCTGCTCTGTTCTGAGATTTTTTTTTGGGAGTTCTTTGAGTAAAGTGTGAAACGCCTCGGAAGTAATATGACAAGCCACCCTCATTCTTTGTAACTCTAATGAAGTTTTTTCTTTACGTATTGTATGAAGAAAATGGGAAATATCTATGGGATGCGCTTTGGAAAATAATTTTTGAACTTTTTCCCATTGTTGTAAGGTCATTAATTCTTTATTTACAGCAATTTTTCTTACATTGACTTTAGGAAGATTCTTTTCCCATCCTTTCTTCAAAGGGAGAATAGTTATTTCTTTCAATGATGGTTTCTTGTCCAAAGCAGAGAGCCAAAAAAAACACTCATTTGGAGTAATAATTAAAATCCCGTGAGAAGGTTCCATTTGGGTAAAATAGATGAATGTAGGATCTGGATGCATAAAAAAGGCGATGTCAATGTTTTCTTTTTTTAGATGTTCCTGAAAATGTTTGAGTTTCATGCCTTCTCATTAACTAAGATGGTTAAAAACCTTTGCCCTCTTCATTTTTCCTTTTGACTTTTAAGTTATTAAGTTCAAAACTCTTATAAATCTTAAGATAAACAAGGGGTCTTAATGCAGAAAATTACCCTCTCAAATGGACTAAAAATTATTTATGAGGAAAAGCCTAGTAATGCCGTTGTTATTCAATTACTTGTAAACGTGGGAAGCGATTATGAAGAGGAGAGAGAAAGCGGAATTTCTCATTTTTTAGAACATATTCTCTTTGAAGGAACGACATCAAGACCCACTAACATGGCCATTTCCAATGAGATAGAAAGTATAGGAGGAGATTTTAATGCTTATACAACGAATGAGCGAACTTGTTTTTACATTAAGGTTCTACGGAAACATTATAGCAGAGCGGTAATGATTCTTGCCGATATCTTACAACATTCGCTGTTTAAACCAGAACATATCACAAAGGAAAAAAATATCATCCTAAAAGAAATTGATATGATCAATGATGAGCCGCGCTTTTATCAATGGCTGTTATTACAGCGAAATTTATTTATGAAACATCCTTGCCGATTTCCTACTTATGGT
>CAZCXW010000052.1:0-5819 GCA_964502785.1 uncultured Methanosarcinales archaeon | reverse complement strand
AGAGAAAGTCATCAATTATTTCCATAAGCATTATCATCCCAATAATATGGTCCTTTCCGTTGTGGGAAGCGTGCCTTCTTGGAAAGAAACCGTAGAAAAATTCTTTACGATGGGAAGAGGCATTTTGCCAAAAAAAAGAAAGATTTTGGAACCTTCTTCAAAAAAAGTCAATGTCGCCAAGGAAAAGAGAAAAATCGCTAATACGTATGTGGTTATCGGTTTTAAAACAGTTCCGCGATTGCTGGATGACGCGTATGCTTTAGAAGTGGTCAACGGTATTTTAGGACGTGGCCAAAGCGGGAGAATGTTTACGGAAATAAGGAGTAAAAGAGGGTTAGCTTACGATGTTGGAACACAGCATGTAGCAGAAGGAAGTTTTGGTTATTTTGCCGTTTATGCGAGTGTAGATAAAAAAAATATTAACCTGGTGCGCAAGCTTATTTTAGAAGAATTACAAAAATTGCAGTCCATTACGGAAAAAGATCTTAAAGAGGCAAAGGATTTTGTAGAAGGCAGCTATCTTTTAGAATTAGAAGACAGCCAGAAAATTGCAGACCAGCTTTTGTTTTGGGAACAGCTAAAAGAAGCAAGATTGATGAAAGAATTCCTTAGAAAAATAAGGTTGGTCACGACTAGCGATATAAAGAATGCCGCCCAACTATATTTTAAAAATTATACGATGGTTATCCTGGAAGGAAAATGATTATTTTATAATTTCATAAGTTTCAACGAGTTCTTTCAATTTCTGAGCAGAAGGATGTTTTTGAAAATATTCTCGAATCGGAATTAAAAGCTGATTAATATACCTAGCTACGGCATTTTTAAGGTCAGCAGGATGGAGCTCCCCTTGAACAAAAGCGCGTTCTAATTCTGCATAAGATTTAAAAGTCCGATTTCCACCAAACTTTTCAGGACGCTCAATTGTAAATTCAGAGATTTTTTCAAAAATAATATATTTACAGTATTCAAGAACAGGATTGTCAGCAATTTGTTTATCAGGACAATATGCTTTTTTGAATTTAGTTTTAACTTCCTCTTCGCTATCGGTCATGAAAATCGCTGTTTCTGGTTTTGACTTAGACATTTTTAAAGCAATGGCTCTTTCTGCCCCGCTTAGATCGGTTTGGGGAGGCTTGCTTAAGCCTAAGAGCATATGATGAGAAACAACGACCGGCTTGCGGTATCCTAATTTTGGAGCTACTTCCCGAGCGAGAACGTTAACTTTGCGTTGGTCTAAACCAAGCTGGGTAATATCCGCCCCCAGTTGAAAAATATCCGCACATTGCATGCAGGGGTAAAAGATTTGCGCCGCGCTGAGAGTTTCTGTTTCAGAACGCCCCATAATCTGACTGCAACGAATAATGCGCTGTACACTATTTAAACGGCCGATCTTAATCACGTTAAGCCAGTACTGAGGATTGTTCATGACGCTAGAAGCCCATAAAAATTCAACATTTTTCATGTCCATCCCGCACGCCTTCCAAACTTCAATAAAATATTTTCCCACGGTCTGAATTTTTTCTAAATCTCCGCCCATCTTATTGTTCATAAGGGCAAACCAATCCGCTACCCAGAACTTAAATTTGATTCCGACCCTTGTAAGTTTATTTACATTAATAGCTCGTAAAATACCTTGTGCAATATGAATTCTGCCGCTCGGTTCAAAACCATCGTAGGCAACGGGATGTTCTTTAATCTTGAGAAGTTCTAGAAGTTCTTCTTCATTGATGATCTCTTCACCCACCTGTTTTATGAGAGAGAGTTTTTCTTGAAGATTCATTTAAAGATGTTAAAGAGGAGAGATATAAATAGTTAATGGTCATAAATTTAGTTTTTACTTTTAGGAATAAATATTTAAAGATTTTGACTAGAATTATTCACAGTAATTTATTGAAAATTAAAGAATTTTGGAGGAATAGAAGAATAGAAAAGTACAACCCAAAGATTAATAATCTTCAAGAATAGAGCCGCTTTTATGATAGAAGTAATTTTCTTAGGCACGGGCTGTATGCAGCCGACAAAAACAAGAAATCATGCGGGAGTTCTTCTGAGTTATAAGAATGAACATATCCTTTTTGACTGCGGGGAAGGGATTCAGAGGCAAATGAGGATTGCCGGCATTAAACCTGCAAAAATTACCCGCCTTTGCATAAGCCATTGGCATGGGGATCATGTTTTGGGCATTCCTGGATTATTAAGTTCCATGGGGGCGGACCAGTACGCGAAGAAGTTGTATATCTATGGTCCTAAGGGGAGTAAAGTGTTTCTCAGTCATATGTTGAAAGGATTTGCAGCCAAAGACATTATTGATCATGAAATACAAGAGGTAGAAAGGGGAATTTTTTTCCAAGGGGAAGATTTCTTCTTGGAAACGCGAGCCCTTAAACATTCTACGAGTTGTGTAGGTTTTGCTCTTCATGAGAAAGATCGACGTAAAATTAATCTTATAAAAGCGAAGAAATTAGGATTAGAAGAAGGGCCTATTTTAGGTAAAATTCAAGAGGGGAAAGATGTTTTGGTAAATGGCAAGAAGATTAAAGCTGATGATGTTTCGTTTCTTGTCAAAGGTAAAAAATTAAGTTATGTTACAGATACGATGGAGTGTGATGGGGTGAATTACTTAGCACAAGATGCTGATCTCCTCATTATTGAAGGAACATTATTGGACGAATTGCAGGAAAAAGCCTATAAGTCAAAACATCTGACAGTAAAACAAGCGGCGATAATCGCTTCACAAAGTAACACGAAAAAACTAGTTATTACTCACATTAGTCAACGTTACAAAAGTTCTTCCGAAATTCGAGAAGAGGCACAAGACTATTTTCCAGAAGCAATTGTTGCGGAAGATTTTATGAAAATAAAAATGTAATCTAGGTAGAAATCTTTATGATCAACCGAAAGGCAAAAGGTACCAACGGGGAGAGAGAATTAGTGCGAATCTTTAATGAAGAATATGGATGGAGCTGCGTCAGGATTGCGGGAAGCGGTTCCTCGCGTTATCCTTCCCCGGATCTTCTGGCGGGAAACGCTGTACGGCGGATGGCTATAGAATGCAAAGTAACCAAAGAGGGCAAAAAATATCTCACAAAAGAGGAAATAGAACAGCTGCGTATTTTCTCGCAAAAATTTGGCGCAGAGTCCTGGGTTGCGGTAAGATTTGCCCACGAACCATGGTATTTTTTAATGCTGGAGGATTTGGAAGATACGGGTAATAATTTTGCAGTTTCTTTGGAAGCAGCGAAGAGAAAAGGGCTTACAATTCAGGATTTAGCAGGAAATCAAACGATTGCCCAACTCAAGCAAATTCCATCGCATTAAGAAGATAAAGTTTTAGAGGTCTGCAAACACTTCAAAATAGAAGAAAGACAAAAATCCGAAACATTTAAAAGTGTTGTCACTACCACAATATAAGAACTACTCAAAAATGCGCCTCACACCAAAAAAAATAGAAGAAATGCTGAGAATTATTCTCGGGGAAGAAGGTCTTCCTTTGGTTCGTGAACTGACCGGGAAGGAAAATGTTTCGGAGTTTGATTTAGCGACAAAAACGAAGCAGGATATTAAAATTATAAGAAAAATGTTGTATGTTTTATATAACCATAATTTAGTGGGCTTCACGCGAAAGAAGGATAAGCAGAAAGGGTGGTATATTTATTATTGGACATTACTGCCAGAGAATATTCGTTTCATTTTTTATAAGACGAAACGAGACTTACTACAGCATCTGAAAGGACAATTAGAAGAAGAAGAGCGGGAGATTTTTTTTGTTTGTCCTAATTCTTGTGTGCGTTTAAACTTTGATCAAGCTACTGATTTTGAGTTTCGCTGCCCGGAGTGCGGAGAGCTCATCTCCCAAGATGAGGAAAGAAAAATCGAGAAGCTTAAAAAGAGAATCAAAGAATTGGAACAGGAGATCAGCGAATTGTCAGAAAAACGCAAGATCAAGCGCAAGATCGTAAAAGAAGGAAGAAAAACGAAGAAAGTTAGGATTCAGAAGGGGAAAAAGCAGAAAAAATCCAAGAAAATCTAAAATGGAGAGACAGTTATTATTTCCTCTTAGCTTTATTTTTTGCGAGTATTTTTTCGATCGCCGTTTCTTCGTGAAGCACTTTGGAAGTCATCTTTTGGATGTTCTGTTCCATATTAGCCACCCGGCGTTCCAATAAAATCAGAACCCTTAAGGAATAGACTATCGCTGCCAGTGTTCCAATAATCACGGCAAGTATAACTTCTGCTAATTCTAAGGCAGGCATATTAACACCTCTTTTGTTCTTGGAATGTTTTTGAATATATAAATTTTTGGATTTTCCGGTTTTTGGAAATTGAGAGGCATGAATACCAAAAACTATCGGACTTTACACGCAATCTCGATAAGAAAGAAGATTATTCCGCATAGATTAAAACTTCGGCTAAATTTAAAATTTTGATATTACCTAAGGTAGTTAAAGGCCTATATGCTAAAGAAAAACCACAAGCGCGGAATAAACATTGATCAGATTTCCCATCGCCGACAGCGATGCTTTCTTCCGGCTTAACATTTAGTTTTTTCATAAGTTCCTTTGCAGCGTCTGCTTTACAGATGATCTTATCGCAACAGTTAGAGTGATTTTTTGTTCTAGCGATAACCTCTCCCGTATATGTCCCATTTTTATCTGTGACAAGGATAGGACAAATAATATTACTTTGAGCTATACCCACTTTATCCGCAAAATGATAGATTATGGGAGAAAAAGCCAATGAGACAATGCCCACTTCATATTGTTTTTTTCTTAACTGGTCAACTACCCCTTTCACTGTCCTTCTTAAATTAAGATTACAACATATTTTCTCAAAATCTTTATTAGTCCTGCCTTTTATGAGATTAGCTAGTTCCAGAGTAATTTCGGAATCTTTTATTTGCTCATTTTGATACTTTAATCTTAATTCTTGAAGTTCCTTTTCAAATCCTAATTCCTTAGCAACAATCTCAATACTGCTCTCCCTAATAAGTGTCTTATCAAAGTCAAATATCACTAATTTGTGTTTATTAGCAATTAATCCCATTTCGGATAATATTGTCTTAATTACTTGTTCGGACATAATTGTTAGATTTCCTAATGGTTGTTTTTTATGTTTTAGCTTTCCGATGTCAACTTCTAATATCTTTATCCCTTTCTTTACTAATTGAAGTAGAATTTGAATGTCAACACCCCAGTGATCGTCTATTTGCAATTCCGTTAACAAAGCCATTTTCATTGCAAATTGTCCGCTTAATGGTTGATTAAACTTTAGGAATGGAAAAATCACTTTAAATAACGGCTTTACGACTAGTTCAGTAACTCTACCGCGTGATCGAGTAAAAGAAGTTTTGACAAAATCAGCTTCGTCGTTGACAAGCGGTCGGAGGATGGAAACAATTTTTTTCGGAGAGATTGAACTTAAATCAGCGTCTAAGAACAAAATAAGATCCCCAGAGGAGTGAGCAATCCCGGTTTTAATAGCCGCTCCTTTACCTTTATTTGAAAGGTGCCGAATAACCATTACTTTGGTTGTTTTTGCGTTTTGATAGGTTTTATCGGTAGAACCATCGTCAACAAGAATAATTTCATCTATGATTTTGACTTTTTTTACTATCTCAATTACTTTGATGACTGTCGACTCTTCATTAAATGCGGGAATGATGCAACTGACAGCCATAAGATACTTGGAGAAACATAGATTATATAAGAATAACGCTGAGGCGGACTTCAATGAAGTAGCCATTTAAGAAAAAATGAGATTTTGAAGGGCTTCGTTGCAAGTTAACTTTAATTAAGAATTAAGTCTCCCTACCCTCACGG
>CAZCXW010000051.1:0-8604 GCA_964502785.1 uncultured Methanosarcinales archaeon | reverse complement strand
TGTTTTACCCATAATATGCTTGTGAGGTGCTGCTAATGAAACTTGCAACGAAGCCTTTTGAAGGTAAATTTATAAAATAAGTCATTAAATGAAGAGCCATGAAATCCTATGAAGAGCTTCTGAAAAAGGCAGAAGAGGAACTGCCGGAATTAGGGATAGGCGGAGAACGTTTTGTCATCGAGAAGATTAAAGGGCATCTCGAAGGGAATAAAACGATCCTTATCAATCTTAAAAAAATTGCAAAGGATTTCAGCCGCGAGGCGGATCATCTTCTAAAATACCTTTTACGGGAATTGGCAGCCCCCGGAAAATATGTTGGGGAAAGGGTCATTCTTGGAACGAAAGTAAGCGCGGGGCTCATAAACAAGAAAATAAAGAAGTATGTGAGTGAGTTTGTAATTTGTTCCGAATGTGGAAAACCAGATACGGCTTTAATGGAAGAAAAAGGGATTGCTTATCTGAAATGCCAGGCCTGTGGTGCAAAAAAACCGGTAAAAAAAGTATGAGGTTCATCGTTTCTCAGAAAGAAGGACAGCACGGAATGTTTTTAGTAGTATCTGATGAAGAAATTGTGGGAAAAAAGTTTGAGGAAGGAAAACTGCAATTAGATTTGACAAGTCCATTTTATAAAGGCGAAGGCAAAACAAGGGATGAAGTGAAAGAGCTCATGGAGAAAGCAAAATATCTTCATTTGACTGGAAAAAATAGTGTTGCGTTAGGGATAGAATTACGGCTCGTCGAGGAAAAAAAAGTTCTGTTAGTGGCGCAAATTGCGCATACGCAGGTGGTAATTCAGTAAATGGCCAAAATGTATTTTTGTCAACTTTCAATCTTTAATTTTTGTTTTATTTTGGAGACGTCTTTTTTTAATTCCAAAAGAATGCGATGCGAACTTTGATCAATGTGAAGATCCCGCAAATCCTTTTCTAAATCAAGCTCAGCGCGGTATTGGTCACGCTTGGCTGCCCTATTTTGGCTCATTAAGATGATGGGGGCCTGCACCGCAGCGAGTGTCGAGAGCACTAAATTAAGAAGGATGAAAGGATAGGGATCGAAAGACTTTTCTATAAGTATAAAAGCATTCAAAATCATCCAGCTTACGAGTACGAAAAAAAATAAAGTAATGAATGTCCAGCTCCCACCGACCTCAGCAATTTTATCGGAAAGGCGGTCAAGACCTGGCAAATCTTTCTGGTAAAAGTTTTCGATGTCGTCCAGACTTTTCTGCACATACTTGATTTCCTTTTTAATAACATCCAGAACATTCATATCATCGTAAGTCTGACGCAAAGGAAAACACCTCTTTTTAATTCGGAAGAAGTAAAACTTATATTTAATGGTATCTCCCCTTTTCACCCCATAAACGATCCCAATCCCACTTGTTTGTCTTTGCTTTTGCCAAAAATACTATCAACATCTGTTTTGAGAATATCAAGAATCTGTTTGAGATAAGGGGAAAAATTGTATTTTTCAGCAAGCATTAACGATGGCCCTAAATACTTAACTACTGAACCTTCTGTAATGGTAAATTGCAACCGACTATTGCATTCATGACACTTGCCGGAAAGGGGTGGGCGGCGGTACTTGGTATTGCATTTCACGCAGCGAAACTGCTGCGATGAAAATTTCCGCAGGTTGCCTTTAATATCACGTAAAAAATGTTTTTGAATGACGAGTTTTGCGACGTCGTCCATGTTAACAGCGCGAACTTTTTGCGCGATGTCCATTTGCCCAATAAGCTTCTCTTCCATGGAAGGCAGGAGTTTATAAGCCGAACAGCATACACCTTTATTAAAATTATCAACGGGATGAGTAAAACCGAAGCCCTCGTACTGTAAGGGTGTGCCCAAACGATCACTGAGCTGTTCAACCATTTTTTTACCATTGCTGGAAACAACTTCCCATGGTTTTTTCATCTGGAGAGACGCTTCATAGAATTCCAGAGGATAACGCCAGACAACATCCAACCCATGCACTTGGTCATCGACTTCCGTAGGGTTGAGTAAAGAAGTTAAAACGAGGGGAGCGTCCATGGTTTTTGCCCCGCGACGTTCCGGTAGATACTGTCGGGAAAAATTAAGGAGAGCATCCATTAATAGCATAACACAGGCTTCGTCGCCATCACAATCGCGGCGCATGCCCGCGTGGTACATGGGATGAGTTAACAATCCTTGCGTTTCGGAGAAGCCAATAATTCGTCCAATAAGACCTGCAGAGATGTGTGGCGCTAAACCGATAACCAAATGCCCAATGAGATCTTCTTCTTTATGTAAATTGTAAAATGGTTTAAGTTTGTAAAAGGAAGAAAGAAGCGCATCAACGTAATCGGCAACGCGCTTGAGCACCTTTGGAGCTGATTCGTCAAGGGAATCAAAACCAGGAAGAATAACATCTTGCGGCTTTAATTCCAGCAGTTGATCTTCGCTGGTAAGCTCCCGATTATGAATATCAGCAGTGTAGCCTAACTCTTTGAGTTTTGAAATGCAAGTTTTTATTTCCTTAGGTTTAAAATGAGTTATAGGAAGTTCGGTGCAGTCATACCTTGTTGTACCATCTTTATTCACGTAAAGGTTGTATTTAGCACGGAGAAGCCCTTTGGCTAAATGTTCGACAATATGAAATTTATTGGAAGTTCCTCGGATTCCTTTAATGAGATCGGGGAGTAAGGCTTCATTAACTTGTTTCAAAGCTTGGCGGAGATAGGCATCAATATTAATTGTGTAGGTCTTGTAAGGAAAAGTACGGCCATGACGACATGTTTCTTTTTCCGTATCGCCGCAAAAGCGGCAGGAATAAAGTTTTATACATTTTTTTTGACAAATAACACACTCGGAATAAACATTTTCTTTACAGCAGGATTGACAATAAAAAAAAGGAAAAACACTTTGAACTTTTCCTTTTTCTAACGCAGCCTGAAAACTACGCAAGCGGCCGCCTTCTTCTCCAACCGGAAAAAGAACTTGGGGCGAGCCGGTGAGCGCCCTCATCTTCGCTTTTTCAGGGCGGCCCATGCGCGCGCCAATAAATGTTCCTGCTTTATCGCGAATAGTGATGGTATGGATAGAGCTAAGAAAGGTGAGCGCATCACCAACAAGTTCTTGATTGGAAAAAAGAGGCGTTTTTTCCGACAGGCTTTGGCTTTCAGTAAAACCAAAATAAAAAGCGACAAGCTGAGCTTCTTTTTTCTCTAGAAGAATATTTTCTTTGTTAACAACGAGATGAGAGACGCCCAACTCTTCGAGAACTCTTTTACTTTTAAGATGCAGATTATTTGAAATGAAGTAAGGTAGGATTAATTTGAGGACCCCATGTTCATCTTGTTTAATTTTTCCTTCCTGAAACCACTGGAATAAGGATTTTAAGTCTTCGGCAGAAACGAGCTTAAAATAAAAAGTGTATTCAGGATGGAGCGGAACTTCTAAAAATTGACTTATTCTCAGAGCTTCTTCCCATGAAGGAATAAAATGAAAAGGGTCGCTGATGAACTGTGAAAGTCTCTTTTCGGCACAATCAAGCGCCGGTAAAATTTTTTCTGAATGACCAGATGCGACAAGCCGCTGATAAGATTTCTCAACTTCAAGAGACCACCATTCTGGACAATATCCGGCAGGAACCAGCGACTGGCCATTTTCGGAAAAGTCACCATAATTGATAAGAATATCACCTAAAAAAATGACTTCCGCCACTTGCGAAGTATATGTTTTGGCTTCCTCTTCGGTTGATAATTTTCGCACGGAACCATCGTGCAAACGAACAATAGGGCCTTCCAGCACCTCACAAATCGTAACGGTAGTGGCTTTTCCTGGTCTTTCTATTTTAAGCTGCGTGCCTATGGCAATAAATTTATTGAGAATAATTAAAGTTGCAGGGTTCATCCCTGTAGCAGAAAAACCAGTCATTCGGCTCCTGCCATAGCGAAGTCGCAATCCACCAACTCCTAGCGGATAAGTTATGATCGGACGACCGGCAACGAGATCCATAATAAAAGTATTATTAGGTTTAACTTTTTTTTCTTCTTCTGATGATCCTTCTTTTTTAGAAATTGTCTGGGCAGCGTGAATCTTTTCTTTAATAGCAAGAAATTCAGCAAGCCACCCCCATTCCAAATCAAAATCTTTTCCCCACTTAGCTAAGCGTTTCCATACTTTTGGCGCTTTCTGAGACAAGCCCTCAGCCAGCACCAAAGCCATGCCACCCCGAATGAGATTGGTGGAAATACGCGGCAGATCTTTATAATTGGAAACCTCAAATTTTTCCGTGGGGTCCCCATCAATTTCGACTGGTAAATGGGAGACCATAAATTTTAATTCTTCATCGGAAGGATGGTATTGCAAATTAGTGACCCGATCATGATAATCGTGAACTTCGGCAGCATAACGGTTTATTTCCTGTTCATCAGGGTCGTACGTAAAATAGCCCATTTTAACTCTAACATAATCAGCAAGAACCACTGAAGTAGAGGCGGCTGTGCCGCCTGCACCGCGAATAGGACCCGCATATTGCAACGCAAAATATTCCTTTCCATCTCGTCTTTTTTTTATTTTAAGACCAATGAAGCCTTCTAAAGGAGCAGAAACGATACCTAATGTCAAGTAAGCAAAACCGACACGAATTCCTATTTCCATGGCTTCCTCTTTTGAAGAAAAAGAACAGAATTTTTCTTTGGCAACCTCTTCTGCAATTTTGAAGCCAACACGCCAATCGAGTAAACCATATTCTTTCTCAAGTTCAGGGATGCGTTTGGTTATGGTTGTATTCACGATTTTTGGAAAGATGACCGAAATTAGTCCAACGACGCGTTCCGCCATATTGTTAGCCAAAGGAATGGGTGCTTCTTGTTCAGGATCAAGACCAAGTTCACGAGCGCTTTTGGCAGTCTCGTATCCTTTTTGGACTTTGGCGGTGATGACAGAAAAGTACTCTTTAATGTCAGGAGAGGCTTCTACCATAGTTAACCAAAGCGTAGAATTTTTATTTCACGAGTTTTGAGATTAACAAGCGGTACTCGCGCAGGCTCTGGCTCATGTCCTAGTTTTTCTTGAAACGTAGTTTTTCCTTGCCAGCAGCTGCCACTGATCATCGTTATCCCGCGGTAATTGGCGACACTGCAGTAGTGGATATGTCCGGTAATAAAAAAATCCGGGATTGCTTTAATAAGAAGAGGATCTTCATCGTGTGATGGACAATAAGGCGTCGATTTAAAAGCAGGGGCGAGATGACGCCGTTTTAATAAAAATTTCATAATTAAGTCAGCGCGGTGATATCCGCCACCGGTACGAATCGATTCGACATTCGCGACATAATAATCAAAACTAAACCCATGATACATTAAAACATCAAACCCCGAAAACGTGGCTGTTTTTCCGATATTAACGATTGAGGGGTTGGTGACGATTTGAACATTCGGAATATTAAAGAGATCTGGCGCAAACTGCTGATAGAATAAAGGCTGTGGCTCAGCCAAATGTACAACATCATGATTACCCGGGCAAATGATAATTTCAATGTGAGAAGGAATCAGTTGAAGAAGACGACTGAATTCTGCGTATTGTTCCTTGATGTCTTTAATTTTAAGTTCTGTCTCTTGAGAAGGATAAACACCAACGCCGTCGACTAAATCACCGGCAATGAAAATATAACGAATTTTTTGAGCAATGTGGCGCTGACTGTGGCTGCCTGCTTGTCCATTGATCCAGTGAATGAACCGTTCAAATTCTTCCTGTAAAAAAAGGGCAGAGCCAACATGAATATCAGATAAAAAAAGAACATATTCTTCATTTTCTCCTTTTTTTAACTCGTGGGTTTGTGGAACATCCGGCCAGACGATACTTTCGGCAAAAATAATATTATCGGAAATAGTCCCAGAAATGCCGATGACTTCATCTGAGATAAAATCGCGCGCTGCAGAGAAGAGATCTTTTTTACTTTTAGAGATGAGAACTTTTATTCGACCGGTGAGGTCTTCCATAGTAATTATGATATTCCCGTTTTTTGTCTCGGTGATTTCCTCAATAAGACCGATGATGGAGATTGTTTCCCTTTCCTTTTTGCCTAAAAGACGATTGATGGCGGCGATAGAAGGAAGTTCCCGACGTTGACGAAGTAATCCTTCCAGGAACCGATAGCGGGAAATGAAAAATTTGGTGAAGTCGATGACCTCGTACTTCTTCGGTTTGTTTTCAAATGAAATCACAATTTTTACGGAAGCTGGTGAAGTAAAGACCCCATTTTTTTCGAGATCTGAAGGCGGAGCTGTAATGAGAGAAAAATCCGATTCGGTTGTAAAAGACGCGGCTTCTGTCTCTACCTCTAGCACCGTCTCCAAACTAGAAATATTTTTCTCTTTTTCTGCTCCAGGAGTATTTAAGGTAAGCGTTGATTTTTTAAACGATTGGAGATGATTCTGATAGAGTTCTTCATCATCGCGATCTTTTTCCACAGCAACCCGCAATTGATCGAGCTCATACCAGTCGACAAGTGTTGTTTGTTGGGCAAGAACGTCGGTGTAATCCAAATTCAGCACCAGCAGGTCATTCTCCCACTCTAATTGATCAAGGGTTTTTTCATTGATGTTTTTCTGGAGGACTTCCTCGCTGGCAAGGATGCCGCGACGAAACAGTTCTTCTATTTTTTTTGTTTGATTTTCCATGTGAGAACTAATTAAGTTGTAATGATTTTTCGAGGACTTCTTTTAATTTAGTGATGATGCTTTCATCCAAAGATAAAGAGATTTCCCGGGTACGCCCGTATCGACCTTTAGAGATGATCTTAGCGGTAATGATCCCCATCATATCAAATTCAGCAAGAATATCCGAAATGCGACGCTGGGTTAAAATGTTTAAATTATTTTGCTTACAGATACTTTTGTAAACCTCATAAATTTCACCGGTGAAAAGTGATTTTTTTTGGGAAGAAATGAGGAGAATAGCGTAGAGCACCCCTTGAAACTGTTTAGGCTGATTTACGGCAGCATTGATGATCTTATCCGTCTCAACTTTGCTCTCGGCTTCATCCAGATGCTCAAGAACTATTTTATTTGAACCGTGACGTTCCGCTAATTCGCCAGCCACCCGTAAGAGGTCAATAGCCCTCCGCACATCTCCGTGTTCACGCGCGGCATAGGCAGCACATTTTTCAAGCACTCCGGTTTGGATCGTATCCTCTCGAAAAGCATGTTGAGTCCGTTGCCGTAAAATGTCTTGAATTTGCAACGCATTGTAAGGGGGAAAGATGAGCTCCTCCTCAGAAAGGCTGCTTTTAACTCGCGGATCCAAGTTTTCAGAAAAGACGAGGCTATTAGAAATACCAACTAAACAAACCTGAGACTTACGTAATTCGGAGTGGATGCGAGTAAGGTTATAAAGAATCTCGTCGCCGATTTTTTTGGTGAGTTGATCAATTTCATCAAGGACTAAAAGGATTATTTGTTCCTGCCGATCTAACAGTTGGTAAAAAATAGTATAAATTTCATCAGTAGGCAGGCCGGTAGCGGGAACTTCCTGACCAAATTCTTTAATAAGTTGAGCAATAAGACGATATTCGGTATCTGCTACTTTTTTAAGTTTACAATTGATATAAATTGATTTTATGGGGATTTTGTTGCGATCAGCGATGTCATTCATAGAACGAATCACGTGACGAACGGACAGTGTTTTCCCAGTTCCAGTTTTGCCGTAAATAAAAAGATTAGAGGGTTTTTCCATCCGTAAGGCTGGCGCCAAGATATTTGCGACTTCTTGTAACTGCTCTTTCCTATACAAAACCTCATCCGGCTCATAAGAAGAAAGAAGGAAAGACTTTTCTCGAAAAATGCTTTCTTTCTTTAAATAGTCCTCAAAAAAATGGTTTATTTGCAACACCTTCACCCTTTATTTCTTTTGGAGATTATTAAGAACCACCCCCTTCCCGATTTAGGAACGAAAATGGTTATAATAAATTTTGATACGATAAATCGCCCCCCCTTTGTTTCGAATGGAAAAGAAGTATAAATACTTATCGTTGTTTAGAAAAGTAGTACTGAAGTAACTGAATTCTAATCGTGTTGTGTTTTGTTACGGTAAGGGTCGTGCTCGCTTCGCTTGGGTTGGTTTTCTGACGCCGCTTTTTTAATTGAAGTGTCTCGCTTGCGCGTCACTAGCGAATACGCTGACGGAAAAAGTGGGTTTTAGCTTTTAATGGTTTATTTTATTATTATTTATTTTATTATTATATTTATTATTATATATCTTTATTATTTTCTATATGGATAATAATAAATACTTTTTATTTGTTTCTTCTTCTTTCATCTTATTTAGAATTTTAAAATAATGTTCAAAGCAAAGGTTCATAGTTCCATAAGAAATCGTGGTTTGTATCAAAGAAAGGGGGATGTTTTGCGAAAACGGTTTTAATTTTTCTTTCGGCTTCCATAAGAAATGGTGGGGTGTACCTTATCACTATACGTTCTTTGTGTTTTTTCCTCTTTTCGGGTTCTTTTTTGGTGAATGAGAAAAGCCAAGAGCTATTTTTCCCTAGAAGACATCTTTATCTTTAGTTCTTGTTAAAGCTCTCTTCAGTATCTCCGAAAGCTAAGTACCTTTTTTGAGTAGTGAGAAAAGCCTTAAA
>CAZCXW010000050.1:0-8625 GCA_964502785.1 uncultured Methanosarcinales archaeon | reverse complement strand
TGTACAGATTCCGATCCTCAGAATGATCCTTTCGTTTTTGGATATGTTCATTATAATACAAAGAGTTACAATGATGTGTGCGTCGATGCATTGCGTGTAAAGCAGTTTAGATGTACCAATTCTGGCTCTGGTCTAGGCTCAGCAATAACTTCCTGTCCTCCCGGAGCAACGTGTTCTAATGGTATTTGTTCCCGTTGTGGTAATAGAATTCGAAACGGTGGAGAATCCTGCGATGACGGCAATAGATTGTCTGGTGATGGTTGTTCAAACGTGTGTGTTATAGAATCTGGATGGACTTGTTCTTTGCCCCCTGGAAATCCTTGCCAGCAGAGCTCAAGTGTTTGTGGTAATGGGAAAGTTGAAGGAACAGAACAGTGTGATGATGGGAATATATTCAGTGGTGATGGATGTAATGACCACTGCAAAATTGAAGTCGATGAATGTGCGACTACCCCAGAAGGGGTTATATTAGCAGGGCAAGGATTTGTGGAAGTTATTGTAAACCAATTAAATAATAATTTTATTTTAGCAAAAAGAATAGTTCTAAATTCGGGTAATTATCCAAGAGCAAAAGCATATTACTCAGAAGATTGTGGTAAGAATTGGATTGAAATCATTCCGTTAGCAGATATAGAAATCGATAAAATAAATCCCCACATAGTTTATGGTATTTTAGGAAATCAAACCTATTTCTCTACAGATTGGGGACGTACTTACACTGAAACATATAGTTTTCCTCCGTTTAGATATACGAGCAATCCGATTTACCAGCCAGTACAAGGGGGGGGTAAACTTATTTTTGCAGATCGTTTTGTTTCAGGTAAGTTATATCTTCCCGGGGGATACAGACAGTGGGGAATATATGTATCTACTGATTTTGGTCGAACATTTTCCTATACTCCATTTAGTAACTCTATAATTGTTCCACCTAATGACAGATCAACTGAAAACAGAGTTGTTTGGGATGTTGATCAAGATCCACAGAACCCAAATATTCTTTATATCACAAGTGAAGATGGCTCTCACTTTAATTATCCATGGCCACTGGGAACTGGGCAGAATTTTGACAATTATTACATATTAAGGACGTTAGACGGAGGCAATACTTGGGAAACAATTTCAAATGGTCTAGATTGGCATGGCCTAGTAATAAAGTCAATAGTCAATCCTCATACTCAAAATACTGAATGGGTTTTCGGACAAGAAAAATCTGCACTTTGGAAATTAAATGAATTTCAAAGAGAATGGAATCATTTTTTTGGAACTGGTGCTGTATGGGATTATCACATTCACCCTTATAACCCATTAAATCATTTCTTTAGTATTTCTTCAATAATTTATCAATCAACAGATGGCGGTCAAACATGGAATATCTTTAGAGAAACGCCAAATACGGCAGCCGGGTCTGCTTTTTTTAATGATCTTGAATCAAATAGGAGAGGCAATCTTTTTGTTATAAGAAATAACCCTCAGTCTGGAACTGTTGGTATATATAAAATAAATAATGCCATTCAGTAAATTATTTAGAAAAGAGATAATGGCTCAATTATTTTTTGGTCTAGTTTAAAGAATATAGTTTTATTCTATTTGTCCACCGCAAGATTTTTAAGTTCGTCTAAATAAAAGAAAGCATGTCTTATGGATTAAAGATAGACATTGATGTTCAAAAACTCTATAATGCTCTAGATTCGACTCTTATGATTGATTGGGAACTCCGTTTTTGGGATCCTTCTTTTCATTCGTCAGATGTTCTTTCCTCAGAAAGAGGACCTTACTTATTCCCTTTTCGCGGCGAATATCCTCTCCCTAATGAATGGGGTTATGTTCTGCTTGAACGTAAAGGTTTGCCTTCTGAAACAAAAAGGTATTGTCTAGCGGTCTTTAGTCCACACATTGATTTAATGGGGGCAAATACGGAAAATGAGCCTTATCAAAGCCATTTTCAAGTCTGGAGAGCACATCAACCAGATGCTGCTCGTCTCGATGCTCTTATCAATCGTTTGGTGCACGAAGCATACAGCACCAATGAAGCTAAGCTCAAAGAAGCCGAGGAACGATTTAAGTCTAATTTTGAAGAATGGGTTAGGAAAGGATAGAACAGACACACACTTTTACACAACTCTTAAAAAAGCTTTAATGAACAGAGAATAAATATATGCCTTCCAAAATTATCGTCGGACTGGATGAAGCTGGGAGAGGCCCCGTTCTTGGCCCCCTTGTCATGGCAGCGTTAGCATTCAAAGAAGAAGATCTTAAGAAACTTCAATGGCTGGGAGTTAAAGATAGCAAGCTTCTGAGCTCTGAAGTGCGTGAGGATCTTTTCGAACGGATTAGGGAGATTGTTCATGATTTCCGAGTTGAACTTGTGGAGCCAGATGCCATTGACCTTTCTATGATTGAATCTAATCTTAATTGGTTAGAGGCCGAAACATCCGCCCGCTTAGTCTCGGAATTAGATCCGGATAAAATTATCCTAGATTGTCCTAGCCCTAACCTCAAAGCCTATAAAGAATATGTATGGGAAAGATTAGATAAAACAATACAGCAGAAAGCAGAACTCATTGCCGAACATAAAGCCGATGTGAATTATCCTGCTGTCAGTGCCGCTTCGATTATTGCCAAAGTGATCAGAGATCGTTGGATAGAAAGTAAAAGAAAGGAAATTGGCATTGATTTCGGTTCGGGGTATATGAGCGACCCGAAAACAAAAGACTTTCTGGAGAAGTATCATGAACTTCACGCTAAATTGTTTCGCAAGAACTGGCAGTCCTACAAAGAAATAATAGAAAAAAAGAAACAGAAGACGCTAGGCCAGTTCTAATTTATCAATTTATTATCTTCAGGGTAAGATTCTAGCTGTAACTTTTATATACCACTGGTAATTATATACTAAAAATCATTAGAAATCGAACATATTAATGATTTTTATATATACTAAAGGCAATTAGTTTTTGAATATATTTAATTGCCTTTATATATATAAAAGCACTGACAATAAGTTTGAATATTTAGTGCTTTTAGTATATATAAAATGCGCTAAATAATGTTCGAATTCTAGCGCATTTTAGTATATTATGACAAAATGACTCTCTTCATCAATGTCGCAAAAGAAGACTTACAGAAACTAAAAGATTTTTCTCAAGAAAATCCTAAAACAATATACGAAGAAATGCGTCTTCAGAAAAATGGAGCGACTCTCATTCTCTATACTTCCGGAAAACTTCTTTTGCAAGGACAGAAAGAAACGGTTGCAGAAATTACTAACGAACTTAAGAAGCTGCATTTCCAGGAAGAACAAAAACCCCATTTTTTGAAAGAAACGGGGTGGATTATTGGCACGGATGAGGTCTTGAAGGGAGATACTTTTGGGGGTCTTGTCGTCGCCGGCGTTAAAGCAGATAATGAACTGCGGGAAAAGTTAATCGAACTTGGAGTTACCGACAGTAAATTGCTGGCGGATACAGAAATAATTATGATGGCTGAGAAAATAAAAAAAATCGTCCAGTGCGAAGTTCGCAGTCTTCTTCCAGAAGAATATAACAAAAAACATTCTCTGACTGGCCTTCTTAATAATCTCCATAAAGAATGCGCCCAATACCTTAAACCAGGAAAACATGTTGTCGATAAATTCCCTGGATGCATTGTAGGGGATGTGATCACTGAAAAAGCAGAAGTTAAGTATGTGGAGGTTGCAGCCGCTTCCATCCTTGCCCGCGCCTCAGGCTTGCAGCAGTTACATTATCTCAGCGCTCTCGCTGGATTTGAATTGCCGAAAGGGAGCACTCATGTAAAAGAAGCGTTATTGCGGCTTAGAAACAATAAATTAAATTTTGAAAAATTTGTAAAGTTAGACTTTAGGAATGTAAAAGAGATAGTTGAAAGTTAGTATAAACATAGTACTAGAGATTTTCAAAAATGAAAAAAGAGATTTTGCTGATTATCTTATTTTCTTTTCTTCTCCAGAGTTGCATACCTAATTACGATAATGAAATAAAAGAGAAAGAGATGATAATAAAAAAAATTTATGAACCACAAATAATTTCCAAAGAACAGCCACGGGAAGAAGCAACTGCGTTCCCTAAAAAAGAACAAATTCATAATGGGGATCTTATTATTTCAGAAGGAACTTATTTCATCAATAACACAAAATTTACATTAAATGGAAATTTGATTGTAAATGGCACGGCGAAACTTTTGGTTACGGATTCTGAACTTTATTTTCAGCAAGAATACAATCAACAATTTCGTGTATATGTTTCTGATAGGGCTGCTATTCACTTTGAAAATGTAAAACTGATAACGCAAGGAAAATGGTTTAATTTTCAGTACGAAGACAATCCTAAAATCACATTCAAAAAAGTATGGGGTGAGGATTGTTGCATTCCTTGGCATGGATCAGGGGGCAATGCTCGCTTTTTTATAACAGACAGCACGATCGGACTAACGCTTAGCCAGAATGTAAAAGTAATTGCTGCGAATAGCAGCCTTTTCTTTGAGCTTGTGCTTGCTAACGTGACAGGCACTTTTGAGCTGCCTCAAGAATATCGAAAGAACTATAATTTAACTATTCCCAACGAGAAAGGGGTGATGGAAATCCATGCAACTAATTCTACTTTTACTGACTGGGGGACGACTTTGGATAAATATACTAACATTACTTTTATGAACTCAAAAATGACCATTGGCATTAATGCCGGTGCGGACTGGCAAAAGCCTAACCCTTTTGTTAAAGCACAGAATCTGAAAACAAAAACGTATGCAGATCATAAATTGGATATTGATACTAATCATCTTCATCTGATCAATACTTTTGTCCGTGATTGGTATCCTCAAGCTTTCAATAAAGCTACCTTAGAAATTGAAGATTCTGACTTAGCCGATTTACAATGGAGTGGCGGAGAAGCAACACTTATTGTACGCAGAAGTTCAATGATGATTGCTATTGCCCGTGAGCATGTCACCTATGAGATTTATGATTCTCATATTAAACAAGACGTCATCGCTCACGATGAAGCAAAGATTTATTTGTATAACACAACAGTTGAAGGGCAAATAAAAGAGATAGGTAAAGGAAAAGTATATCGACAATGAAGTGTAAATAAAGAACTTTGGATGAACCGGTGAACGATGCATTTTTATATCTTATGCGGTTTTCTTTCCTGTGCAAAAAAGAGGTAATTGTTTAGGTTTCTATAGGTGTGTAAAGTTAACGTTAGTTTTTTCTTTATTTTTTATCTTATTTCTTACTGGTTGTATCGGACCTGAAGCTGAAACTTCAGTACAAGAAGAAAGTATAGTTGACACCCCCAACGAATCTGACCATTTAGAAGAGTCCGTACCTGAAAAAAAAACAAGAGACGACATCGCCAAAGAGAAAAATTTATCAGTAAAAAATTCTGAAAAATCAAATGACGGGACATTGCCTTCTAAAGAAGAAATTAAAGAAGAACCGTTGTCTTTTGAAGAAAAGGTATGGAAAAAGAGAATTGATGTCGCCATGATGCCAACTTTCTGCCCGCCTGTAGAAAAGCAAACTTATCCTGAAAATTATTACCAAGGCCCATTAATCGATACACACCTGCATCTTCCTGCCCTTCCTGATTCGATGCCTGAAGAAGGAGAAGAAGATGAAGAGAATTATAATTATGAAGAAAATGAGGAAGGCGCATTTGGAGGGCCTCAAGCTATCCTTGGTATAAATGTCAAGATGAGCGAAATTGCCTGCGCACTGAAAAATGAAGGTACGATGAAAAATTTTGCTTTTTTCCCCATCTATCCAGAAATGTACCAGCAAGCACTGGAGATTGCCAATAAAACTATGGCGCAATATCCCGATTTCTTTACTCCTTTTATCATGCCTCCTACTGAAGATACCCCGACCGTGGAAGCGCCAGTCTTGAGAAAGATGCTGGCCGTCTATCCCAGCTTATTTGAGGGATATGGTGAAGTTGGTTCCTCTCCTACTGAGGAGAAAAATCCTCCAGTAGATGATCCTTTGTATCTTGATAATTACAAAGTAGCGCGGGAGTATAAGTTGGCCGTATATTATCATCCGGGTTGGAATCAAGTCAAGAATTGGGAACGTGTTTTAAAGCAACATCCAGACATTAATTTCATCGTCCATGCAGAGGAGCTTGAAGAAGATATCAGTTATCTGATGAGCAAGTATCCTAACATTTATTATACTGCTAATTCCGACTTTAATCCCCATTTTAGGCTGTATGTTGGAAAAAGTAAAGAAGAATTTTTGAAAGCGGTGGAAAAAGATTTTGATAAGCTCATTGCGCATGATCTCCAACGTTGGAAAACCTTAATCGAAAAACATCCTGATCGTTTCATGTGGGGAACGGATAGGGGGGATGCAGTATGGAATTATGATGTCGATGTAGGATTGTTTTTGGTGAAGTATGCCAGAGCATTTACCGGCAAACTAGATTCATCTGTGCAAGAGAAGTTCGCATACAAGAATGCGGAGAAATTAATTGAGAAGAGTGGATCAAATCAATGAAATTATTTACAATGGGTACTAAGATTGCTCTCTTTTTATGGTGCATGCTATTGTTCGTAGGTTGTGTTCAAAATAATGATTTCCAGACTCAGAAAGATCCGGATGATTTCGAAGCACAGGAAAAAGATTCTGAAATTTCAAATATTCTCAATACAGAAAAACTCAAGTCTGCCATGACTTTCACCGTGCATGTGCCTAAAAACACACCAGAAAGTGACACCGTGTGGATATACCTGCAAAGCCAAGAAAAATTCAAGTTGAAAAAAGTAAGAAAATTTGAGCACCAAATCACTCTTAGTGAAAGACAGCTCCAACCGGAGAATGGAATTGTTTTATACCGTTATAGTCGAAATGGCTATGACTTTCATACCGCCGAATACTTAGAACCAACTCGAGAAGAGCCTGACAGAGACACTAACAATTATTTCTGGACTAAACATGGAAGAGAAATCGTGTATGAGCCTGGTAAAATACAGAAAGACATCATAGAAAGGTGGAGATGGTTCCCTGAAGAAGGGATGATTACTAAAACCACAGATTTAGAACCTTCGGAAAATTTTTTGCCTCGGGTAAACAATATTGAATTCAGATCAGGCCAAACTATCGAAGATCTTTATGTTCCTGCTTTTCATGACTTTTTTAACTCAACCGCTAACCATTTAAAAGACCAAGGATTCACCTGGGTTGAGATAGATCCTCCCTGGCAATGGATTGAAGAAAATGGATTCCCAAAAGTCTTAAATGATTTTAAAAACAATCCCAATTATCCCGATGACAACTTTTTTTTAGAAGAAGTTAAAGCCTACAAAGACAGGGGGTTAAAAGTTCTTATCGCGCCGCAGTTGTGCTGTAACTCAATTGACACAAAAAACAAAACCAAAGAATGGTGGGACACCTATTTTAGTGAAACAGAGCGATTCCTTCTTCATTTCGCTTCTCTAGCTCAGCAAGCTGACGCTGATGCTTTCATGTATGCCATTGGATCATGGGAGACGGAGGATTCTACCATCGACATAAACAAAAAATGGTCTGGTATTTGGAAAAATATAAAGAAAGAATTTAAAGGCGAAATCGGTGAAATGGTTTGGATTTTAGGTCCAGAAGTTTCCCCTGAACCGCAGTCAATACCAAGTCCTGAATCTATAAAATGGGACGAACAGCTTGATTTTATTTTGGTAGCTACTGAGTTTCCTCTATCAGAAAAAGACCATCCAACAAATGAGGAGCTGGAAAAAAGAGCAAGCGAAGTATTAGGCGGGGTGCAAAAATTTCATGATGAATTGAAGTTGCCCGTAATTGTAAGAAATGGATATTTCAACGTAAAATACAGCTGGAAAGGCCAACGTTTCTATCAAATAAACTCGGTGCCGTGGATTGGGGATCCGGAATCAAAATTAAAAGAAAGTGTGTATGAATTCAATACCGAAGATCATGCGCGTGTGGTCAATGCTTATTTAAGAGCAATAGCAGAAAAACCCTGGGTCATCGGCTATTTTCATTTTGGGTATACGCATTGGGAAGATCCACTCTCTCCTTGGATGTCCATACGAGGCAAGCCGGCAGAAGATATCTGGAGAAAATGGAATAAGGTGATCTATGAAAACAAAACAGGAAAGTAATATCAAGAAACTTCAAGAACTCTTAAAACCAACCGTTGATAAAACAGGGATGACTATTCTTCTGTTTCTTCTGACTTCTTTCTTTTTCGTTCTTTTTACCGAGCCGGAAACAGTACGGGCAGTATGGCTATCGGCACTCATTCCTTCGTACGTTGTCTCCTCTTTACTGTATCAAGCCCTGACCAGGCATCGCTTACTGCTCAAAATTTTACGGTGGGTCGTTTTTACCCCTTTACTATTTTTGGTAATTATTTGTCTTGTCAGTCAGTTTGCTCCTGATAATCCGCCGGAAGATTTTTTAATTACTCATAATTTTATGGACCTTTCTGAAATTCTTAGATTTAGTAGATATAGGGCCTGCGCTGGACATCAAACAGTGGACCAGTGGAGCGACGAGCCGGTAAGCAATATGCAGCATTATATTACGGCCGCTCCACAGGTAGAAAGAGATCAAGTAGAAATCTATGCTCCTTTTGATGGTTATGTTTTGAGCGACAC
>CAZCXW010000049.1:0-10311 GCA_964502785.1 uncultured Methanosarcinales archaeon | reverse complement strand
TCCCCCTTGAGTTGCTCTTGAAATGTTATAGACTATATAAAATAATCGGTTGGCGGGTGGTAATGTTTTTTCTTTGACAATAGACTAAAATGCGCTAAAATCTGCTTTTTTCATCAGCATATTCACTGGTGGTCTGGAGACGAGTGTACTAGCTTAGGAAAAAGCAGTAACTTACTTTTTCCCTTCCCATTCTTCGTAAAAACGAAGGAGATATTCTTCCATGTAGCGGTGCCGTCCTTCAGCCATTTTTTTGGCAGTTTCAGTATTCATCAAATTTCTTAAGAGGAGAAGTTTTTCGTAGAAATGGTTAATTGTTGGAGAACAATTCTTTTTGTATTCCTCAAATGATTGATGAAATTCTGGCTTAATATCAGGATTATAGATTTCTCTATTCTTATGTCCGCCAAAAGCAAAAGTTCTTGCGATGCCAACGGCACCGATGGCATCAAGGCGATCTGCATCCTGAACAATCATCCCTTCCTTGCTGCTCACGTTTGATTTCACACCTGCACCTTTAAACGAAATTTCCTGAATAATGATTGCTACTTTAGAAATGGTTTTTCCCTCTACTCCCTGGCTTTCAAGCCAATTCATTGCTGCTTTCGGCCCGATGGTATCATCTCCATCATGGAATTTCCAATCTGCAATATCCTGAAGAAGGGCGGCAATTTGAACGATGAAAGGATCTGCATCACTTTCATTTTTAGTTATTTGGTCAGCAATATTTTTCACGCGAACGATATGCCACCAGTCGTGGCCTGAACCTTCGCCTTCTAGTTTATTCTTGACAAACTGTTCAGTTCTTCGGATGATTTCAGTTTTATCCATCATGAGCTTCTCCAGAGAGGAATAAAAAGGTATACACAATAGTTCAGTTATGAGACAAAATCAACTAAGTAATACATTTGACAACAAGTTCCTTTCGGAATTAATAAACTTTTACCATGCAAAAAGCTTAAAATTGTATGGCAACTATTTCAGATTTAAGAGTTATTGAGTTTAACATCGCGATTGTTGTTATCTGTCCCAAACGAAGTGAGAGTGGAGCGTGGCGAGGAGTGGAAGCGAAGTCGAGCATCACAGAGTTCCAGAAGTCGCCTAAATGTTAATAAAGAATAAGAAAATAGTTTATACTATGAAGTCAAAAAGAGGTTATTTAGTAATACTAATTTTATATGTCATTTTAGTCCTTTTCATTAGTGGATGTATTCAACAACGTGAGGAAAAGAAAGAGCCAACTTCTACACCTTTCTTAGCTGATGAAAGACAACCACAGTCTGAACAGCCTCGCGTTGACCCCACAGGAAGAACTTTTAATCCTTCCCTGAGCTGTGTTGGACACTGCACCGGTTATGCAGAATCAGGAAGCGATTGGTGCTTTTGTGATGCAGTCTGCGAACGGAATGGAAACTGTTGCACAGATTTTAAGACTGTTTGTCCCATGCATCTGCCATCTGAAACAAATCCCATTCCTTTGGCACCAGTGCAAGTCCTTCCACCAAATCCAGCAGGACTTTTACGGCAGTATCCTGATTTTGTCAAGTGTTCCTGGGTTAGTCCGCCAGAGCTACCAAATGTAGTTGAGAATATTAATGAGCTAAAACGATTGGGACTAAATTCTGTGTGCATTATACAAGGAGTAAGAAAGTTTGACCCTTCCACCACCGACGAGCTATGGGAGAGTATGAAATTAACAACTCTTTCTTCTATCGCTACCCTAAAAAGGGCTGGTTTTGCTATTGTTATCTTCCTCGACGCCGGAGGAGGACCACAAGCTGAGAAAGAATACACAAAACTCACTATGCAACAATTTTTGGATGTTGTTGAAGAAGAAGCATTGGCATGGGCAAAGCTTGCTGAAGAATATCAAGCAGAATACTTTGCTCCCGCTAACGAACTTCCCAGCAAGCTGCATAACCTTCTTGCTGAATATTCTGAATTAGAACGACAACGAAAAAAAATTGAAAAAGCAAATGAATGGCACAAGTACATATTACCAAAAGTACGTGAAGTTTTTAAGGGAAAAGTTATAGCCAAGTTAGGAGATTATAGCACTGGATTGGATCCCCAAGGATATGATATTGTTGCGTATACTATTGGCCATAATTTTATCATCAATCTGGAGCAGTTTCGGCAACAAAAAGTAAAGGCAACATATGACGTTTCTGTAACACAAGCAGCCGACACAGAATGGTGGGTGGGTGAACTTTACTTTGCGTACGAAGAGGTTGGTCCCGATGCACCACTGGAATATACCACGCAGAGTAGGCAATTACGAGAACTCCAAGATGATTATCACCAAATTATTATCGAAGAGATTAATGCTCTCTCTCCAGAAAAGCGACCAAAAGGAGTAGTCGTTGGAGGATATGGTCCAGGTTCGTCGCATCCGACACTGACAGAAGAATCAAAGAGAACTATAAACAATTTCTTCACGAAATAGCAGAGTATCGTTTAAGAGACGAAAACAATAATTTGGGCAACCTCTGGAATTACAGATAACGACCATTTACAAAAACTTTTTTGCTTTCTCAATGAACGGCAAAATGGCTTCTACTTCTTCTTTGATTAATCTTCCAAGTTTCGAGAACTGATACTCGCCTTCCATATCCCTGCTTTGACGGGAAATTTGCAATTTTGGCGTGCCGCTGTTGTAAGAATACACGGCTACGGTAATTTTTGTTAACCCGATTTCTACCGACTCGGCGAATAATTCTTTATCCAAACTTTTATTGAATCCTGGCATTTTTTTATTTCCTCCATTTATTATTAGGGAATTCAGATGATTTCTTTAAATAAGTAATGTATGATTCTGGTGAAAAAGCAAATTCAAACATCCAAATTCACAACTTCTTTAGCATGCTTTTCAATGAATTCACGGCGTGGTTCAACTTCATCACCCATCAAGACGGTAAAAATCTGGTCGGCGGCAACTGCATCTTCTATGGTGACAAGTTTTAATTTTCGGACAGAAGGATCCATCGTTGTTTCCCATAACTGCTGCGGATTCATTTCCCCTAACCCTTTATAGCGCTGGATGACAACTCCTTCTCACATTTCCGCAGCCCTTTTCATCTTTTCCCCATCAGAGTAAACATATTCAATTTGTTTGCCTTTTTGCAAACGATACAACGGAGGCATGGCAATGTAAACATGGCCTTTTTCGATTAATTCTTTGGTATACCTATACAAGAATGTTAACAACAACGTCATGATATGCGAGCCATCAACATCAGCATCCGTCATAATGATAACTTTATCATACCTTAATTTACCAATATTGAACTCTTCCCCGATGCTTGTCCCTAAAGCTGTAATCATAGAAATTAATTCTTTATTCTCCATCATCTTATGAAGGCGGGCTTTTTCTACATTAAGAATTTTCCCTCGTAGCGGCAAAATGGCTTGGAATTGCCGATTTCTTCCCATCTTTGCTGAACCCCCGGCTGAATCCCCTTCCACAATATATATTTCACATTTGGTAGGATCGCGTTCACTGCAATCCGCTAACTTTCCCGGCAATCCCGCACCATCTAAAGCGCCTTTTCGTCGAGCTAAGTCGCGGGCTTTTCGCGCCGCTTCACGAGCGCGGGCAGCATCCAACGCTTTTCCGATAATCAACTTTGCATGTTGAGGATGTTCATTAAAATGCGTAGTTAATTCATCATGAACCAAAGAACTCACCGCGCCAAAAACATCGCTATTTCCTAACTTTGTTTTAGTTTGCCCTTCAAATAATGGTTCCTGCACTTTTACGGAAATGACAGCTGTCAATCCTTCTTTGACGTCGTCCCCTGTTAGTTTAAGATCTTCTTTCATCCCTTCTTTAGCAAACGAATTTAAAACCCTTGTCAACGCAGTCTTAAAACCGGAAAGGTGGGTTCCACCTTCCAACGTGTTGATATTATTTACAAAGGAGAAAACATTTTCTTGATAGCTGGAGTTGTAACGAAGGGCAATTTCAACGAGAATGTCATCTTTAGTTTTTTCGATGGTGATTACTTCATGCAAAGGCTGTTTATTCTGATCTACATATTCTACAAATTGGCGGATTCCTCCATCATATTGGAAAGTTTCTCCCTTATTTTCCTGGCGTTCGTCAATAAGTTCGATTTCAATCCCCTTATTGAGAAAAGCTAATTCTCTTAGCCTTTTGGCCAGAATGTCATAATGAAACTCACCGACTTGGAAAATTTCAGGATCAGGCTTAAAGTACACAATCGTTCCCGTATCCGGCGTGTCGCCAATTACTTGCAATTCTGTGATGGGCTTGCCTTGAGAATATTTTTGAAAGTGAATTTTCCCATCTCTCTTAACTTGAACTTCTAAAGCAATAGAAAGGGCATTTACCACAGAGAGACCAACGCCATGTAAGCCTCCTGACACTTTATAAGAGTCTTTAGTAAATTTGCCTCCCGCATGAAGTTTTGTGAGAGCAATCTGCACGGCCGGAACTCCATATTTAGGATGAATCTCCACAGGAATCCCTCTGCCATCATCGCTCACCGTGATGGAATTATCTTTATGGACAACGACTTTGATATGTGTACAGAAACCAGCAAGAGCCTCGTCAATGGAGTTATCGACGATTTCCCAGACTAAATGGTGAAAACCTCTTACACTAGTATCTCCAATGTACATCCCTGGGCGTTTACGTACTGCTTCTAGACCTTCCAGAACGGTAATTTGCTCCGCTCCGTAGGCAGTTGGTTTAGGTTCAGGTTTTTTCTCTAGATCTGGTTCCATTGCGGTTGAAAAAGGCTTTAGTCTTAATCTATTAATAAATCTCTTTTATCGACGATAAACGCTTAGTTTAGAAGGAGATGTAGAGGTTTATAAAGATATTGGTCGGGAAAATGGTAAAAGAAAATAATTATTATGGTTTGTAGATTTTAAAAGATTCAAATAAATCTTCTTCATCAGGAGGAACATACGTCTTTCTCATTGCGGTCTCGACTTTGGCTACTATCGAATAACCGACATTTTCTTCCATTACTTTTAGTTTACACACAATTCCATAATCTCCACTAACAAGACCGCCTATTCTTCCACGTTGAGGTTTCAGTGTATTATTATCATAATCACAGAATTCGAGTCTTAAGCTTCTTCCATCTCTAAGAGTGAGAGCAACGAGTTCTTCGTCAGGAAACTGCGCAGATATTGGGACTGTAATCTGTTTTTTTAGAGATCTATTGAGGGGCGAATAACAAATCGTACCCAATTACTTTATGTGAGTATTGAGGTTCTATTGAAACACCTTCCGCGCCAAGCGCGGTAACTAGAGCATCTATAGGCTTATCAGCAATAGAGTAACGTTCGATTGGAGAACCTGCAGGTGTAAAGTGGTGTTTTGAAACAAGTATGTCTTCTCTAAAAATAGATGGCATTTTCAGTTTGAAAATGAATTTATTTTTAAAGATTTAGGTTTTGTTCTGTATAATTGATATCACTAAATCAAACGAACTTTTCCATTAATCTTTCATATCTCTGATTCTGTTGACTATAAAATAAACCCAGTTTACACATATTCAAACCAATTTTTGCCAAGAGATGATCGTTGTCCAAAGCTAGAGCATCTCTGTATAATACTTCTGCTTGTTTCATTAAGCCCATTTTGTTATATGTAAATCCTATTTGACAATAGTACTCTACTTTATGTGGATCAAGAATCACAGCATGCCAGAAGCTTTCTATGGCTTCATCATGCTGTCCTAATTTTCTAAATTCACGTCCAAGCATACTATGTGTATTTATATCCTGAGGATTAAGAACTACAGCTCTTTTAAGATTTTGTACGGCCTGTTGATGATCTCCACTGTCGGAATAACAAATCCCAAGGTTAAAATAAATATAACCCGCTTGTTCCAATTTAAGTGCTTCTTCATAAGCCTTAATCGCTTCTGGATAATTACGATTATGAGAATAACAATTTCCCAAATTAACGTGAGAGGCTGTGACATGAGGATTTAACTCGATTGCCTTTTTGAATTCGGTAACCGCAGAAGAATATTTTTTTAATTCTGCAAGAGTTAAACCAAGAAGGAAGTGAATATGCTCATTATTAGGATTTAATTTTTCTGCTTCGTGAAATGATTGTAAAGCTTCATTGTGACGAGCCATTTCTCTGAATAAAGTTCCAATTTTAAGGTATTTTTCTAGATTCTGAGATATTTTTATTAAGCGCTGATAATAGGTTAAAGCGTCTTCTAATCTCCCTTCTTCTCTCTTTAGGAGAGCGATACTCTCTAAAACATATTCAGAATCAGGATCTAAAAGTAAAGCGGATCGATAATTTATTTCAGCGAGAATTGTTTCTCCATGACATCGATGCATCTTAGCAATTTCTGCAAATTCTAATTTAGTCCTAGGTAATGGTGAGTGAAAGACCGTACTCTTTCGTTGAGCATATCTTTGCGCTAATGTATCTTTAATACTTTCAAAGAATTTTCCTGGAGATTTGAAGATTCGTTTACGATGTTTTAATAAGGATCCAAACCCGCCTATGTACCCGGAACTTACTTCTAAAGTGACGTCTCCGCGCATGGAGGGAATAATATCACAACCTAGTATCCCTACAGCAGGATTCGGTAAAGAAGCGTAGTAGGCTCGGGCAATTTGCAGAGAAATATCAACAATATTTTTTTCATTCAAACCTGTCTGTTTGGCAACCACATCTACTTCCTCAATCTTTGCTCCTTGACAAACATTAACAGGAATGAAACCATAAGGGCGATAACGAACTTCGGCATCAATAAATATAGGATCAGCGGAAAGTGTTACTAAAGTTCGTATATTCCAATCTAATAAAACGCCCTGAGGATCTTTCCATTCCAATGGCACAATCCGCTTTTCTACATAAACGGGGATGTTTCGCTCAATTAAATTTTTAGCAAATGAAGCTGCTTCAGCAAACTCTTCTGGAGAAAATAACTTAACATTTTTTCCTCCAAAACCGCTATTTCCTTTTACCACGAATTCTATATTCTGTTTCCCAAAATAAGTAAGCGCAGCAGCAATCTGATCAAGATCTAAACCTATTATTTGCTGTTCTGGAACATGGACTCCGTGGTCACGAAGCAGAGCTTTCATACGGATTTTTTCTTAATAAAGATGATATGTGGAAGGAGGATTTATCATAAAAAAAAAAAAAATAAAAAAAGAAGGATTTCTCCATTCTATAGCCGTCATATCAATCATATCTAGAGGAATAGGATGCGTCATGGAAACTGGTTTAATTATTCCTTCTTCATAAACATAGAAAAATGATCCAGCTACTCCTGATTTTTGCTCGTTGGTAAATAACGTGCTTTCAGGATGAATAGGAACTAGCAGAAGATCTATAGGTGTTTCTCCATGAGCCAAATCTGCCGAGCCTAACATTTTCGCAAGATTAATTTCAGTGATATGAGCCAGACCAATAGTAATACGAGAATCATAATAAGAAGGAATTCTTTCTTCAACTCTATCAGAGACGGAAATTAAATTTAAATCGGCATTAGCTAAGATATATTTTATTTCAGAACTGCAATGTTTAACAATATCATCAAGGTCCATTGGTTATGAAAAGAGGTATTATTTTAAAAAGAAATGGTAGAAATAATATTTTAGATCATTTTTCTCTCCTTTTTTGCCAAATGGTGAAGTTCCTTCCCACGAAGGTTAATGAAATGGTAATCTAATAATGATCTATGCGGAAATTACGTTTTTCAGGGTTCTGGGATCGTTCAGAAAGTCGTGTAGATAACCGGCAAGAACATCAGAAATGGCTGAAGAATCCACCCATTGGATTACGGGAAAAAGATCTTCTACAAGAAATTGCTTTTGATGAACGCTTTCCGCCAGATCAACCATTGGAGAGGTTAGTAACGCATATTGTTGAAATTTATAGGGTACAATACACTTATAGGGAACATTATCGTAAGGGAGAGATCAAGAAAGGGCAATTGCAACATCTAATTACCGTAGATTTTAATGAGGAAATACAAAGATTGAAAGGAAATAAAACAGAAGTTGTCCTCGAAAGAAATGTGGTGGTAAAACTAAATGAGGATACATTTATTCGTCGGAAGAAACTTCAGCTCACACCACCAAAAACAGATACAATACAAGAAGCAAGCAAGTATCTTATTACGCAATTTCATGAATTCTTAGGAAATAATATATTTTATTCTTTTGGCGTAAAAATGACAGCGGTAAAAGAAAAACCGTTGGAATTTCATATCAATAAACATCTTCAAGTTAATGGAATAGATTTAGAAAAATCTAAAGAAGTAGGCAGAGTGGTGTATTATAGAAATGGAAGTGTGGGGATGAAGTATACGAAAACTTAAACTTCATCCGCCCGCCAATGCGGCTTAACTTCGATATCACCATACATCTCTTTTCGTAAGAATCCTTCCCAAGCGATCATTGCTCCTTGATCACCAGCTAAATCCGAGGGTACTTTATAGAAAACAGCTTCTCGTTCTTTACACATAATGTCCAGCATTTCACAGAATCGTTTGTTGGCTCCCACACCACCAACCAACAATAATTCTTTTTTCCCCGTATTCGCCATAGCTCTTTCAACGACTTCCGTAAGCATGGCAAAACAGGTTTCTTGTACAGAAAAGCAAAGATCTTCTTTCGATGCTTTGCCCTGTTGAAATAATTGCTGCACTTTTGTGAGAATACCCGAGAAAGAAACATCCATTCCTTTTACAACATAAGGTAACGGAAGATATTTTCCTTTCTTCGCCACTTCTTCAATTTTTGGTCCACCGGGAAAGCCTAATTCTAAAATTCGCGCAAATTTATCCAACATATTCCCCAGACCGATGTCGAGAGTTTCGCCAATGACATGATACGTTCCTGCTTCCTGAAAAATAATCTGCGTATTGACGCCTGAAACATATAAGTACATCGGATCTTGTAATTTATTCCATATTTTTCCTATGGATAAATGAGCGCAGCAGTGATTAACACCTATAATTTTTTTATCGTAGAGCTTTGCCCACTTTTTGGCGATGTTATATCCCATCCATAAACAAGGATCAAGGCCTGGACCTGCAGAATAAGAGATGAAATCAATATCTAACCAAGAAAGATTTGCTTTAGTCAAGGCTTCCTGTAAGATATGTTCAGAAACATCTTCATGATGTTTGGCAACTTTATCCGGAATCATCCCGGCATCAGTAGAAGTAAAACTATCCTTAACATTGGCGAGGATTCTTCCTTTAGAGGTTATGATACCTATTCCAAATGTATGAGCCGTGCTTTCGATGCCGAGGATGATCATACAGGCTTAATTTCTCATTGGTTTAAAAAAATTTCTGGAATTGTTTCAATAAATTATTCGAGTGACCACAGAACCTACCATCCTCGCGCAAGGGATGTAAGAGGGGCAGTTTCAGATTCTCTACTACATGAAACCTTAACAGATTATATTGCTAGAACCAATAAAAAATAAGAAAATAAGCAAAGATTTAAGAATTCTTTAAAAAAATTGCTACGAATGATTACTTTTCATGATTATTTGTTTAAAGCTGCTATATCACCGCAAGTGTCTAACGTATTTGAAACTCCCCAGATAGCATATTCACATTTATTTGGTGAGAATATTTCAATAGTTTTGCGATTATATGAAAACCAAACGGAACAGAATCTTGTTGCGAGGAATATTGCTCGTGTAGCGCGATGGACAAGAAGTCCAGAAGCAACGGCAAGAACATCGGATGTAGCTCGAATCTATCAGAAAGAAATACTGGAAGGAATCACTCTGAGAAGCGCAGAAGCAATCAAATTCCTTTTTTGGCAGGATGAAATTGGGAACGTCTCCAGAATGTTTGATCAGGATTTAACTGTGGAAGATAGAAAAAGGTTAGAATTTGAAGGAGAAGAAGTTAAAGTTGATTGGAACTTAATCAATGCCTATTGGGAGATGGCTGCTACTTCTACACAAAAGAGCTCTCTGGAACAGGAAACTCGGGAAGATTCATACAATACAAGAATATTCGTCATTAAACCAATTATGGAATGCTTAGGAAGAACAGCATACCGTGAACAAAATCCTTCTGCTGTAGAAGAAGTTGCGGACATGGTTACAGATCAAAAAACGCTTGATTTATTGAGAACATACAATCATTACCTCGCTCTGCAAACAACCCCTAGAGTTATTGCCCATTTAACATCCTGTTCTCAAAATCGAGATGAATTTCTGGAACGTCTTGATGCATTTAGAGGAAAATTGGAAGCAGAACTTAGAAAGATCGATAAGATGTCATGAGAAATTCGCCGAAAGCGTCTCACCCCGCCATAAATGGGCGGGGTTTG
>CAZCXW010000048.1:0-10373 GCA_964502785.1 uncultured Methanosarcinales archaeon | reverse complement strand
AGAAAGCCATTCATCCCTGTGCTAAAGCACAGGGCTTTCTGGTTTCT
This sequence comes from uncultured Methanosarcinales archaeon, assembly GCA_964502785.1. GTDB lineage: Archaea > Nanobdellota > Nanobdellia > Woesearchaeales > GW2011-AR9 > JAGVYE01. The sequence continues at coordinate 10,326 of CAZCXW010000048.1, read as the reverse complement.
TTGTGTAAGAATGATTTCTACTAAAAACTACCGATTTGGCAGAACAGTTGATAATAACCGTCTTAAAGGATACAAATGTTAAGAAACTTAGAAACGAAATCCTTATAAAATAAAGTCATTTTTTATTCTTGAGTGATAAAATGGCTGATGAAATTCCTTTTGCTTCCCGAATTGGTGCAGATTCTTTAGTATCTTTACTGCATGACAATGCCCGATTTTATTTAAGAAAAAAACTAGTTCAGCTACCTGCGGTAGTTAACCCAGATTTTTCAAAGCTAGTTACACCTGAAGTGTATGTTGACATTCGTGAACAATTGGCGCTTTCTGCTACCATAGCAGCAATATCTGGAGATGCACAATTGGAATCTATTGTTGGCCATTGGCTTAGTCTTCAGCAAGGATACGCCAGACAAGTTATTAAAGAAGTTAACGAGGAAATTAAAACTCAAAAAGGAATGCTTGATGAGTATGACAAAGAATTGCTAGCAGGGCAGAAAGATAGAAATCGCTTGACAACGTTAGCGAGAAAAACAGTGCTTGAAATGGAAGAATCGGAACTTGCTGAGGTAGTTGCCCTAAAAAAGAAAATTACAAAATTAGATAAAACACAAAAAGAAAGAGAACAACTTCATCGTTCAATTAATTCCGTGTCAGCCGTAGACAAAACTCTCAGTGCTCTTATTGAAAGTGGAAGCGAAGCAATTCATTACGTTATTCCTAAAGCTTCAGAAATTTGGAAAAGATTGGGAAGTAATAGCTACACGGGACCTGATTTTATTCCTTTTGTGATTACAAAAACAGCAATGCCAAATGATATTTTTCCTAGAAGCCAAACTCCGCCTGATATAAGAAAACCAAATAGTACCACTCATAATACCACTAACACAAATCTAAATGCACTACCTGATATTTTATCAGAATTAGTAAAAATGTATAATTATGTTGTTGCACAACCAGCTAGTGTTAGAATAATTCCGAGCGAAGTTAAAGATCATCTCAATATAGAGTCTTTAACAGTAAAGGGAATCGCTGCTTATCTTGATGATAATAATGAAATTTTTGGTGTAGAAAAAATAGAAGCCGCAGGATCAAGAACTTTCACGAAAAAGGCACTTTCTACAGTTATGGTTAATCAAGAATTTATTAAGCATATGACTCAAGGAAGATTAAAACAAGCTGATGCACAAACCGTAAATTCATTCTATTTTCAAAAAGCTCTAGCCATGCTCCGTGAACAGCCAGCAGCATATGAAGGGTTTACTAAAGATACTTTAAGTAATATAAGTGAAAATGAAGCCTTGCTTGTAAGTTCCATGTACATTTCGTTGAATCTTAGGAATTCAGAAAGCAGAACGGCTCAGGGCATTCAAATTTTGAAGGAGAGTGATGGTGACACAGTGTATAGATTTACAAAAATAGTTCCTACTGACAGACATTTTCAATATTTAGAAGACGCAGTAAAAGAATTTGGAATAGCCAGATTTTCTCCTGCTGATCTCATGAAAAAAGCACATAGTGCACATGGAGAAGTACGTATTATTCCTGCTGTCGTTGAAACAGCTTTGCAAGAACGATACGAACAATGGGGGCTAAGAATCGCGGGCAATGATCCTCTTACATATCAAAAAGAAGAGAGAAGCCTACCTCCTGTAAAACCAAAGTCAGCTACAAAAGAAACATTGATGTAAAATGCATTTCCCAAAAGAAACGGAAGAATGGGCGCAGGATATTGCCGCAAAACTTCTCTCCCCGCAAGAACATACTCATCAGGGTTTAGTTACTTCAAAACTTCAAAGTGATTTTAAAAAAAGTTTTTACGAGGGTTTGCCTGCGAAATTAACTCGACTTCCGGCTAAGGATAAGAAGCGATTAGCAGAAGAGATTTATCATGGTCTTCGATATAGATACGGTTTTCAGGAAGCGCTCGACACAGGAAATTGGACTCCCTGGCCGCATGAAAGCAATAGCACAAATTGCTATGGGCAATCGATTGCGAATTATGCAGTGGCAAAAGCCAGCGGTTTGGAGGCGTATCTCGTTGAATTTATCGGTTTAATGAAAAAAAATAGCTCACATCGTGCTGGTCATAGTCTAGCCGTAGTCAATATTAGCACTGCTGATAAAGAGGAACTCTGGGTAATTGATCAAGCACTAAGAATGTACGGGCCTGCAACAATAACTGATAATACCCTCATTGTCGAGAATCTTGCTGCAGAACAAGAAAGAACACACCGAAGAGATTATAGAATTGAGGAATACGATTTTATAAAATCAATCAAAAGTCATGAAGAAGAGATTGTCATGCAAGTTAATACATTGCGCACTTGTCCGGAAGCAGTTCTTCTTCCTGGGCAACGGATTGCGATTGCTTTTATTGATTCGTGGCAAAGCGAAAAACCGATGGAAGTCCCATGGTATCTAAAATTTATTCCTGATCAGTCAGGCTCAACACAAGGAGAGATTGTTTCAAGACTACTGTTAGAGAGGCCAGGCATCAAAAGCAGAGGATTAGAATATAAAATTACTGTAGATAATAATAATCAAACTGCAGGGGAAGAAATTATTGGATATTATTGTAAAGGTATGGTCTGGTCTGACTTTGTATCTCCTGTTCCGATGTTTGAGCTTCCAGCAGAAGATATTGATTCTCTTATTGCAGGGTTGGCGGAAATACCATTGGAGAAACGGGCTCAATTTGAGACAGTTCTCATGAAAAGTAGTATTTCTTTTTCTCCTGAAGATTCAGCGCGATTGAATGCGGCGAGAAAATCTTGGACAAAATTACAACAATCTGAACATCGTGAATTGATCAACGCCATGTCTTCTGCGGAAGCCATTTATCAACATGAAAAAGGTTCCCGTGAGCAGTATTTAACACCAAAACAAAGAGATCAAGAAATTACTAATCTCAAAACAAAACATCCTATTTTTGCCGATTATGCTAAAACTGCTGAGGTCATTAAACGCACGACCCGAGCAAGTGCGAGAAGATTTTTCTTAAGGCCAAATCAATTAGAAGATCCACGTGTTGTGGCCTTCTTAAATTTAGAAAACGAACAAGAAAGGCTGCAGCACATCCTTCAGCACAAGCCAACGTACTTGAACGATGCTATTGATCGATTGATTTTTTACGAGAGAAAAATAAAAGGAAGAGAACATAAAATCAATGAAATTACAACGGCAGCTTTCGGCGCTGATGCCGAAAAAAACGTCTTTGCCGGCTATGTACGAATCTTTGCAGAATTCTTAGGTCATATTGCCATGACGCAACAAGAATTATATTTACAAAAATATAAAGAAAAAATAATAGAAAAACTCACATCAAACCTGTCAAGTTAGAAAGAGGCGCTGGTTCTGCGCCTGCTGGAGATGCTGCCCTGGGAGGCATTAGTCTTGAGGACTTGCTTCCAGTTACGACTAGTGGCACAGCATATGTAACTTCTTGGACCTGTATCCGGCTAAAAGTTCCTGCGACTTCCTGTGTTTCGGGAAACCCATACACAATCATTTCTGAGTTTTGTTTGAATATAGTGCTTTTTACTCGTCGTGGTTTTTTTCCTGCTGTTTGTATCGCATCATCAATGGATACTGAACTCTCAGCAACAGATCCCCTAACATCTTTCTCAGAAATTCCTTCTTTTGGAATGTTTGTATCATTCTTGTAATCCTTCTTTGTGTGCGTAACAGTGAAGATCACTGAATCAGGATGTCTATTTAAACGGTTCCCATACGTATCTGCCAATTGTTCAATAGCACGAGTTGTGTATTCTGCTAATTTTGTTTTATCCATCGATCTTACGACTATGGGAAGAATAAAATACGGAACTTCGGCTGTTCTCCGTACAGAAACGCTAATTTTTTCAGGATCATAATCTTTATTCCCCTCAGGCATCCGTGATACTGCATTTTGCAGAGCATCATCAATGCTCCTGGAACTGCTTCCGATATACCTTGGCTCTTCTGCCGATGACACTGCCGCTTCAGCTCCTACTGCTATCGACTGGGATTGCACTAATGGTCTTAATGTAGCAGTATATCTAGCCTGTGCAAACGTTACTCGCTCTGGCATCATTCCTGTTTTTGCCAGCAAAGCAGCATCAACCGCTTTATCAAGACCAACATAAAGAGCTTCTTTCGGTCCTTCAAACTTTGCATCCAAAACAACATTATCTTTTAACATAATAACATCACCAATTTTACCATTCAATATATCATTAATAAAGATTTCTATAGAAGACAATAATGATTATTATGCTGAGTATATATTTCAGTGAATATTCATGAAAAGATTTTAAAATAACTTTAAAATTTATACTAAAATGTATCAATTAGTAGTTTATTACCATGGACCTGAAGAAAATGATACTTTATTGGGATTGCTCAGGAGACAGATTTGGTACCTTAATCCTCAATTGTATGATGAACGCTCAAGTATGCCGATTTGGAATGGGGGAATTCTTCAGATGAAAGTTGATCCTAAGAAAGTTAATACAGACGCAGATTTACAATCTTTATTGAAAAAGGAAGCTCAAAAAGTAATCCGTAATGGTATTATTATAGATAAAAGAGGTAATTTTATAGTTACACCTGAGCGAATTCAAATATCTTTGGAGAGAAACATAGAAGAGTAGTATTGTCTAACTTCTTCTATAATTCTTATTAAAGAAATTATCTTTATATAAATATGCCTCAAGAAAACTTTCAGATTAAATTCCTTAGCACAAAGAACGCCGTTGAAAGAGAATTACTCCTGAATATGTTTGATTTCTAATGATGTCAAAGAAAACTACCCACAATCAGTCAATAGACATATCACCAGTGAATACGCTGATAAAAAAAGCAGATTTTATAAAATATACACTGTTTTTTTAGGCATGTCTCATTTTAAGATAACTCATCTAGATGGATCGGCTCGCGTAGGATTATTGCAAACAACTCATGGCATTATCGAAACTCCTTTCTATATGCCTTGCGCTACAAAAGCGACAGGCAAACTCATAACAACGGATGATTACCGCAATGCAAATGTCAAAGTGTTAATTGCGAATGCCCTGCTGCTGAGCTTAAGACCGGGGATAGATATCATTAGGAAAGGAGGCGGATTGCATTCATTCATGAATTTCAATGGAGCTATTTTTACGGACTGTGGCGGTTTTCAATCTTCGCGTTCCATTTTTGAGAAGAAAAATAAAAAGGGTCTCTATTTTCGCAGTCCGTATGATCAGCAGCAAATTCTTCTTACTCCTGAAGAAATTATGAACATCGAAATTACAATAGACAGTGACGTTGCCATGATGCTCGATGATATGTCTTTATTTGGCATCAGCAAAGAGGACGCGAGAATTGCCATGGAAAACACGCACCTCTGGGGAGCCGACTGTTTAAAGATTCATAAGAAATTAAAGAAAGAAAGGAAATCTTCCCAGTTGCTTTTTGGTATCGTGCAAGGAAACTTTTATCCTGATCTGAGAGAAGAAAGCGCCCGCTTCATCAGTAGTCTCGATTTTGACGGGATTGCTATAGGTGGTTTAGCGATCGGCGAACCTAAAGAAGAAATGTATAAAGCGTTAAATGCAGCAATTCCTTACATTAGACAAGATAAACCGCATTACGTAATGGGGGTAGGAACTCCCGTAGATATTTTAGAATGTATTGAAAAAGGAATAGATTGTTTTGATTCTGTGTATCCAACTCAAGTGGCAAGACATGGAACACTCTTAACCTGGAAAGGAAAATTGGACCTTAAACAGAAAAAGTACGCGGCTGATTTTACACCCATTGAACAAGAATGCCGATGCCATACTTGCCAGCATTATACGAAAGCATACTTACATCATTTATCAAAAATAGAAGAGCCCATAGGAAAACGCTTGAACACAATTCATAACGTGTTTTTCATGCAGGAATTCATGGAGAGAGTGAAGGAAGCCATAAAGATGAAGAAATTTAAGGAGTTTAAGGATGAGTTTCTTCAGATATTTAGTGCTTTGAGTATACAATAAATTAAATAGTTCTTTCCATTTACTTTACTGTCCATGGTTGAAGATATATCTTTCATATTTAAATCAGACATGCAAGCTAAAGATTTGCCTTCTTTGTGTGAGGAGATAACAAAAGTCGAAGGAGTAGCTAAAGCATACCCTACTTTTCCGGATGCCGGAGACGATCCAGACTTAATCAGGCTGGGATTTATCGATGTCAAAGGAAACTATAAAATAACAGATGTCTTAGAACGTGTAAAAGCAAGTTATGGAAACAAATTAGAGAGTATTTATGTCCCACCAGATCGTAGACCAATTAAATAATTTTTTACGCTAAAATATATAAATCAATAAAACTTCTAATTCAAAATGGCCTTTGACATCTTCAACAGCATTCTTATTGTTCTTGGATTATGCTTATTTGAAGTTGTAAGCGGAATAGATAATGCAGTCATCAATGCTGAAGTTCTCAGGACAATGTCGCAACGAGCGCGGCGTTGGTTCCTATTGTGGGGAATCCTCTTTGCCGTATTTATAGTCAGAGGTCTTTTGCCTTGGCTGATTATCTGGTTTACAACACCTAATTTGGGGTTTATAGGCTCGTTGATGGCAACTTTTAGTTCTGATACGAGTGTTTTAGAAGCTGTCGAGCAATCAGCTCCTATTTTATTTATGGGAGGCGGGATATTTCTTATCTTTCTTTTCTTCCATTGGCTATTCTTGGAACCAAAAATTTATGGGCTGCATGCCGAAAAATTTTTTCATCGGCAGGGCGTTTGGTTCTATGCTGTTGTTTCTATTATTCTCACGGTAATTACCTGGTTCTCATTAAAAATAAATCCTTTTATGGCTTTTGGCGCAGTTATTGGTTCAACCGCTTTTTTTATCACTCATGGTTTCAAGCAAAATGCGGAAAAAGCGGAGCATGAAATGATGCACGGAGAAGGGTTAAGCGATTGGAGCAAGATCCTTTATTTGGAAGTTATTGACATGACTTTCTCTATCGACGGCGTGCTGGGGGCATTTGCATTTACATTATCTGTTCCTTTGATTCTCATTGGCAATGGTCTGGGAGCAGTAGTTATCAGGCAGTTGACAATGGGAAATATCGAGAGAGTTAAAAGATACAAATACCTCAAAAATGGAGCAATGTATTCTATTTTAGGCTTAGGCGGAGTAATGATTGCAGATGGGTTTGGCGTGCACATCCCAGCTTGGCTCTCACCAGTGGTTACGTTCGTTATTCTCGGTTATTTTGTCTATAAATCAAAAAAAGAACTTGATGTTAACCCGATTCAGGTAGAAGAAAATCCAAAAATATAAAAACCCATTCTCATCTCAGATTCGTTATGGAACGTTCCTATACTTTTCATGACCACACTGCCGATGTTTTATTTACAGCCAGAGCGCCAACCATAGAGCAGTTATTTGAGCAATGCGCGCTGGCCGTGGAAGACACCCAAGTGAATGTTGCTTTTGTCAAGCCAAAAAGGGAAATTACCATCACCGCTCGAAATTCAACTCTCGAAAAATTATTATTTGACTTCCTTGATGATTTGCTGTACTATAAAGATGCAGAATCGCTGATTTTCAGCAAATTCAATGTTACAATTAAAGAAGAAAATAATGAGTTTTTCATGACGTGCAAGGCATATGGCGATATCTTAGACCATATCAAACATCAAGCGAAGGTGGATGTTAAAGCGATTACCATGCATATGTTTGAAGTGAAGAAGACTGAGCAAGGATGGAAGGCGAAGGTGCTGCTGGATATTTGAAAGAGGTTCATATTTGACAAAGATATAGCAAAAAATGGTTTATTATTCCTCAAGCTCTTCAGGATATAGTCCAAATTCCTCTACGTATAGCGATAACTCCAGTGCTTATACCATTTCTGCAAAATCATTCTGCTGCGGACGACGGAGCGGAGGCAAGCACTTAGCATGTTACGGCTGTCCGTTAGGATCGTGACACCAGTGGAATATCTGTGGTTTCAAACCAACTTCTCACGCACAACTTTTATATAAATAGCCGTTATTTTCTCTTAAGATGGTATTAGAAAAACTAGGAGATTCGTTAAAAAGCACTTTAGCAAGGATAACGAAATCTCTGTTCGTTGATGAAAAACTGATCAATGAGTTAGTTAAAGACCTGCAGCGGGCTTTACTGCAGTCGGATACGAATGTGCAGCTGGTGTTTGATTTAAGCAAAACGATCAAAGAAAGGGCAAAAACAAATCCGCCTCCCGGAATTACGAAAAGAGAACAATTAATCAAAATTGTCTATGAAGAACTAACAAATTTCTTAGGCAAAGAAACACGTGAAATTAAGATTACAAAAAAACCGACACAACTTATGCTTGTAGGGTTGTTTGGTTCCGGAAAAACAACGACGGCGGGAAAATTAGCAAAATTTTACAAAAAACGCGGATACAAAGTAGCGGTGATTCAAACAGACACGTGGAGGCCTGCAGCTTATGATCAATTAGAGCAGATTGCCCAGCAAGTCGGAGTTGATTTTTTTGGCATTAAAAAAGAAAAAGACGCAGTAACTATTTACAAAACATTTGAAGAAAAGCTGCAGGATTATGATATTGTTATTATCGATACTGCAGGACGAGATGCTCTTTCCGATGAATTAATTCAAGAACTGGACCAAATCAATGCGGCCAGCGAGCCTGAAGAACGATTATTAGTCATTTCTGCGGATATCGGGCAAGCTGCGCAGAAGCAAGCGCAGGCTTTTCACGATGCTTGCCATGTTACTGGCGTGATTGTAACAAAATTAGAAGGCACGGCTAAAGGCGGGGGAGCGCTTTCAGCTTGTACGGTGACGAAAGCCCCCATATGTTTCATTGGTATAGGAGAGAAAATTGACGATTTGGAACTTTTCCATCCTCAGCGTTTTGTGGGAAAACTCATCGGCATGGGTGATCTGGAATCACTTTTAGAAAAAGCGAAAGAAGTCATTTCTGAAGAAAAAGCGGAAGACATGAAAGAAAAGTTCCTGAAAGGCGATTTCAATCTTATTGATCTGTATGAACAAATGCAGTCTCTGAAGAAAATGGGTTCATTTCGCAAACTAGTAGATTTGATTCCCGGGATGGGTTCTTTGCAGCTGCCGAAAGAATTATTAGACGTTCAGGAAGGAAAGTTAGAGAAATGGCGGTATGCCATGGACAGCATGACAAAGGAAGAATTAGAAGATCCGGATATTATGAACTCAGGACGGATTGACCGCATCGCAGCAGGATCAGGAGTTGGAATAAATGGCGTTCGGGAATTATTGAAACAATACCGGCAGTCCAAGAAATTAATGAAAATGATGAAAGGAGAAGGAGACATTAGCAAGTTAATGAAGAAAATGCAGGGGAAATTCCCAAAAGGGATGATGAGTTAATCTTTCTTCATAAAGAGAAAATCATATTCGGGAGTGGTTCAAATGTTCACAGATAGCCTTTGGGTTTTATAACGCATTGAAGACTACCTTTGCTTGTTACGGAGGATAATCTTAAGCGAAGATGATGGAAGATATATACTAAAATGCGCTAGAATTCAAACATCATTTGGCGCATTTTAGATATATAAAAATCATTAATATGTTCGATTTCTAATGATTTTTAGTATACTTCTTTACATTGTTGAAGTTATAAACGTGTCAAAAATTCCTAACTTGAGAATTGAATATCATTTCCTCATTAAGTCCATTGCTTTCTTATAGAGGGGTGCAATAAATTCAGCATCAAAACGATCATACGCATTATTCCCTGACGGCTTTTCAAATGGAACTGTGGTGATGTCAAATTCGGAAGGATCACCGATTCGATACGCGCCTGAAGATTTGCTAATCGCGATAATAGCCGAGATAATAAGATCTTCAATGGTTGTTTTTTTTCTTCCTTTGGTGTTCTTTTTGGAAAATTCGTTCCAGATTTCTTCGGATGTGCAAAAATAAGCTGGCTGCTCTGGAGTGGAGACATATGCTGTAATCGTCAGTGGAGCAACTTCCGTGCTTTGTCCAACAACATAGATTTTAGTCAAAGCATAAGGATCCTCCACCAGCCTTCTCTCTGGTGCGGGATTGGAAATAAGAACAACTTCAAGATGCCGCGGTCTAAATGATTCTGTGATGTATCCTCTTGTTGGCACAGGATCATTCAGTCACTGATGAAGAACTTCAGCGAGTTCATTTCCCGGCGGCAGAATCCCATTCTTCCTTGCAGGATAGGAAGCGGCGTATTCTCAGATTGCTTCCAGCGGAGTTCCAGTCCATTTTGTTCCCAGGAGAGGAATGAAGATATCCGATCTATCACCAAGAAATATGAGAGACTGTTCTTTATTCAGAG
>CAZCXW010000047.1:0-10577 GCA_964502785.1 uncultured Methanosarcinales archaeon | reverse complement strand
CCATTTTTTATTTGTGAATTTTAGAGTTTAGAAAAGGATTGTGGGACGGCTTCCCTTGTTATATGTCCCGAGCGTAACGCAGTGAAGCGAGAGCGCAGCGTGGTCGGAGCGAAGCGGAGAAGTTGAAAGTGCTCTCGTCATAAGATTATTTTACTAAAAGAAAACCAACATCGGTTCTAACCTTTTTATCATATTCTCCATTGACTAAATTTTCATAGATAGGCCATCTGTGATGATAAATATAGGCTGTTTTTGAAACATCAAATATTAAGGGGCTTGCTAAAACAAAAGCGAGTTCTTCAAGAAGATATTTTACCCCTATCTTAACTGCTTTTTCAAAATCAACATCCTTTTTTGTTTTATCTTTCAAAACTTGTTCTGTTGTTGCATCGCAATCTTTTTGAAAAAGCTTATTTGTAGAATACAAAGTTTCAATTTCTTTTAGCGATTTTTTGTATTCTTCTTTGGGTAAAATATCTTCACTCCAATCAATGATTTTAATATCCGAGCTTTTGTTTTTTATTTGGTCTAAAACTCTTTGAGTGTGGTTTTTGAGCCTGTTAGAATTTAAGCGAGCTTTACTCTTGGCTTTATTTTCATCATAGCCGAGAGCTTGAAAAGTATATTGTGCAGGCTCAAAAGGAACAAGAATCCTTATTTTAGAAAATTTCTTTGAACAAAACTCTACGATATTTTTGATAACTTCAGGATTAAAATAAGGATTCCCCACACTCATCCAAATAATAGCAAGCCCCTTTTCTTCAAAAACTTTGTATCCTGTTTCAAAAACAGCTCCTTTTAATTCTTTAGTCACAGATGGCATTGTCATAATATGATAATTAAATGATGTTGGTTTATATGGTTTTCTGAAAAATTACAAGCAGGTAGAGAGCACTTTCAATTACATATAACAACTATTAAACGCAGTTTTAATTGCGTTTAATAAAATACCTTAAATATTCCGCCTATTCCACAAAGAAGCCGCTGCTTCTTGTGCGCCGGTAAGATCATTGTTTCACTGTGCGTTTGAATGATGTGACTTTCTCTACTCTGAAGCAGAAAATTCTTGTACAAAAAGAGATAGTTTTCCCTGTTGAGAATAAGAAAGAGTTTAGGGGCACACCCTTAGTCGAATCATTACTGCAGCGACAGGTGAACCCTCTGCGCCCCTCGAACTTGCACCCCCATGAACATGGAGATCGAACATTAAGGCTGCTTCCTTCCGGATCTGACCTGGTTCCGCTCAAGTCCATCCCACGGGACAAGTTGTCTACGAGGCAGCAAAGGACTGCAACAACAGCAACAACCCTTCTTTAGGTTTCGGCTCCGTGTAAAGCCCATTCACGGTCACAACGCAGGGCTAGCGCGCCAGCCTAGCTCTCCCACTCTATCAATAATGAGGTTATAGATGTTTATATAAAGGTTTTTGTAGAGAAAAATATTTGCCGGGAAAGTTCCAAAAATAGTGGGAAAATCAACACAGCAGTGCCACTTTTTAGTGATTAACTAAGAAAAGTTTAAAAAGAAGTCTTTATTTAAACTGAGAGTTGATTGTTGTTCTGCTAAAACATGAAAAAATCATTTAAAATCCTCTTGTACTTGAGTTTAATTGTCTTTTCTGCTCTTCTTGTTATTTCCGAACTCAATCTTTCATTCATCAGTCCGCCCGAACAAAACTCTCCCAGCGACTGGATTAAAGAAGAGCAAATCAAAGTATATCAGGATAAAGTTATTTTTTCGGTATATAATCCTACCTGGGCGAAATTCACAAACACCAACAGCATGGATCCTTTTCTCGATGAAAATGCGCACGCGATAGAAATTCTCCCGGAAAAACCGCAGGACATCCATATTGGAGATATCATTTCGTATAAAACCAGACAAGAAATTTTTATTCATCGTGTGATCGCCCAAGCTGAAGATAAAGAAGGGTTATATTTCACAGTGAAAGGCGACAACACGACAGTACAGGATCCTTACAAAGTACGCTTTGAAGACATTCAAGGTGTCGTGGTAGCCATCATTTATTAACGACAATCATTATTTTGCTAACGTTTCCTCTTTTCTAACAAAAGCATGATTTCATCAAACGTAAAATTACCAGAAGCTTGAATGACTGTCAATGTCTTTTTCTGATCAGACCATGGAAACTGACTTTCTACTGACGCATAATCATGTTGATAAATACCTTTGGTTAGAATCTGGTTCCCGGTGCCAAAGACCGGAACAACGTTGCCATTTTTATTTATCGCAAACTTAACGACGCTTGGGTTTTCTAAAGCAGCATACGTCTCAATCGGGCTTTTTGTTTCCTTATCTAAAGGAAGCTTATGGTCAGGATAGATTGTAAAAATGTTCCCTTTTCCATCCCATTGATATGATAACGAACGAAAAAGCACTCCGTCGCTTTGCGGATCAAAAAAGAGCCAATTCTCAGCCTGATACGAATTTCCGCCAAGATACACCGCAGAAACCGCATGCGGTCGTTTATGTTCAGAAGCTAAAGGAAAAGTTACTTCGACTTCCCGAATGGGAATCCGAAATTTTTGAGGTGCGCGGCCTATTTTATATAATTCATCGCTGGCAGTCCAGTCTAAATGCTCTTCAAGCTTTCGATAACGATAATACATTTTACGAGCAAAATGACGGCAGACGAAAGGACGTTCCTCATCGATTTTTTTGCCGGGATTTTTTGTTTTATACTCTTCATCTTCCAAATCATAAATATACTCTTGTTTATTCAAAGTATCCATTTTAATCACATAACGTGCAAAACGTTCCTTGGCCGCTGCCGTTTCCAAATAATTCCAAATGGAAAGGCCGTCATCGTCCCAATATCGCACTGCTCGCTGATACTCGGGAACGATGGAAGAAAGACGATCATCATGGAAAGTAACAAGCAATTCCAAGCGAGAAGGTTTGGCAAAAACGGGAGTTGGCATAGTGAGCAATTTTGAAGCAATGGTGCAAGCAGTAAACTGCAACAGTTTTCTTCTTCCTACTTTTATTCCATCTATTCCGAAACTAGTCTCTTCAAACATGAAGCTATAAAATCAAAGAAAGCAGACTACTTTAAAGGTAAAGGGATCATTTTTTCATTTTTAGCAACGAAAGAAGACTTTTTCTTCTTGACAATGAATAAATACCAAAAAATTGTATGAAAAACCATAAAATCTGCTTTAGAATTTCTTTAAGAATGCGAAATGTGTTATTGAGCTTAACCGCTCTTGTCATAAATACAATGCTTGGATGCGCCGGCGTCCATCCAACATACAATACAACTGCATATAACTCAACTATTTCAGGACCGCAAGAAATGGATCCCATTGAACAATTAAGACAGAGATATGGATGCATCGGCACGGCGGAAATCCCCCAGCTCATTAGAAATGAAACTTTGGCGCGGAACCTTGCTGGTAATAGAGCCCGTGAAGATTACATCGAAAAATGTTTAGGCGTTAAACCATTGCTTCCTGAGCACATTAAGAAAGTAACACACCTCGAGTTTATTGGTAACCTTGCTGTTGCGTATAGCGCAGATAAAGATTAAATTTCCTTTGAAGTCTTAGCTAGTGTTCTGATAATCTACGCCTGCCCCTGATTCATCCACTTAACGGCAGCATACAAAACTAAAGCTTTGTTCACCATCCGCATATTAACATCGTAAGCGCGCTCGATTCCTTTTTGCAATATCTGAATGTCTCCTCGAATCTCTTCGGCTTCAGTGATTTTCGCTGCCGGCAAACGCAATTTTAGGCTATTAAAATCAACTTTCCTAAGTTCTTCTTCCAATGAAAAATGGAAAAAAAATCCTTTATTCATACTCTCGCTTAACCCCTGTATTGCTGTAACGTGGCCTTCATTCACAATATCATTGCTGCGAAAAGCAAAATCAGTGTTTCGCAAGATTTTTTGAAACGGCGTATTTAATCTTGTATTGTGTCCTACTTTCTCTTCCTTTGTCCGCAAGCGGGGTATTATATTCAACAACGCCACAGTATCTGGAATAAATGCTCCATTCTGCCATTCAGAGATCTCCTGCGTGTAATGCAAATTATTCGTTAATGCAGCAGGCATTTCCTTTAAGATCTGGACCGACCTTTGCAGGTTAAACGACTCATGCAGAGGATTCTTTTCAGTCGAAATCATCTCAATTTTCTCGATTGTCAGAGGAAGCAGAGAAATGGCCTGTTCCATAAGATTTTTATCCGTTGGTGAAATAAAAAATTCCTGAAAAATTGAAGTAAAATGTTTCTCTTGGAGTGGAAAAGAAGCTTTTTGCTTAAGCTCGCGAATAAGATAGACACTTTCCACCTCTGCGCTTTTAACGGTAAGCTGATTCAGTTTATGGACGTACAACATAACCGTTCACCTCTTTCTTAACCCATTTCTTAAGAGAACTTTGCAAAATTGATTTCCTGCTCTAAATTTGCATGATTTTGCGAATAAATTGCAAAGTTATCTGTCAGAATTTTGAGTTTTTCAAAATTCTCTTAATCTAGGAAATACTTTATATAGAGAGCAGAAGTATTTAAAGATATCTGAGATAGTATTTTAGTGAATTTACATTCTTTGCTTCTTAGACCTTTTTATTCCTAATTTGTTAACCAGCTGACCTAACCAGTTACCATGCATACCCAATGAATGAGCCGCATGCTTTACTATCCAATCATGACTTTCTAAGGCTTCTCTCAAGAATTCTTTTCTTCTCTCCCCTTCTGCTTGTGTAAATTCTTTCCAAGTTGTTAATTTAGAGGATGTATTTCCATTAAACGGGGCTACAGGAACCCTATAAAGTGGAAAATCATCCAACTGCACTTGTCCACTTTGGCTCCAAGCAACAGCAGATTCGATTTCATGTTCTAATTGTCTGATATTTCCTGGCCAGGGTTGCTCCGCAAGCCAATTCATTACATCTGGAGCGAAGGTAAGATTTGGTTTATTCATTTTTTCTTTATACGTTGTCAAAAAATGATCTGCTAAAAGAGGGATGTCGCTCCTTCTGTCCCGAAGCGGTGGGAGAGAGATCACCATGCCCTGAAGGCGATAATAAAAATCTTCCCGCAAAATTCCTTCTTCTAAATAACTAACGAGTGGTTTTTTAGCCGCGGCAACTAAACGAACATCAACAGTTTGTGGGTCAGCATAATTTCCACCAACAGGCACTACTTCTCTTTCCTGAAGAACCCTTAATAAACGAGCCTGTACGGGCCCTTCGATTTCCGAAATTTCATCAAGAAAAAGTGTTCCATTATCTCCTTGCACAAAGATTCCATTGCTTTTTTTAACTCCTGTGAATGTATTGCCAGCAGTTCCGAATAATTCTACTTCCAGCGCATCTCCCTTTCCTTTAAATCGAGCCGCATTAATACCTAAATAAGGCATGCTATTTCTTCCTTCCGTATGCAGAGCTCGAGCCACTAATTCTTTGCCTGTACCGGTTTCACCAAATACATAAACAGGAACATCAGTAGGAGCAACACGTTTAATGAAATCATAAACTTTAAACATCGCTTCCGTCGCTCCAATCATCCCGTATCTGCCTAGTGGTTCACTTTGTTCTTTACTGCCCATAGATTTACTTTGATCACGAGAAGTATATAAATATTTTGCCACTAATGAGTAATATTTCCTTTAAACCGTAAAGTATAAAAAAGACATGAATTCCAAAAGCCGCAAAGAGATGAAAGAAACATTAGACAAATTTGTAGAACACCACCAGAAAAAGGTAAATACTTGGCTGGATAAATTGACTTTTTTTTACATCTTCCTTCTCTGGACATTAGTCATTACACTGTTCGGTTTTTTTTATTACTTTTTCTCCACTGAGACATCGCATTTATTGTATACTGAAACAAAACAACCGGTCTCTCTCATCTTTGACCATATTTATTTCAGTTTTATCACCGCCACAACCACCGGATTTGGAGACATTATTCCCATCGGCGCTTATAAAATGGTTTCCCTCGCAGAAGTAATTTTTGGCTTGCTGCTTCTTGCCTTTGTTACTTCAAAATTTGTCTCCATTAAGCAGAACTTGATAATTCATGAGATTTATGATCTATCATTAAAAGAAAAAATCAACAGAACCCGTTCTTCTCTTCTGCTGGCGCGGCAGAAAATAGGAGCAATCATTGATATTTTAGAAGAAAAAAAATTGCGCCGGCGTGACCTTCAGGAACTCTCCATTCACCTTGCCCCATTTGAAGATGTGCTGAGAGAAATTCTTTTGCTCTTTAAAATAGATGAAAAAAACGACTTTACCACGGTATTAGATCCGACTCAAAAGGAACTTATTTACCATGGAATTATCCGTTCCTTTGAAAAATTTCTCGAACTGCTTCACCTTCTTAATTTTAACCGCTTGGAATGGCAGCATGAAGAAAACATCGCCTTAGTAAATAATTGCTTTCACTTGAATAAACAGCTTTTTACCATCCTTTCGACGGAAAAAGAAATGGCTTTGCCGATTATTGAATCATTACAAACGCAAAATAATCAAATTATAGAAAAAATTATCAAAGAAAAAGGAAGCGACTTTTCCCAGAGAAGGTAAAGCTTCTTATGGCATCAGAAATCGCTTTAAAATTAATTTTCTTTGGCTTAATCGCCTTGGCAGTCGCTCTTGAAGTCGTTGGAGACATCCTTTTAAAAAAATGGTCTGTTGAAAGTATAAGCATTTTGCTTTATGCTGGACTTTTTATTTATTTTGTGGGGAGCATTTTTTGGGTGATTTCGCTAAAATACGAATCTCTGTCAAAAGCGATTTCTGTATTTACTGTTTTGAATTTGATTATTATTGTTCTGGTCGGTGTTTTATATTTCAAAGAAGATTTGTCTTCGATAAATAAAGTTGGGATCGGATTAGGAATTTTAAGTGTTATTCTTATTGAGGCTTAAAGAAGCAAAATGTACCCCTGAAACTTTCCTTCAGAATATTGCACTCATTTCAGTCTTTCAGAGAAAATAACATGACTGAAATATTAACTCTAAAAAATTAAACAATCTTTCTGCTGCAGCTTAATCCATCTTTAATGGGGATGATTTCCGTTTCTAACTGCGGATGGGAAAGAACTGCCTGCTTGAAATCCTGACAGGCATCAAAAGTAATATTATCAGCAATAATATATCCGCCTTTCTTGACCAAAGTAATGCATGCTTCTAATACTTTAAAGTACCCTTTCTTATGAAAATCAATAAAAATAAGATCAAAAATGTCTTTATTCTTAAGAGCAAATTTGTTGACGATTTCCACTCCATCCCCCATGATAATTCGCGCGTTAATATCAAGTTTACTGAGATTCCGCATCGCTTCTTCTGCAATTTCCTCATTAATTTCGATAGTAAGAAGTTCTCCTCCTTCACTGCCAAGGATACTGCCGCTATAGCCATTTGCCGTTCCAAGCTCCAGAATATCTGCGGGTTTATGTTCTTCTATTTTTTGCCACAGCCACATCCCTTTTTCTCTGCCAATAATCGGGATGCCTCGCTTGATACTCTCCTTCTCCAGATCCGAAAGCTTGTCAAAAAGGTCTTCCATAAAAATTCACGCTTGGTACAGGAACATACATTTCCTCATTGAAGATTGGATACCTAAATCAGATACACGCATAAATGATGTAATTCTTACCTCCTTTCATAAATTTTTCTAAAAATAGAAGAGTGTAGGACGCTATTAAAATTAAATGTCAAAAACCATCCGTCACAGATGGGGGGCATGATGACCATACGTCATGCGGAGTTTTTGAGCACCCCAGAATTTCACTGGTGCAACACAAGTGGAATAACAGTGGTTTCAAAAGATGCCGCGAACTTCGAAAAGAGCACGATAATCACCCTCCCTTTTTATTTTATACCCCCTATCTGTTTCAACATACTCTGGTTCATCATCTAATGGCGCCGGGAATAATTCATGCCGGGTCATGATCTCAATCATGCCTAAATGAAACGTAACCCCCGCACTGCCCTGAATCGAATTTGTATTCCTCACCTCATCTTTCGTTGACTTTAAACTAAAGTAACTATCCCAATATTTTGAACCAATATCAATACGAAATCCATGGACATCATTAAAATCACCGTCATACTTCAAGCCGAAATAAAGATTAATATTTCCGGACGTATGCGGTTCAGCCATAAGCAAGCCGACCTGTGCTTGAGCAACTTTATCCCATGGGAAAATATCAGCGAAGGTATACTTAAAATTAAAATCTAAGAACAATCCTGGATTACGGATATTGAAAAGATACTGTTCATGCTCGCGCAGAGCCTCGACACCTGCTAATGGAGAATCTTTAAGATGCTGCAGTGCGAGAAAATACTCTTTTGTCCTTTTTTCATCCAATTTTTGATCTAAAGCGATTCTGGTTGTAGCAAGACAAGAGTCGCCAAAGGAACATTCCCCATACAGAGCCTTTTTAGACGTATTGAGAAGAAATCCAGTTCCAAGATGTTCAAAGTCGGTGAAAAGAATTAAATCCAACATTCCAAAGTTCAACCCGCCACGCCATGAGCTGCTGACATCTTGCGTTGCAAAAGCTTCTCTCGCTAGAGATTTCTGATACGACCAGGCATTTTGCCGCACCGCAGCCGTATATGTAGACCGAAATTTCCAAGTTCCGCCCCAATATTGAGAAAGTTTCACCGCTTGTTCCAACGTCGTGTTAACCCTTGCCTCAAACCAGTAATTTTCTGTCTCTTTCTGCAGAAAAAAACCAGCTACTTGCTGCTTTCTGAGAAATTGCTGGATGGTTAAATTTCCCGCAAAATCAGCGGCAATCAGATTTTGATCGCTGTCTGCAGAGCCAGTGAAAGAAGCAGAGCCTTGCGAAAAATTATCATAGATTGTTCCGAAGGAAATAGTCATGCCCAGAGTATAATTATCTCGAACAAACTCAGTCATAAAGCCTTGCCCTCGTGTGCTTCGCAGCTTGCAGGCAAACTCTGCTGCTGCTCCGATATCAAGATCAATGAATTGTGGATCAATCGCTAAAATTAAAGTCACAATATCTAACTCCTGTTCAAATAGTTCTGGCCAGTACCGTGCTACTTCTGCTCCACCGGAGAGAATTGCTCTCAATTCTGCTCTTCCGACAGCTGCCATCCGGATGGTATCATGATGAGTTTCAATCAGTCTTCTTCCTTTTCCATAGCTCAGCTCGCTAAAATTAGAAGAATATCCATCAAGCGTGCTCTGAAGGTCCTTAGTCTTAAAAAAAACCTCGTTTTTCCCGATATTAAGCTCGTAAAGAGCAGGATCCAAAGCTGACAGCATGCTGTAAGCATCAGCAACACTTATCCCCCCCCATTTGATCAAAGAAAAAGGATCATCAGCGCTGATGATCCTCCAACTGTTATCAATAAGAGGGTATGTTTTCCGTAATTGCGTGAACTGTTCTTGAAAAAGATCAATTTCAGAATTTAAAACTTTACTCTCCTCGCTGCTTAATTCTCGTTCCTGAAAAATAGTAATTTCCCGAGCAACAGCATCCTCGATTTTTTCCCATTCTTCAGGTGAAATAACCCCATCGTCGCTCACATATTGGGGAAGAATCTCTTCAAAGAGACCACGAAGTTTAAATGCCAATTCGATCCCCCGTTCAGTAGGCTCGCCCGTCTGCAACGCTAAATTCATCCCGCGAATGACATTATCAGTAAAAAGCTCCAAAGAATTGCCTAATTCCATAACTGCATTAGGATACGTCTGTAATTGATCTCTAAAGTTTGGAAAATTTAAACCCCCCAGGAAGATGCTCTCTAAATTCAGTTGCGGCAAATGTAATGTTTTCCTTTGTCCATTAATAATGGCTTCCAGATTCTTATCTTTTAAATCGTACAGAATACTCCCATTCGCATACTCAATGCTGTTATGTTTATCACCGAGGAGGTTATAATGCAAATCTCCCGGCATTTCCAGCCGTATGGAAGTAGAACTGCCGCCTTCGATTCGTGTAATGTCAACATTTTCAGGCAACAGAGAATATCTTTTTTCTTGAAACAAGACAATCCCTTCTAAAAAATCAAAAGCATCTTTTCGGACACAAACGGGCGGCTTCGACTCAATAACCTCTAATCTGAATTCATCGTATGCAGGATCAATGCTTTTTTCACCTGCAAAGACATCTAAAACAAGCTCTCGTGCCGGATGCCCTGCTGACAATTCTGTAACCAAAGCAGGCGCTTGGGGAACTTCCACAGAGCCTTGCGGACAGCGGTTAAAAGTATCCAAATCAATTAATGGAAATTGTTGATCCAATCCAAAATTGATATCCAAACTTTTATCAGAAGATTGTTTTTCTTCAAAAACAGGAAGAACAGGAATAGAAACAGAATGTTCTTCCGCTTTTGCCAATGAAGCTAAAGATAGAGCTGCGCCTGCTAGCAGCCCGCACCAATAACGAAGCACCACAAAGGTTCTTGAGACGTTAGAAAGTATTTAATTACTCATGGAGCAAAAAAAACAAAACTATTAAATCGTTTATAAACAACCTTGCATATTAGGTGAATTTCAGGGTAAATCATGTAAAGAGAACTTTGCAAAATTGATTTCCTATTCTATACTAAAAATCATTAGAAAT
>CAZCXW010000046.1:6831-10876 GCA_964502785.1 uncultured Methanosarcinales archaeon | reverse complement strand
GAACATGTTTCCTAGGAAAAAGTCTATTCTTTAAACTTAACATCGGAGATACTGTAGTTAGGCAAAAAACTTTTATACAACTTAAATTCAAATGAAGGTTGAGCTGGATGGCAAATCACATACCCAGCTACATTATGCTGAGAAAGGTCAGGGGAATTGAAAACTTCAAGAGCGGCAGTTCGACCATTCGCTTGCGTAATATGGCTAAAATAATATTTACTTTGTAATTCGCGGAGAAGTGATGATAATTGATTGTGGCTTTTTCCACTTTCAACGGAAGCAGCGACATCCGCAATATAGAAAGGAACGACTGGTTCTCCGTGTTTTCTACTCACAATAACTAAATCTTGAGGAGAGGCGCTGATGACAATTGCTCCTTCCGCACCGGAACCTAAGACCTGAACAAAAGAAGTTATAACGCCTACTCGTTCTGCTTCTTCAACGAGTTCGATGAGCCCTCCGTTTCGAAGCGCTTTCTGTTCACGCCGTCGAGCCTCCTGAGGATTTAAAAAATACGAGAAGGCGGACATGGGGCTACTCTGGAGATACTCCTTCTGAAACAAAAGATACCGCATCATCCTTATTCGTCTACAAAGTCTTCTATTTTTGCCGTGTATTCTTCAGGAGTTTTGATGATTCCTTTCTTAAGCAGATATTCACGGGCAATCAAATAAAACACTAACCCTACGGATTTCTTTCCTTTGTTATTGCAAGGCACAACTAAATCCAAATTATTGGACTGATTGTTGGTGTCGCATAGAGCAATGACGGGAATACCAATTTTTACAGCATCTTCAACGGCATTTTTGTCAGGCCAGGGATCGCAGACCATGATTATCTTTGGTTCGATAAATGTTTCTAAGTTTGGATTGGTAAGAATTCCTGGTGGATAACGGCCAATGATGACTTTAATCCCCGTGAGTTCATGAAGTTTTTTGAGTCCCTTCCAGCCATTTTCCCGGCGGCTGATGATCAGAATATCCTGCGGATCGTAATGCGACAAAAAATGAGCCGCGACATGCAGACGTTCATCAATTTTTTTTAAATTGAGAACACTTAATCCATCAGGACGTGTCTTATAGATAAAATTAGACATATACTTGGTTTTGAATTTAGTTCCGATATGAATTCCAGATTTTAAATATTCGTTGGAGTCAATTAAGAGATTTTCTTCTTGTTCGGCCATGTGTTAACACCTTTTGTATAAAATACAAACAAGGATTAATCGCTTCTTGTCTGCAATTTCTATTGTGTGCCGTAGGCATGCTTAGAAATTGTCTGCAATTTCTATTGCCTCATGCAGCGGTATTCGTCGACACTCTGATGAATTTTGGCTTTCTTTTTATCGTTTCACGTGAAAGTTTATAAAGGTTTCGAGTTTTGGGTATATTTTCAGGCAGGATTATTTATAAGGTTCGCATTATCGACTTTATAGAGATATTAAAAAGGGAGGTAATGAAAATGGGAGGACATTATATACAGTCAATTTTAGGGTTAGGGATTCTTGCGGTTGTTGGATGCGCAACACCACAACAGGGAAGACTTGAAGGAAGCGTTCTGCGAGTTCCTGAACAATGTTTTAAGTATGAGCCCTTTGATGCTGAGCAGCATCAGGATTGCAAAGCAATCTTAGGCCGAGGAACAGATTACTTTGGAGGACTTGATGACGTCCTTGCAGATATGGATATCAAAGCAGGACCTACTTCTGTGCAAAGATGGCGAACAGGAGAGGGGAAGGGAGCAACTGCCCACTTGCGTGTTCCGGATACTCTTATTGTTCCTCAAAGGCGTTATCAACCTGGCGGACCAGGCATTGATTCAGTTGTTCGGGAGATGGACACATATTCTTTAGAGTTGAACATAGAGGATCCGCTTATTGAAGAATACCACCCATTTGATGATCCGGATGATAATGTAGAGTCAAGCACGAGAACAGAAAACTTAAACGAGGATTATGAAGAGCTCCTCCAAAGAGGACGAGAAGAACCACGTTGTAAGATTGAAGATGGAGATACTATTTTACGTTGCAATCCTTAATTATAATAATTTATTTTTTTTTCTTAATTTGTTTCTTCTATCCCTTTTCCTACAATATGAAATTTAATCTCTTTGCCTTCAGGCAAGCTGCGGTGCTTGCGGAGGATTAGACTGCGGCAGTCCGCATTCTTCTGCAATTCAAGAAGGCATTTGCTTCCATACTTTAACAAATCTCCGCCAACCATTTTAACTTGGTCGCGATGGTCGAAATCTGTGTAGACTTGATTGGTCACGAGAACGGGAACTTTCTTGGATCTGGCGATCTCGACGAGGCAGCCTAATTGTTTGCCTAAAGCGGAATTAGTGCCGTAAATGTCCTCGTTCTTGCCTAATTCCAAGCGGTAAAGCATGGAAATAGAATCTACGATAATGAGACCGATGGAATGATTGATTAATGTAGGCAATTCTGTGAAAACGTCTTTTTGCTGTTCAAAATTGTAAGGATTGAAGAAGATTATACGTTCTAAAATTTCTTTGTATTGAAGAGTTATCTGCTTGATTCTTTCGACAGCAATTCCTCCTTCCGTATCAATGAAAATCACTTTTTTTCCGCCTTGCGCTGCTTCAATGGCGGCTAAAAGGCATAAGTTTGTTTTGCCGCTCCCGGAAGGGCCGTAAAGCGTCGTCACGACATCAGTTTCATATCCCTCATTGAGAAAATGGTTAAGAAAGCCTGCGCCAGTAGGAAGTTTGTTCATTCATTTTTGAAGAAAACGAGGAAGATTTAAATGTTATGGAGCTAGAAATAGCTTACTACTTCAATCTGTTTATTGCGGCTTTTCCTGAAGGCGATGCATTGATGACTGTAATAGCTGTAAAATCTGGTTGATATTTTTTATCTTCAGAGAATGGTTTCTTCAATAGATAGAGGATGAGACTGACGATAGGGCCCCCAGAAGCGATGAGGACAATTGTTTCTTGATCATATTTTGTCAACAGGCGTTTGTAAAATAGGACTATTCTTTTTTGCACTTCGTCCATTGTTTCTCCGTTTGGCGGGCGATATTTTTCCCAGGGTAAGCCTGATTTTTGGATGGCGCTATGCCAGAAATGAATGGGTTTGCCTTCGAAAATGGTTTTATGTTGCTCGCGTAAGACTTTTGTAAGATGTATTCTTAGTTCAGGATGATATTTGATGATTTCTTTTGCTGTTTCCCTACAACGGATGGAATCACTGGAATATATCTGATCGATATCCTCATTTTTCAAAATATTAGCTAATCTCTTTGCCTGACGAATACCTTTTATTGTGAGGGGAACATCTAACCATCCCTTAACTAGTTTTTGTTTATATCCCTTCGTTTCTGCATGGCGAATAATGATGATTTTCATATTTCTGAGATTTGCTTATGATGTCAAAGAAAACCGCCCACGACCAGTCAATAGACTGGTCGCACAAAGAAATGTCGTACATTTCTTGTGCAAGAAATCAGCGGATTTCTTTGCATGCTCGCTTCGCTCGTGGCGGTTTTCTGACCCTGCTTTTTCCTAAGCTGGCACACTCGTCTCCAGACCACCAGTGAATACACTGGTGGAAAAAGCAGATTATAGTATCGGACATAACTAATGGTTACTCCCGTCCTTTATTATATAAACTCTCCAGTCATCTTTATAAAATCATAAAATCTTCCAGTAAAAGCAATGGAAAGAAAAGAGTTCCTGATTTTAGGAGGAATCTGTTTATTGGTACTTCTAGTGCGATTGATATTAGCATTTACAATCCCAAATCTAACCTACGAGTCCTACTTCCACGTGCGGCAAGTGGAACAGATTCGCGAAACAGGCGTGCCGCTATTTGAAGATGAACTTTCTTACGGTGGGAGAATTCATCGTTTTTTGCCTTTTTTCCATTATTTCATGGCTTTTTTTTCGCTTTTTTTGCCTTTGGGTTTAGTAACAAAAGTTATGCCTAACCTGCTTCTAGCGCTGCTGCCGGTCATGGCTTATCTTATTGCTAAAGAAATTACCAAAGGGAAAAACGCGCCATTCTACTCAGCAATTATTGCCG
>CAZCXW010000046.1:0-6821 GCA_964502785.1 uncultured Methanosarcinales archaeon | reverse complement strand
TCTACAAATGCATTTACGGTAGAAGCGCTGTTTCTTCCTTTGTTGTTTTTTTCTGTTTATGCATTTTTGCGTATTCGGGAAAAAAGTTATTTTTACGCTTATTTGTTATCTTTTTTTCTCTTGAGTGTTACCAGTCAAAATACATATCTCCTCCTTCTTGGCTTTGGGTTTTATCTCTTTCTTTCAATCATTGAAAAGAAACCTCTTGACTTTGCGGAAGTGGAACTTATTATTTTTTCTGTCTTTTTCTATATATGGACGCAATTTCTTTTTTTCAAGGATTTATTTTTGCAGGAGGGGTTAAGTTTTATCTGGCAAAATATTCCTTCGCCCATTATCACTGAATATTTTCCGAAATTTTCGATTATTCAAGCGTTATTATTAGTAAGCATTATTCCATTTATCGCGGGAATTTTTGTTGTTTATAAATCATTATTCACCTTAAAAAACAGACGTTCTTTTCTCTTGATTAGTTTCGCGATAACAACTACTTTATTAGCCTGGCTGCGCTTAATTCAATTTGAATTTTCACTGGCAGTTTTTGGAATTATCCTCGCGATCTTCTTTGCCATTTTTTACGAAGATTCTATCCTGTATCTAAAAAAGACAAAATTGCCGCAGGCGCATAAGTATTTCTCGGGAGGGATCTTGCTTCTGCTTCTGGCAACGATGATTTTTCCAGCCGTTCAAACCGCAAAAAACCAAGAAACGCCAAGCGATGATGAAATCGCCGCTTTCCGCTGGATGCGGGAAAATCTTCCAGAAAATGCTGGAGTATTAGGGCTGCTGGAAGAGGGACATTTGATTACTTATTTCAGCCAGCGCCGTAACATTATGGATGACCAGTTTATGTTAATCCATGATGTGGATCAACGGTTTAAAGACCTTAATATTTTGTATACAACTTCATTTCAGACGCAAGCATTTGATCTTTTGGATAAGTATGATTTGCAATATTTGGTATTAACCTCCCCGGCCCGCGAGAAATATGGCATTCAAAATTTTAAGTACCTCTCTCCGAAATGTTTTAGACGCCTATTTAAAGAAGATATCAAAATTTATGAAGCGCGATGCGAGTTGACAGCAACAAATGGAAAACAATAAACTGCAAAAAACGGAGCGGAGGAATAAAATCCTGCAGCATTTTGTCAAGAGAAGAATAATTTATCTTTTTTTATTGCTGCTCATCGTCTTAAGCATCCCTGTGTGGCAAAATATCCACAATAATAAACCACTGATCATGGGAGCAGAAAGTTATGAACATCTGCTTAAAGCTGGGGAGATACCATGGAGGGAACCTTACTATCTTCCGTTGACGCTGGCAATCAAAATTTTGCCAGAAAACTATTTTATTGTTCTGCCTTTTGTTCTCGCGTTCCTTTCTTTAGCGCTTTTCTTCGGGATAGAAAAAAGATTGAAAATTCCGCCGCTGCTGAGCGCCTGCTTCCTTTTTTTCCTTTTTCTTTCACCGGCGTTTATAATGGAATTCAGCGCATTTTCGCTTTCAGCCCTGTTCACGTTTTTTCTCTTGCTTGGATTTTTCTTTCTAAGTTCAGAAAAACTTTGGCTGCAATATTTCACCCTTCTGCCATTTATACTTATTGCTATCATGGATGTTTTCTTCTTTATCATAACCATCCTGCTCATGGCGATGTACTTTCATCATGAAAAGAAAGAATTTAATGAAAGACCAGGTAAAAAGAGGAGTTTAATTATAATCATGAGCGCAATTATTCTGGTTTTCCTCCTCCATGTAATTGTCAATGATCCAACTTTTATTTCCACAGCGTCTCAAAAAGAAGGAAGTTATCAAATGATCTCAGACTTTGGAAGCCGGGGAGGAGTCAGTTTTTTTATAGTCCTGCTCGCAGTAGTGGGAGGAGCAGTCGCCTGGAAAGAATCATCATTATCTTTTCTCTATTTTTTAATTCCTGTCGTTCTCCCCGCCTACCTCACAAATAACCGAGGAGGTTTATTTTTTGTCTCTATAATGATCATTTTCTTTGCGAGCACGGGGTTTATAGAATTGTTTAAGTGGCGCTGGAATTTTGCGGTCCTCAAGAAATTTGTGTTATGGCTGCTCCTTTTAGGCATTCTTTTTTCGATGACAACATTCTTAGTAAGGTTTGCCCAAACAGGGCCTAACAGCGAAGAGAAAGAAACGCTCTTGTGGATTTCTGATCACACTAACAACGATGAGGTTGTTTTGACAACCAAACAAAATGAATATTTTGTCCGTTATTTTGCGCGAAGAAAAGTCGTTTCAAAAGAAGACATTTTGTCAACGACGTACATCCATGAACTGTTTCCATTATTGGATAAAAATAATGTCTCCATTATTTATATAACAAAGGATATGAAGGACTCGCTTCCGGCAGAACAAGGACTACGATTTTTACTTACAAACGAAAGATTTAAATTAGCGTATTCCTCTAAAGATACTGAGGTGTGGTTATTTCGTTAGGCAGTTTTAACAATAAGACCAGTGGAGGGAAGAATGAATCTTTTTGTGGAAGTTATTATTTGGATTGCATATATTTTATCCATTTACTTTTCAGTATTTTTCCTTTTAGTCTATATCGATAAAAAGAAACTGCTTGAAATGGAAAAATCGATACTAACCATTTCAGCAGCCCCTCTCGTTTCTATTCTTGTTCCTGCGTATAATGAAGAGAAAACAATTCTAAAGACACTAAAGTCTATAGAGCAGCTCCATTATCCAAAATCAAAACTGGACGTGATCGTCATTAATGACGGTTCAACTGATGATACGGAGAAAATTGCGAAAGCATACATAAAAGATAAACTTTATTTTCGACTCATTACACACCATAATAAAGGAAAAGCGGCTTCTTTAAATGAAGCATTGAACCTTGTCCAAGGCGATTTTTTTGCTTGTCTTGACGCCGATTCTTTTGTTGAAGCGGATACGCTGCGCAAGATGCTGGCTCTTTACGAAAAAGAAGGAGATCCATCGTTAGCAATCATTACGCCGGCCATGAAAGTTTCCACACCCACCACAGTTTTACAGAAAATTCAGTGGCTGGAATATATTGTGATTATTCTTATTGCCCGATTAACCAGCCATCTTGATTCATTGTACGTGGCTCCCGGACCATTTTCTCTTTATCGCACGGAGATTATAAAAAATTTAGGCGGATTTGATGAACATAATGTGACGGAAGATCAGGAAATTGCATACCGCGTCCAGCAACGTAATTACAGCATCAAGCAGTGTTTTGATGGTTATGTGTATACGACAGCGCCGGGAAAAATCAGGCCTTTTTATCTGCAAAGAAGACGCTGGTATTTGGGCAGTCTAATGTGCCTCCATAAGTATAAAAAAATGATTGCCAACAGAAAATACGGCGATTTTGGAATCTTCCAAATGCTGAAAAATGTATTAGCCTATTTTCTTTCTGTTACAGGAATTACCATCGCAGTTTATTTTCTTTTAATCCCGATGCTTAGATGGCTGCAGGAAATGATTGTTATCCGTTTTAACATTTGGCCATATCTCACTCATTTTTCATTCAAGATAGGAATCATGGATATTTTATTAGCTGATTTCAAAAAAGGTTTTGTGATTGCTTTCTTGTTCTCTGTAAGCCTCCTGTTCTTTTATCTGGCGCACAGAAATGCCAACGAAAAAATTAATAAATTTGGCTGGATACCATTATTGCCTTATTTCTTGTTTTATTATCTATTGAAAGGCGTGATTCTGCTGCTCTCTTTCTGGCAATTTACAAAAAAACAGAGGCTGAAATGGTAATCAGGACAATCAGCACCGATAAATACATTGCCGCAGGAATTATTACAATTCTTATTTTTTCCCTAGGCTTGACTTTAGGTTTAGTTATCGAAGACCAAAGGTATGCTTTAGTAGAGACAATTAACCAAGACCAGGATGCTAACTTTCGCAGTTTGCAGCTGCAATACCTCTTTCTGACTTCTTTTGATAACGATCACTCTTGTCCGATTCTCTCGACCACCCTCAAGGAAGCAGTGCGCGATCTGGATGATTCTTTAAGCCGTGTTATTGCCGAAGAAGAAAAAAAAGCATCTTCAAAACAACAAAATATTCTCGTACAGAAGCTCTATATTCTTGATAACTTACGCTATTGGTTATTAGCCATGGAAGCGAAAGAGAAATGCAATTTAAAGATGGTGCCGATTCTCTATTTTTATACAGAAAAGTGCGCATCCTGCCCAAATCAAGGAACAATTTTAACCTATTTTAAGAAAACCTTTGGCGAACAAGTACTGGTATTCCCGATCAATGGAGATCTCCGGGAGGAAGAAGCGACTGTAGAAATCGTAATCAATCAATATAATATTACAAAAGTTCCCTCGCTGATCATTGACTCGCAAAAATACGAAGGGGTAATACGACAGGAGGAATTACAAGGAATCATCTGCAAAACGCTGCGTGATGCGGAACAATGCGCGCCTTAAAGTCTTTTTCGTATTGGGACGCTGTGAAAGAAAGACCTCTTTTATTTATCATCTTCGGCTCAGTGCTTATTCGGTTGTTGTATTTGCTGCTCGATTGGCCATTATGGTGGGATTCTCATGTTTATGTCAGCATGGGCAAATATATCTTTTCCCAGGGAGAAACCGGAATTTGGGAAGTTTACAGACCTTTGCTTCATCCCCTCATATTAGGAGCTTTCTGGAAAGCGGGAATTAATCCTTTCGTTATGGGAAAATTATTAGACATTTTATTTACGATTCTTTCAGTTTATTTGATACATATCATCGGAACGAAAATCTTTAATGAAAAAATTGGACTGCTGAGCGCACTAATTTTTAGTTTAAATGCGACTTTAATCTCGCTCACAGGACTCATTCTGGCGGATCCATTAGCACTATTTTTAGGGCTGTGCGGTGTTTATTTTATCCTCAGGCAAGAGAAAATGTGGTCCTTTTTTATGGCTGGATTTTTTCTTGCCCTTTCGTTTTTAACCAGATTTCCTTATGGGATTTGGTTTGGGTCCATATTTTTATGCCTATTTATAACAAGAGACTCAATATGCTTTAAGAAGATAATAATTAAAAAAATGAAAAATATCTTGGGCATTTCTTTAGGCTTTTTAATGCCCGTTTTGCCTTATCTTTATTTTAACTATTGGCGTTATCGAAATCCATTTATCCCTTTCACTTCCGGCACTTGGATTGTAACAACTGCGACATGGTTTTACGACTCTGGAATTTTCTTTTATTTTAGAGAGTTTTTTTTAGGGAATCCAATTTATCTGTTTTTCTTCCCTGCTTTTTACTTTTTCTATAAACAGCGATTATGGAAAGATTTTCAGAAAAAGGTTGTTTTTCTAATTCCGGTATTGACGTTACTTTATTTCATCTATCTTCCTCGTAAAGAAGTACGCTATCTGTTGGTGGCTTTGCCTTTCTTTGCGCTAACCATTTCTTATGCTTTAGTCAATATCTACGAACGACTAAAGCTGCAAACAAAACCGGTCATTTTATCACGGGCATTTGTCATCATTTGTATAATTCTCATTTTACTGCCAACACCGACAACATTGAATATCGAACGTGTTCCGACATTTGATAAGCCCATCAGCACCGCGCTGGCAAAACATAATATACGCGGCCTTGTACTTTCATCAAGCCCTTCTTATATTTCTTTTTTGGATAACCCTATTGCCACATTAGATGGAATGGACTTTGCACCGGAACGATATGAGCGATTTCAAGGAGCGTATAAGATGCTGTTCATCAATGATTGTGATTTTCCCTGCCCTCCAGATGAAAGTATGTGTAAAGGGCGGAAAGAGCAGTTACTGCAAAGAATAGAAAGGGAAAACCAGCGAATTTTCAGAGAAACGTATATATTTAAAGAAGCTAATGAAACGTGTACTTATTCCATGTACCTGCCAAAATGAAGATAGCTGCTGTTATTGATTTGATGCGTGTACGCCAGTGGTATAAGAATTTAGTCGTATTCCTTGCTCTTTTCTTCTCAGGAAATCTCTTTGATTGGCAATTATTCTTACTGGTGTTATTAGGCTTTGTGATTGTCTGTTTAACATCCTCAGCGGGTTATGTTATCAATGATATTATCGATTTAGAGAGAGATCGAGCGCATCCAGAGAAAAGAAATAGACCTTTAGCGAGTGGAAAAATTAGCAATGGAGGAGCTTTAATATTAACTTTCATTCTTTTGATTGGCGCCGCTTTTATGATGAGAATTTTACCGGTATTGTTTCTGCCGGTTGTTCCTTTATTTTTTATTTATACTGTCGTTGTGTTATTTTTATTAACTCTGTTCTATAGTTCGATATTAAAAAATATTATTTTTGCGGATGTGTTAACGATTTCAACGTTGTTTGTGTTGAGAGCGATTGCGGGAGCGGTGATGATTGATGTTGTTATCTCTCCATGGTTGATCTTGGGCCCTTTTTTTCTCTCTCTCTTTCTTTCGATTGGGAAAAGGCACGCGGATCTCCTGTTGTTAAAAGAAAAATCTTTTGTGACACGAGAAGTCTTGAAAGAGTATAATGTAGAACTGACAAACTCTTTAATGATTATTTCGACTACTTTGTTGATTATATCGTATGCTCTTTATTCGTTCTTGAGCGATTATAATTACCTTATCTATACGATTCCATTTGCCCTTTTTGTCATCTTTCGGTTTTATTACTTGATTCAACAAGGATCAGTTATTGCCAGACATCCCGAGAGAATTATAAGGGATAGGCAAATAATCGGTGGAATCTTGTTGTGGCTGCTGGTAACGGGATTTGTTATTTATGGATAAAAAAGAAAAAAAAAATTAATCACAACGGAGGATGAAGTTA
>CAZCXW010000045.1:0-10977 GCA_964502785.1 uncultured Methanosarcinales archaeon | reverse complement strand
CAAAAAAAGATTATTATTGTTTTTGTTGGCATCGTTAATTGTGGGATTCATCGAGCCTGTGAATACTTTCTGCCCGTCCACAATGCAGAATTTGTTATGCATCAGATTTCGGCCGTCCATTTTTACGAAAGGCTTCGCAAATTTGTTGTAATTTTCGTCATCTGTGACAATTTTCACATCTATTTTCTTTTCTTTCTCCGTAAGCAATGTTTTGAGGGATTCTAAAGTTATGTCATAGAGTGCGCAATGCAATGATTCCTTAGCAGAAGACAAAAACGAGAGAAGAATCCGTTCGCAGTTTTCCTGAGGGCAGAAAAAGACCTCAATCGTGCCTTGATCATCAGCGATGGGAGAAATAATGGGTGGATTCTTCTTTGAAATTACATCATATATAAAATAAGAGGCAACGAAAAGAAAAATTAAACTTGCAAAGATAATGATTAAAAACAATTTTTTCATCTGTAAAAGAAATAAAAAATGTTTAAAAAAATCTTAGGCATTCAAGCCTCTGCTTTTTCTCCCGGCGGAAGTTCTTCCATGGAAGACACGGTGCTGATTTACTTTTCTTTGCAGCCATTGCAGATTTTTATCAGATTTAATGACGGGATGATGCGGATCTACAAGGATGACTTCAAACCAGTAATGCTTCCCATCCTGCCCAACCCAATAAGAGTTGAGAACAGCTAAATTATGAAACTGCCTTTGCACACGCTCTTCTGCAATTTGTTGATATCCTTTCTGCAAAGTTAACGTTACACCGTATCGCTTCGGCCTTCTTCCGGACCTGATTTTTGGCCGTCGGTGGCCGCCCCTCAATAAACGCTGGCGCACGACAACAAATCCTTGCTTCGCCTTATAACCTAAAGAACGGGCGCGATCCAAGCGCGTGGGATGTTCCAATTTTACCGTAGTTGGTTCTTCTCTCCAGGCGATAAGCCTTTCTTGCCAAAGCTGGCCTAAGCCTTCTTTGGGATTCTTCCAAGTTTTTCTGATATGCTGATATAATCCCATACTCTAGCCTCCGTTGTTTTTTTTTAATTGTTGGCTTCAGGGAAGCTGCTCCCCACATTGCCATTTATTGATAAAATAGACGCTCATTTAAAAAGATTTGTTTAGGATCCTGTTCTTCCAGAAGATGCTGACAATTGTGCTTGTCTCTTGCGGACACTAGTAGTTGAAACTATTTGCTGTATTGATTGCTGATGATTATTAAGTTTATTCTGGCAAAGCGAAATACATAAATACCAAAAATCCATCCTCCTTCCATGGAATTCATTCCCGGCCTGTTAAAAGCAAATATTGTAAACTGGAAAGGTAAAGAATGGTATCATCAGCGGTTTGACGGGTCTCCATTCTTAATGCATTTCATTGCGGAGGCAGAGTGCCGGGTCGAGCCGCGTAAAATGAGCTGCCATAATTATGTCCATTACTGCTGGTTCAATGAAAGTAAAGCGGATTGGTACATCGAGATGGATGACATTAAAAGAATCTACACGATTCTCATAGATGAAAGCAAAAAAAATCCACAGTTAAGCAGAAGATTATTACGGGAATGGAAACAAGACGAAGAAAAATTCTATGAAAAATGCCATGAATTAATGGTCCTGAATTTCTCAAAACTACGGGATGAAGATTTGCTTCAGGTGCATCAAGAGTTTCTGGAAATTGCTCTGCGCAGAAACTCTTCCAGTTCTGTTATCGACGGTTTCGCTTTAGGCACAGATCGATTAGTTGCTGATTTGATTGAAGAAGCCTATGAAAAATCGCTATTAAAAAATGATTTAAAGTTCACAGAAGTGTTCTCTATACTGACCGCTCCTGTTCATCTCTCATTCATTAACGAGGCGGAAGCAGCCCTGTTGAAAATTGCTTTAGAAGTTAAAAATGATCCATCAATGAGAAAACAATTGCTGCAACAACATCAGCAAGATTTTTTTTGGATCCGGAATAATTATGTGGATGCTCATGTATTAGATGTAAATTATTTCAATGAAGAATTGGAGAAAATACTCTCTTTAAATCTTAATCTGCGGCAAGAAATCGATAAAATTCAAAATACACCCGCTGTGAACCAAAAAAAGAAAGAAGAGATGATGAGAAAGATTCATCTCTCCAACGAGCTTAAAACGCTGCTGACCATTTCCGAAGATTTCACCCACTGGCAGGACGAGCGAAAGAAAGCATCATTTTGGACAGCGCATTGCGCAACATTACTGTTAAACGAAGTAAGCAAAAGAGTAAATGTTCCCGTGTTATTGTTAAAATTTTCCTCGCCGCGGGAGTTAGGACAAATTCTTGATAAAAGATTCATTATAACCGAATTAGAACAACGCTATCATAATTCTGTTTTTTATTGGGATTTGACAGGGCATGATTGTGTTACAGGAAAAGAGACTGATTTTGTGAAAGAAAAAATCATGGGAAAGACTGGTTTATCTGATGTCGATGATTTCCGGGGCCTTACTGCTTCGATGGGAAAAGCGATAGGGACGGTAAAAGTAATCAAGAGTGTGCGCGAGTTGCATAGAGTTCAATCAGGAGACATCCTCGTCGCTGTGATGACCAGGCCGGATTATATAGCCGCCATGAAAAAAGCAGCAGCCATTGTTACGGATGAGGGAGGGGTTACCTGCCATGCGGCGATTGTAGCGAGAGAGTTAGGCATTCCGTGTATCATTGGCACAAAGATCGCCACGCAAGTTCTAAAGGATGGAATGCAGGTGGAAGTGAATGCCAATCATGGATGGGTAAGGGTGAGAAAGAAATAGTTAATTGAGGATTCATTCACGAGATATACTAAAATGCGCTAGAATTCGAACATCATTTGGCGCATTTTAGTATCTCTTGTGAGGCTGATACGGGACAAATCAAACAATACAAAGCTAAAAAACGATTAGGGAGTGGAATTACTGGTCTGTTGTAACTACTTATTAATAATAAAACAAAAAGTTTTATATAGTAGTACTGTATAAAGATTCTATGAAAATTCTAGCGTTAAGCGACGTCCACGGTGATAAATCCTTCATCCGAGAGATGGCAGAGAAAGGATTTAAAGAAAAAGTAGATTTAGTTATCTTAGCCGGCGATCTTGTTGATCACAAAGGAAACATTGAAGGGTTAGTCGGTCCTTTTAAAGAAAAAGGATTAGAAGTCGCTGTTCTTCCTGGAAATCACGAAGGATTAGCGGAGATTGGTTTTCTCGTTGATACGTATGGGGTGAAGAATCTTCATGGGTACGTCCTGAAGAAAGGCGACGTGGGCATTTTCGGCTGCGGCTATGCGGACATTGGCATCCATCAACTTGAAGAGCACGACTTCTTTGAAACATTGAAGAAAGCGCACGCCTGCTTAGGCAGCGTTAAAAAGAAAGTCATGGTCACGCATATTCAGCCCAGCGACAGCATTTTAGGTTTAGGGATGTTCAGCGGCAGTTCGGGAGTGAGAAAAGCCATTGAAGAATTTAAGCCAGACGTGCACATTTGCGGCCATATCCATGAAACGCACGGCATTGAAGATTCCATTGGAAAGACAAGAGTGGTGAATGTAGGAAAGTCAGGGAAGATTATTGAGATTTGAGTTAAGAAAAAGGGAATATTCTTTGATCAGTAATGTTAATTTTATTACCTGTTTCTTCTACCCGCATTTTAAATTTTGTTTTATCTAAAAGGTCTTTATCGATAGAAAAAAGTAACGAATAGTTAAGTCTTTCAAAATCTTGTTTACTGATTGTCAAAAACTCCCCGTGTAATCTTCTATCGATTTGTACTTCTAAGATAGTAGATGCATAATCAATATTCACAATATTAAGATTATTATTTTCATCGTACTCTAATTGTATTTGGTAGCCAGCAATTTTAGTAATTTTATCCAAAGGCAAAGTATAAAGATACGCAGAAATTGAAACATTATCAGATAGTCTTGTGCCGGGAATACCATTAAATAACATTCGTACCACTTCTGAGTGTTTCTCCAAAGACCCCTTCACAAAACGGAGTTCAACATATCCGCTCCAGTGAATTATCCCAATCCCTTTGGTACCCCACCCTTTGCCAGAAGGAGTATTAATCTTAGTCGTAATGAGATTTAAGTTATATCTATGCAAGGCAGGTTCCGAATATAATAATCCTAGAGAACGTAAGATGCTTATGTTTGTCCGAAAATCTTTCATAACTTTTTCTGAATTAGCAAATCCAATTAACTTAGCTTCTTCTTGACAATATTGTCCAAAACGCATAATCTCTACTTCAAGAATATGTAACAGAGCCTTCAATTTCTCAAATGCTTTTTGCTCATCACTCGAAATAGCCCAAAGATTCCTTTCGATATTTTCTTCTGCTATTTCAATATCCCTTAAGAGCTTAAGTTGGCAGCTCAACAAGTCAATTAATGCTATTTCTCGACTTTGGTTCTTAGCCAGAAATTCATACAAATTTTTTAAATAATGATTATAATTAGGCCAAAATGGTTTATTTTTATATTCGCCTTCTTTCCCTAACTCATTTTCCACAAAACCTATCAACTGAATAGTGTATGTTTTTTCCCTCGTTTCCTTGTTTTCCTCTTCGACCACAAGATTCTCTGTTCTTTGTAGTTCTTTTTTTAGTAAAGATAATGCTTTTGAGACAATTTCTAGTAATTCCTTAACTTTATCTTTAGTTAAGAGACGAAAAGTTCTTTGCTGAAAATCAAAAATTTCTGACTTTAAATGTATTACCATCTCTTTTAAGTTATTAAACAGACGAAGTTTATCATCAAAACTATCAAAATATTCAGAAACTTGGTTAACTAAATGCTCCGCCTCAGAACTAGCTTGAGAAAGTCCTCTAACGCCTTTTTTACTAAAAATCGCAGATAACTTACCGAACATAAGGCCTTAGAAATTCAGCAAAACTTTTATTACTTTCGGCAATTCCTAATTCTTGTAGTAATCTTTTGATATTTCCCGGACTTCTACCAGAAATGGTTAGATTAGTATGCTGTTGAGTATTAATAGAGAACGAAGAAAAATAAACGGAGGAATTATTAATTTTATAGACCCGTCGCTGTTTTGCTACTACAATTCCTTTTTGTTGCACTAAAGGTCCAAATTGGTATAATTGAAGAAAACTATTTAACGCCGCTTCTTCAGGATGAATGTGAAATTGATAATTTTGAAAGATATCACACCCTTTTAATGGACCTACCTTTTCTTTATATCGTAATGTTTTATCATCTCTTATTTTCAATGTATTTGGCTTTAGACCAATAAATAAATAACGATCAACATACTCTTCCTCTTTCAATGGCGCTAAGGATGGTAGAGGATTATCCACATCAAAACAACTGTATTCTATAGATCGTGAATTTCTCATAAGCTTCAAAATTGCTGTTCTATTTATAAATCTTGCTTTTTTAACTATTAAATAGTAGTTATAAAATAAATTAAAGACTGTTCTCTTTCTAATCCTCCATGCTCCTCCACTGCCCCGAATGCAAGCAGAAACTCCATGAAGGCCAGCATAAGTATGCTGATGGGCTATTTATCATAAAGTACTGTAAGAACTGCGGTTTCAGAGAAGAAAAAAATATAGAATAAAATCTATTCAACAATCACTTTGCCGACTTTAATGGAGGTTATGGCATCAATGAATTCACAGGTGCCTGGCTCGGTAAATGTCCATTCGAATGTTTCCCCACCGAGGAAGATCGGGCTTTTCAAGAACACACACTTTTTCGTTCCTTTAATCATTGCTTTTTCTAACATGCCTGAGCGCGTATTTTCCCAAACTACTTTGTCTCCTGCTTTTATGGTAACTTCAGCTGGCTCAAAGTTGTTGCCGACGATTTTTATCGTATTTACTGACACTTGCGGTTCTGCTGCTTTGCTCTCCTCGGGTTCTGGCGCTGCTTTTGGTTCTTCTTGTACAACGGGCTCTTGTTTTACTGGCGCCGGAGTAACATCGACCGGAACTTCTTTCGCACACCCCACGAACAAGAGAAAAACACTTATCAAACTTACAACCAAAATAATCTTTTTCATAAAATTTTCACCTCAGGACATAAAAAAAGTTCTTTACTTAAAAAATTTGTGGTACGCTGGCATCTGAGCAACATGCTGAGCACTGTCTGCAGCTCATTTATCCTTTAACATTCCCTATCGGTTTTAAAGCAACAACGGGTTTAGTGATATTTGCTTTTTCCAGGCTCTCCACGACCAAATTTATGTCTTTATACGCTTTTCCGGCTTCCTCAGCCAGTCCCCTGGAAGTGACGGCATGAACATAAATGCCTCTTCGTTCCATGTCTTTTTGCAGTTGCTCTCCCCTCACTTGATGCTTTGCCGCCATACGGCTCATCGTTCTTCCTGAACCATGGGCTGTTGAAGAGAATGTTTCTTCCGATTTATCTGTACCTACAAGCAGATAAGACCCAGTTTCCATGGATCCTCCCAAGATAACCGGCTGTCCGATTTTTTGATATTCCTTTGGCAAGTCTTGAGCGCGCCCTGGTCCAAAAGCTCTCGTTGAACCCTTCCGATGCACTAACAATGTTTTTTCCTTTCCATCAACTACATATTTCTCTAATTTTGCGATATTATGGGCCACATCGTACACAAGATTCATTTCCATTTCTTCCGCTGTTTTGCCAAATATCGTACTGAACACTTCACGGATATGATGAGTGATAATTTGCCGATTAGCAAAGGCCATATTTGCCGCGCAGGCCATCGCTTTGTAATAATTTTGCCCTTCTGGCGAATTAAACGGCGCGCAGGCCAACTCTTGATCTAAAATTTTTATCCCATATTTAGGCATGACCTCCAGAAAAATACGTAAATAATCCGTCCCGATCTGATGGCCAAAGCCGCGGCTTCCGCAATGGACCATAATCACGATTTGGCCTACTTTGGTGATGCCCATGATCCGTGCCGCTTCTGGATTTAGAATATTTCCTTCCCTTACTTCCTGAATTTCAAGATAATGATTGCCGCTGCCTAATGTACCTAGTTGATCGAAGCCGCGTTTAACAGCCTTGTCAGAAACCTGCGTCGGATCAGCCCATTCTATTTTCCCTTTATCTTCAATGTGTTCTATATCGGATTTCCAGGCATAGCCCTCTTTCAGGCACCATTGAGCGCCATCGCGCATGACCTCTTTGAATTTTTCTTTTGTTAATTTCACAAAACCTTTGCAGCCGACACCTGCAGGGACAGCTTTATACAGAGCATCAACTAATTCATGAATGCGAGGTTTGACTTCTTTCGCAGTGAGATTTGTCGTTATCAAGCGCATCCCGCAATTGATATCAAAGCCAATTCCACCAGGCGAAATAATACCTCCCTCATTTATATCAAATGCTGCCACCCCGCCAATAGGAAATCCATAGCCCCAGTGCCCATCAGGCATGCAGTAAGAATATTTTTGAATTCCTGGAAGGGTTGCCACATTTGAAACTTGTTCAAAGACACCATGATCCATCTGCCGCATAATCTCTTCGTTCGCAATAATCCGCGCCGGGACACGCATCCCGTTCTTGTAAGACGTAGGAAGTTCCCAGGTGACTTCATTAATACGGATAATTTCTTTTGGCGGGCCTAAAGGTTGTTGTTCCATATTATTACCGAAAGAGGATTATATATAAACGTTTCTTTGAGATTGGCTATTCCCATAGCTGTGATCTTAGACGTATTGTTTAATGATTTTTGAATAATGTTCGCGGCGCTTGTCCGGAGATGATGTCCTCTAAATCATAAGCAATATTTCCAACAATCATTTCCTTTCCAGCGTGAAGAACGATCTTTGCGGCATCCAATTTAGTGTTAAAACCGCCGTTTCCGTGTTCTGACTTTCCACGACAAAGGCTGTAAAGAAAATCATTTATGTCCGTCACGTGGCTCATAAGCCGCTCTCCATCTTTAAATCCATCATAATGTCCCAAAATGATGAGTCTATCCGCATTGCAATAGGAAAGAATCGTTGCCGCCAGCGTATCATTATCCTGACGAAGCTGCTCAAAATCAACGGCATCATTGTAATTCACAACCGTGATACGCTGCTTTTGTACATTATGATGAATAAGGCTACGCACATGATTTTCCTGTTGAAGATCAGTTCGTGTGACTAATAGTTGACTTACATTCAGGTTAAAAAGTTCTTGGTACAAATTCATTAACCGTGGCTGGCCAACGCACGCATATCCCTGTAATTCAACCGCTGTTAATTGGGAATTATTTCTCTTTTCTCTTTCATGTGCCTTGCCTAGAGCGATAGCTCCTGAGACGACAAGAACAGTGTTATCCTCACTTTGTTCAATCTCCTGAGATTTTCTCCGAAGTAAATTATAATTGACCTGTCCTTGTTTATCGAATAAACATGCTGATCCTATTTTTATAATATTAAGCATAGTTAAACCCCCATAATTATTTAAATTAAGATTGTCAACATCAGAAGTTAGCGGGCGCTAATATCGCTAAAGAACAGCCCTTTTTTCGTAAAAGCAGAGAACTTAATGAATCAGACTTTACATGGGCAAGGAAGACAACCACGGCCTTCACGCCTGCTGATAACACTCCACTGAATCATTCCTAGGCATGGGAGGCTCTGTTATATAAATCTTTTTGCTGAAAAAAAATAATTCCATAACTCTTAAAAAATAATCGCTTTCTTACGAAGGAATGATTGTAAAAAAAGAACTCGGCCGGCAATTTCTGCATATTATGATTGGCTTAAGTACAGTTCTGCTGCTTTATCTAGATATTTTAAGTCCCTTATCCCTATTTCTGCTGGTGATCATCGGCATCTTTGCCAGTTTAATCTGCAAGCGAATCCGGCTTCCTGTATTTTCCTTTTTTCTGGATAATTTTGAACGGGAACAGGAGAAAAAATCTTTCCCGGGAAAAGGCATGATCTTTTTCTTTATAGGAGTTTTACTCGTGAGCCATTTGTTTCCTTTAGATATTGCCTTAGCGGCAATCATGATTTTAACATTGGGAGATTCTGTCAGTCACATCATCGGCGAGCATTTCGGGCAAGTAAAAAATATATTTAATAAAGATGGAAAAAAGTTTTTAGAAGGAACCATTGCTGGAACAGCCGTTGGTTTTTTGGGGGCAGCTCTCTTTGTTTCCGTGCCCGAAGCCATTTTTGGAAGCGGATTTGCGATGCTCGCCGAAGTTGTTAAAATAGATTTTAATGACAGCACAATTGATGATAATTTGGTCGTTCCTTTAGTCGCTGGAACGGTTATCTTTCTCTTGAAGAAATATTTGCTGATTTGAATAAGACAAGCTTCGATAATTAAATTTAGGGGATATACCTATTAACTCTTGAACCACAATCCTTTTAAATCTTAATTTACTTCCAAGTCATATGGCCGGAAAAAAATCTGAAAAGAAAGCGCATAATCCCCGTGAAGATGATGTTTATCCCGAAGAAGAG
Organism: uncultured Methanosarcinales archaeon; assembly: GCA_964502785.1. Lineage (GTDB taxonomy): Archaea > Nanobdellota > Nanobdellia > Woesearchaeales > GW2011-AR9 > JAGVYE01. The sequence continues at coordinate 1,561 of CAZCXW010000045.1, read as the reverse complement.
CAAGGGATAACGAAAAGAGAAACCAAAGAAGAATTATCAAAAGAGATGGAAGCTGGGGAGTTGCCAGAGGATCCTGATGTGGAAGAAGGGCGGGAAGCCTTGGTTGATGAAGATGCTATTGAACCTTGGGAAGCGGGATTTTCAGAAGGGGCAAGCGATGAGGGGCAGCATGCTAAAGATGCATTAACAGGCGAGCCTTTAATGGGTGTTGAAAATGTGGTGGAAGCGGAAATCAATGGGAAGACTTATCGTTTTGTCAGCGAAAAAAATGCGGCAAAATTCCGCCAGAAAAAATTAAACGAAAATAGGAGGAAATAAGTGTTTTTACTTTTTGTCTAATTCTTCCGAAACACTATCAAAACACTTATGCAGCGCTTTTTCTAATTCCCAGTCTGATTTCTCGCTGGTAAGAAACTTTCCAGGAAATTCCACATGCAAAGCAAGGTCAAAAAGGTGTTGTTTCCCCTTTTTATGGATTTCTTTGATATGCACCGTGATTTTAAATGGCTGCTTAATTTTTCTCTGCAATTTTTCCGCTTCATGCTCCGCAATTTCCTGCAGAAGCATACTCTGATGCTCTGTTAAGTCAGCTTCCTGAACCCCTTTGAATTGCAGCGAATAATAAGAATGCTTCTGCTGGGAAGCAATAAACGACAGAAGGTTATGGATTGTAATTAACCCGGCATACTTTTCGCCTTTCATTACCAATAAATCAGAAACATTATTTTGCGTCATCTGTTTGACCGCTTCTGTTAAAAGTTGACTCTCCTGGACCACAAAGAGATTATAATTAGTGCTGAAGTTTCCCACCGTCATGCTGGAAAAAGGCGACCAATCCGTTCTAGCTGCCCTCGTCGAAGCCATTTTTGTAAATTTCGTAGAGGAAGTCCTTTCCGGCGACCAATTAAGGTATTTCTGCATTAAGTCCGTGCAACTTAAAATCCCCGACAATTTTCCTTTATCAAAAACAGGGATATGATCCACATGCTCTTCATGCATAATCCTTGTCGCTTTCGCCAGCGGATCTGCTTTATTAACGGAAGAAACATGAAGAACTTTGAGGTCTTTCACTCTTTTCCCTTTCACTTCCGGAAGCTCTCTGGAAAGGCTGAGCAAATCCGAGGCAGTGAGCACGCCGCTTATTTGCTTATTTTCTACTACCGGCAGGAATTCAAAATTTCCTTGCGACATTAGATATGCTGCCTCAAGAAGGGAAGCCTGCGCGGAAAGAAAAGGCGTGCGCTGCAAAAATTTGTCTATTCTCGCGTGCTGGCTGTCTGGCTTAGCCCGGAGAAGATCTTTTTTTTCTACCGTGCCAAGGTACTTATCCTTGCGGAAAACAAGACAGGCTTTTGTATTTGCCTGTTTTAACTTGCCAATAAGCTGCGTAACTGTTGTTTCGTCATCAAGTGTCAAGAAATTTTGCGTAATCGCCGATTGAATATCCACATCACTTCACCTCTGGCATTTGGAAAATAGGAATGTATTTAAAGATTGTGCTTTAACCAGTATCTCCGATGTTAAGTTTAAAGAATAGACTTTTTCCTAGGAAACATGTTCC
>CAZCXW010000044.1:0-11196 GCA_964502785.1 uncultured Methanosarcinales archaeon | reverse complement strand
CAGTATCTCCGAAAGCTAAGTACCTTTTTTGAGTAGTGAGAAAAGCCTTAAAACTAAGCTTATTTTGTTCTCGTGTGAACAAGGATAAACTAACTGCTGGTAATCGCTACCTTAAACATTTCATAAACAATAGTCTTGGTATTTCTCCCGCTCAAGCTGTAAGTGGGTTTGAATTAGTACCTGTTCTTCTGAGTGCATCCACACATAATACCTACATTGAAACTGTAAGCAACAAGGCAGATACAATGTATCTGCGAGTAAAGGAAGCGTTGTCAGAAATGACCACGTACTCTTATCTTGATTACATAAAACGTCTTTCCGAAAAATTCGATTGGAAGAACAAAGAATTTGTTCTTGCCTTTGATTACACTGATGAAGAATTTTATGGAGATGTGCAAGGCTTAGACATCCATGGCTGGAAGAAAGAAGGAGCCATCACTGGAAAATTTAAATTTCTCACCTGCAGCATTGTCAGTGATGATATTCCGCAGAAGATTCCAATCCTATCGCTCCCAATTCAGCTTGGACATTACAAAAGTTATGTTATTTCACATATGCTTTCACTTATCAAACCACATATTGGAGAAGTGAAACTTCTCCTCTTTGATAGAGGATTTTATGACAAAGATTTGATGTATGAATTGATTCAACTCAAATATCCTTTTTTGATCTTTGTTCCAAAACATAGAGACAAGAAAGAAATTCTTTATCCTTTGGAAGAGGGAGAAAAGTTCACCGTTTTGTGGGATGGCGAAGTAAACAAAGACAAAAGTAACTATTCATTTGAATTCTATCTTACATTTATGAAGCAGATTTATAGTCGAAGAGCAGATGCTTCATTCGACTGGGTTTTTGCGACCAACATTGACACCATTGCTCTCGAAGAAATAATTGGAACATATCGCAAGAGATGGAGGATCGAAACGGGGTTTAGAGTTCAGGATGAAGCGAGAATAAATTGTAAATCAACTGATATGAAAATCAGATATTTTTTGTTCATGTTTGAACAAATGCTGCAAACCCAATGGGTTTGCTTCTATAAAGAAGAGGTGAGCTTTAAAGAATTTTTAATTGAGATGGATAACTTGTCGCAAGAACTTGCCACTAAACCAAAAGCCGATTATGGGAAACCGAAGAGACAATAGGGCTCGAAGGCTGGAGTAGCTACCCCCTTTTTGGCTGAGGAAATGTCTTGTTAGAAGAAAGAATGATGAGTTAATTTTCCTTCGGAGATACTGAAACTAACAAAAAGACTTATAAACTTCTGCTAAAAATTGTTTGTTCATGGCAGAAATAATTTATCACCACGATTTTGTAGAAGTTGATTACACCGGAAAACTTCCTGATGGAACAGTCTTTGACACGACAGAAGAAGCAGTGGCTAAAAAAATGGGGCATTTTTCGAAAGAAGCTGCATATCATCCCGCTGCCATCTGTGTAGGAGAACTACAAATTCTTCCCGGCTTAGACGAACAGTTGGAAGGGAAGGAAGTCGAAAAACAATATACAATCACATTACCGCCAGAGAAGGCTTTTGGGAAGAGAGATATTAAAAAAATCCGTATCGTGCCTTCAAGCACCTTTCGGGAGCACAAAGTCGAACCGCAGCCCGGATTGCAGATAGAAGTTGATGGAGAACTGGGAACAGTCATGCGCGTCGCGGGAGGACGTATTATCGTTAATTTTAATCACCCTCTGGCTGGTCGAGAAGTACAGTATGAATTTATGGTGCGAAGAAAAATCACGGAAGCAAAAGAACAAATTGCTGCATTTATCAATACCATATTTAGGATTCCTGAAAAACAGATAGTCATAGACGTTCAGGAAGGGAAAGCGAGTGTCAAAATCCCTATAGCTTTTCCACCACAGATTACAGAAGCGATTGAAAAGAAAATCAAGGAATTGGTGAAAGGCATTAACAGTGTTGAAATAAGAACGCAAGAAAAAGCATGAAGTCATTGTAAGCTTTTTTCTTAGGCTTCCTTTCCTACACCTTCTCGAGTTCAATAATATTTATATAGTTCTACTCTCCCCAAATTTTCAAGTTAAAAGGGTGATAGTTATGGATAATTATACTCAAAATTCTTCTCAGCGGGCTGTACCTTTTATTTCCCAGGTGCAGGATGTTTCGTCCATAAAACCAAATCGAGATGTTGATGAAGAATTGCAGCAGTTGATTGCGAGTCATAAAACAAGGATTAAAGTAATCGGCTGCGGGGGTGCGGGAAATAACACGATTAATCGAATTTCCGAGGTAGGAATCAAAGGAATTGAAACGATTGCCATCAATACCGATGCGCAGGATTTGTTGTACACCAGCGCTGACAAAAAACTTCTTATCGGCCGGGAATTAACACATGGTTTAGGCGCTGGCTCTAATCCCAGAGTAGGGGAAGAAGCGGCAAAAGAAAGCGAGCACGATCTTAAGAAACTTATCGACGGTTCTGACCTTATCTTCATTACCTGCGGTCTTGGAGGCGGAACAGGAACAGGAAGCGCTCCGTTTGTTGCGCAGTTAGCAAAAAAAATGGGAATCATGTCTGTCGCCATCGTCACCATGCCTTTTATGATGGAAGGTTCGCATCGCTTTGAAAACGCGATGATGGGCCTGGAAAAACTCGATCAAAATGTGAACACCCTCATTCTTATTCCTAACGAGAAATTATTGGAATTAGCTCCCCACTTGCCATTGCAAACAGCATTTAAGGTCGCAGACGAAATTCTTACTAACGCCGTCAAAGGCATCGCTGAACTAGTGACAAAGACTGGATTGGTCAATCTGGATTTTGCGGATGTGAAAGCGATTATGAGCGAGGGAGGTGTGGCGATGATCGGGGTAGGCGAATCTGATGCAGAAAATAGGGCAGAGGAATCGGTGATGAAAGCATTGCAAAATCCGCTCATCGATGTTGATATTTCGCGGGCGACAGGCGCGTTGATTAATATTTCAGGCGGCGAAAACTTAACTTTAGACGAGTCTCGAAAGATTGTGGAAAGCGTGGCGGAGAGGCTAGATGGAAAAGCAAAAATTATCTGGGGAGCGCAGATTTACAAGGATTTGGATCGAACCGTGCGCACGATGATTATTATTACTGGTGTGAAGTCAGAACAGATTTTCGGTGAACAGCATCAATTAAAAGAAGAAAAAAAAGATACACTGAAATCAGAATTAGGAATTGATATGGTGAATTAGAGTGAGAATTCTATACTGAGGTAAGTATGCCACTGGTCACAAAGCTTATTAATGTATAAATCAATCCTTCCAAGTTACTATGCCTTGGAAAGAAGCCTATTGTGTACTCGATGAACGTATCGCACGGCTCGAAGAGCTGAACGCACCAGAAAAAGAGATCGTAGCTGAAAATCATCCTGCGGTTGTAATGGTTATTTCTTCCTGGGATGACAGGTATCAAAGCCATCTTGCCTTTGCAACCTCAGCGCTTGCGCTAGCTCCAGAACGTTATATCGATTTCATTGATATAGCGGTGAAAGAGTGTGAAGGCGTGCTGGCTCTTCAGCAGGTGTACTCAGGATTGCGGAAGGCTTTTGATAAACACTTTGGAGCTACGCTGAACCACGCTGGGGATGTGACAGCCTACGATTGCATGAGTTCGATTGCCAAAGAACTTCTGCAATCGCCCGGTCCAGAGCGCTACGCAGGACAAGCGCTGGCGGGATCGCTTGAGAATTATGTAGTGAAAAAAAGGCTTGGCGCAAGAAAAGCAAAGTAGATTTGTGAATTTAATGGTTGAACCACAAGAGAATCTCAATGACAGCGAACGGACAATAATATCATATCTTGCCGATGGTTTAGTTCTAGAACCATCAAATTATAAAGCATTTTTGGCAATTGCCAGAGAAGAGGGTATACGTCAGCCGCTTCAGATGGTATTAGATGTATTGGAAGATAAATTCAAAATATACTTTGGTAAGGACAGTATGGATACGAGGCTAGTAGAAGACAAAATATATGATCTTGGACAATCAATTCTTCAGCAACGTGATCCTCTTAGTTATGCTGGTGAGGCGCTTCTGGGTTCATTGGATCATTATACATACATTGATAAAAAATATCCGCCACGGAAGAGAAAATAAATTAATGCTTACTGTGCTTTCTTCTTATACTCCGTATATCCTGTTTTTCCGCAAACTAATCTGTCTTTGTGATTAGCTAAGAAATCGCCCGGCGACTTTGGAGAAAATTGATTTTTGCGGATAATTTTATCGCCTTGAATCTCATATAATTTCCAAAGCTGGGTAGTTCTGCCTGCTTTCTTTGCTCCGCCTTTTGCTTGATTTTTTTTTTCTGCAGCCATGATTTCAACCTTATTTCGCAGCGATTTCCGCTTTCTTTTGTTCTTCGAGTTTCTTGCGCAAATGGTTTGTGACTTGCTCCGTGGTATCACGCGCTTCTTTTGATGCATACACGTAGGCAAAAAACTCTGCTTCCTGATGACCAAATTGCGTGTAAATATGCTTTAAGACAGTTTCTCCTTTGATCTCTTTATTTAGTTCTTCTGCTACCATTTTATTGGAAGGTGTAACCCCTTCAAATTGAATATTCCCTTTTACTTCATGGCGTTGAAGTAAAATATTATTTTTGTTTTGTGTTATAGTGAGTTGCATTTTATCGTATTTTAATAGCGTATTCTCCTTTTTCAGTTATTCCGATCTTTCCTGCAATGAGGGAATTAGCAGCATCTGAGACGTACAAACGCCCCTGCCAAGTGGAGGTAAACTCCGCTTTCGGTAGATTCTGTTCTTTGATTTCCATTTCTGTTAAGAGACGTTTTGTCCGCTTTGACGCTAATTTTTTAGCCATTTTTAAATATGATTTATGTTGATTGTTGCTGCTGTTCTAACCATTCCAGTTTTCCCAGTCCTTCCTGACGCATCGTTAAACCAATCTTAGGATTATTTAAATCTTTGTAGCTTATAGCAATAATTCTCGCTCGGCAGCGGTCGCCAATTTTCAGACTTTGTCCGCTTTTCTTCCCTTGCAAAACTTTGTCTTTGCTGAAGGAAACAAAATCATCCATGCTTTGCGAGATGTGAACCATGCCTTCAATTCCACCGATGTCCATAAATGCACCAAAGTCAGTGATATCTCGTAGTTTCCCGTAGGTTAATTCATTCAATTCAGGTTTAAATACTAACAATTCAAACTCTGTTTCATAATATCCAGCGCCATCACCTGGGATGATAACACCCTCCTTAATCGAATCGACAGAAACCACATTGATCACAAAACCAAGCTCTGGAGAGATGTAATTTTCATAACTTGTTTTGATATTAGCGAGGACAGCTTCCTGCTTGGTGAGATTAAACATTTTGGGAGGAACCCTGATGTAATCTTTGACTTTCACTTTATAGAACATAAAACCCTTATTTTAGGAATTTGTTTATAAAGGTTTCTGTTTTGATCTTGGACTGGGCTGTTGTGGGATTTCTAACCAGGATATTTAAATCATCTTACTTCCTCATATTTACTTTTACGCAAATCTCCTATTTTATCTTCAAACCATTTTTGCATCCAGAATAAGCTTGATTTTAATATCCCCCAGTTTTCTAAACGACGCATGGAAGTGGTAACGTACGTATTCACTACGGTGTATTTGCCGATGACAGATAATTTATCTGTAAGTTTCTTATGTTCTTTCACTATAAGATTTTTATCGTAACCATCAACTTTAAAGAAATCATCGCGGCGGCAAATCAAAGCGCCGCTGCAGCCTTTGTATAATCCCGTTTGGTTGTACCAATTTTTGATGAGCATGGCTGCTTTGTATTTAAATTGAGAATTATCTGGTTTAACTTTCGTTGTGGCTACGGTGAATCCATTTTTGAACGTAGAATTAATTTCCTGCAAAGAATTTATTTCTAGAATTGTGTCCGCGTCGAGAAAAAGAAAAATCTCTCCCTTTGCATTCTCTGCTCCATAGTTGCGGGCCCTGGAGACATGAGCTTGCGGCAAAGAAAAAAGATTCAATCTGTCGGAAAGACGTTTTTTAATGATCTCCTCTGTTTTATCCGTACAGCCATTGGCGACAATGATTATTTCATAATCCTGAAAAGTTTGATTTTTAAGGCTGTGCAATGTCTGGCGGATATATTTTTCTTCGTTATATGCAGGAATGATTACAGAAATTTTAGGTGGCACATTTGTCCGAAGGAAAAAGAATTTATATAATTATTGGTGGGAAAGGAGTGAGATTTAACGTAGGATTAAGAATGAAAAGGAATGCATTTTTAGAACTCACAGCATTAAATAATTTGCCGCCCAGAGCATGCCATGATCACTGTAATAGAACGGTGTTCTAAACGGTTCTCCGGCGCTGGTAAAGACCTCTAAGTAATTATTATGTTTTTCAATGAGTTTCAAATACCTTTCTTTGTACTTCGCAGCGAGTTCCGAATCCGTTTGCTTTATGAGCTTCACAAACAGCGGCCCCATATGCATCCAGACTGTGTCGCCTTCATAATTTCGTGCAAACATTTCCTGCCAAATAAATTCTGTATAGGCACGATCTCTAGTATACTTTAACGGAAAAGGTTTATCCAGTTCATTACTGCGGATGGCGTTAAGAGCGGATTCCAACATATTTTTATCACTGCAAAGACCCAAGAGGAATGGAAAGACATTCGCATCCCCTGCTACGTATTCTTGTTTTCGCAGGTCATCATAAAAATAACGGCCATTCCAGAAATGCCGTACAAGCAACGAAGGATAATCGTATTGCGAAAGAGGGTTTAGCAGATTCTTCATTTGAGCTAAATCGTGTGCCAGCATGCCGACCATGCAATTATCATAACAAGAGCTTCTTCTAATGGCGTGGTCTTTCATAGAAGAAAAGTGAACATCTGGTCTTACAAGTCCGGTGCTGGGATTGATAACTATTTCTGTAAAATGCGTAATCTCCCGGTTAAGGAATTCTTTGAAACTATAATACGGAAATTTGCTGATTTTAAGGCTGTGAATCAACCAAGGCAGGGAATCAACAGCATATGTTGGAAAGTCGAAGGGTTTTCCTTGCGCGGTGATGGCACAGGCAACTTTTCCTTTCTCATTAAAATGATTGAGGGCATACCGCAATGTTTGGTGAACTTCCTGTTGATAACCCAAATTCAACAACGCCTGAGCGCAAAAACCAAAATCACGTGTCCAAAATTGAGCGAATGTATTCGTAGAAGTTTGGAAAAAGCGGCCATTCCAACAATCAGTAACAATTTGCCGGCAAATTTGTTCCGCACTACCAGAATATTTCTTAGGTGAAACGCGTTGCCGTATGCTACTAAGAAAAATTCGACCACCTTGTATGAGCGGAGTAAAGTTCATATCTAAGATTAAAAAAGATTTACTTTAAAAAGATTTACCCCTTTCCTAAGGAAAAACTTTAAAATAAGAGGGGAATTACTCCTATACAGAGACTATCTTACTCATGATGATTGCATCGAAAAATTCTCCTGAATATCGAGAATTTAAACTATTAGAACTATGGAAAGCTATTCCGGACATCCCTTTTTTAGAAAAAAAAATAGAACCTATGCAAAAAACGTCCGTGCTTTTTGCCTATCTCTGCGAAAGAACAAAAGGGGTATATCTAAAATTACCAAAGCGAAAAAATGGAGAAGAGGCCCTCGTGCATCCTTTAAATGTTGTGGCATACCTTCAACAAGCCGGAATCAAAGACGAAATAACGTTATGCGCAGGAATGATTCACGATTTGATAGAAGAAAAAATTGATATTTACCAGCAAGAAAATAAAATAAAAGGTTATAATGTCGGCTTGAACCAGCTGGCTCAATACGAAGAAGAAGTATACGCCCAATTTAAGAAAGAGATAACCGCATTTTGCCGGAAAAAAGATATTCAAGGAGAAATAGCTAAACAGCTGTTAATGGTGGCGAAGCTTCTGACAAGAAACAAAAAAGATTTTTATTATAAGTATATCAACAGGATTTTTCATTGTCCTGACGACCTTGCGAGGGAACGCGCCTTGCAGATAAAACTGGCTGACCGAACTCATAACGTCCTCTGCATCGAATGCTTTAATGAAGAAGAAAGAATTTTTCAGTGTTTTAAGAATCTCTTCATTTTAAATAACACCAAGAGGTATTTAATGGAACGTAAGGGGGAAGACCTGTTTAAAGCGCCGTTGTCACCTCTTGAAATTTTATTTAAGAAATGCGGAAAAGCGACCTACGAGGCACTGCTTAATTTAGGGCACCATTGCATCGCTAAAGGGATGGGCGAAGTAAAAGTCATGCTGCAATTAGCTTTCAAAAAATTTGCCTTGGAACGTTCCGGAGTTTGGCAGGTCACAAAAGCTGACGAAAAAGAAAAACATCTGGTGATCATCTTTCACGACATCATCAGGAAATACGACTTTCGGCTGTATCATAAATGGAAGAAGCTGGCCATCCATAAAGAAAAACAATTGCGTTATGTCGAGAAATTCTTTGCCGATTACAATTTTAATCCAACGGTTATTAAAGCGATTATTGATTACAAAGATGCGTATGCACTGAAAGAAGTGGTAGCATATCTTCTTTATCTGCCAAATTATGTTTTGGACGGTTTTGAGTCCGGGAATTTGTTTAAGAATGAGTGATCGGAGTATGAATCCCTACTGGTTCTCATTCAGAAAGAGAAAAATGAAGATTATTTCTCCGATGATTTATTATTTCAAACTCTATAATGTAAAGACTATCGGAACTGGTCTTAAAGTGGTTCATATTGTTGAGGGAGAGTGGTTTTATGAAATATTATTAAAAGATCAGTATGACCTGGCAGGTGAATTTCTGTTTAAGGGATTGTTACAGAAGAAAAATACTATTAAAGATCGTTTAAGAGAGAGTAAAACTATCAGTGAAAGTTTTCTTCATTTTTGCAGAGAAAAACTCTTTCATTTTTCTAAAGCTGATAATCAACAATTAATCCTATTTTTAGAACAATTTAATGATTATTATCAAAAATATTCTGTAGTCAACATTCCCCCTTGGCTTTTTTTAGGTGATAAATTATCAAATTATCTTAAAGGAAGATTACAACAATTTGTAAAAGAAGATATCAATAACATTTTTATAACTCTCTCATCCCCCAATACTTTAACATATACCGCAGAAGCAGAGTTAGCAGCATTACGATTAGCCATCAAAATAAAAGAAGGAAGAATAACTGATTTTCATAAATTAAATGAATTTAAGATGCTTGTGGATGATTATTTTTGGGTGCCTTTTGATTATCTTGGCCCTGACGTATGGGATGCGAAGTATCAGACAAGGAAAATAAATGAATTATTACTCTTTGATTTAGGTGTTTTACAAAGGCAAGTAAATGATATTTTAGAACATCAGCAAAGTTTGAAAGAAAAGCAGGAATCATTCATTAAAAAACTGAAATTATCTTCAGAGTTATGTCATTTATTCGAAGCTCTTAAAGATATTGCTCTTCTTCAGGATAGAAAGAAAGCAGTGACAACGGAAGCCCATTATTATCTGCAAAATCTTTACAAAGAATTAGCCCAAAGAACGAACATGAATTATTTTGACTTCTACTTTCTTCTCGAAAGTGAAGTTAAAGATGTACTCTTGGATTCCGTTGATGTCAAAGAAATTGTGAAGCAAAGAAAAAAGTGGTCTATCACCATCCTGGAAGGGGGCAAAGAAAAAATATTGGTTGGAACAGAGGCCAAACAATATGCGAAAGATCAAGGCTTTCTGCTTCCTTCGCAGGAGATAAATTCAGAAATTAATACTTTACAAGGGAAAATAGGTTCACCAGGTCATATTATCGGAGAAGTTATGATAATAGACAGCGCTAAAATGATGGCTGAGTTTAAAGAAGGGAAAGTTTTAGTTACAACGATGACAACGCCCGATTATGTTCCAATCATGAAAAAAGCAAAAGCAATAATTACAAATGAAGGGGGAGTTACTTGTCATGCAGCGATTGTTTCTAGAGAACTAGGTATTCCTTGTATTATTGGAACCGAAATCGCAACGAAAGTATTGAAAGACGGTGATATAGTTGAAGTTGATGCAAAAGAAGGTGTAGTAAGAGTTATTAAGAGAAAAAATAAAAACTAAACTTTATCATCTCTTCCCGAACACCCTCACATAATTCTCCCAAATTTGATTTGCCGCCTCTTCAACTGAAATCTTTTTGACCTCAGCGATTTTCTTTATCGATTCAATGACAAAAGCTGGTTCATTCTTTTTATCAGCATAAGGGCTTAACCACGGTGAATCAGTCTCTGTAAAGAGCTGTGTTAATGGCACCATTTCTACGAGAATTTGAAAGTTTTGCGCTTTGACAATGTTGGGGGGAATAGAAAAATAATAGCCTAAATCTGCCGCTCTCTTGATTAAACTTTTCTTTCCGGAAAAGCAATGCATGTTCACAGGAATTTCCTGATTCTTAACTTCTTCTTCCAAAATATCAATGCATTCTTTTTCTGCCTTGCGGGAATGAATGATTAAAGGCTTTTTCACTTTCTTCGCGAATCTGATAATCTTACAGAAATTTTCTGCCTGTTGTTCAAAAGTCTTTTCTTTATCTGCCCAATGGAAGTCCATGCCTACTTCACCAATGGCAATGACATCGGAAAGATTTTCTTCTATAAATTTGAATTCTTCTTCAAGGTTAATCAGACCTTTATGAAGCGGTAGACCTGTTTCATCTGGTTCCATACCTAAAGCATCAATAGGATAAATACCTAAAGAGGCCTTGAGAATCGGATATTTTTTGGACAATGCCAATACTTCTCGATTGTTTTCAGGATTCACACCAGAAAGAAAGATCGCTTTCAATCCCGCCTTTTCCGCTCGCTTCAAAACATTGTCTATTTCATTTCTAAAACATTCATGATTGATATGGCAATGGACATCGATGAGGTTCATAAAGATTATTTAGTGGCTGATGTTTTAAAGTTTGTTGTTTTTAATTGTCAAAAACCACAAGTCATTATTAGGATCATTGGTGATTTTGGTGGCAAGTTAAAAAAGGGTATCATGTTAGGATTCAGAGAAACGGTAGGCGGACTCCTTTTAGGCACTTTAGTATTTGGAGTAGGAAGGACAACCATTCTGAAATTTTTTGATGATCGAAATAAAAAATCAAAATCGGAGCAGAGCTAAGGAGTATTTTTTAATCTTAACTGGGCTACTGATTAATCTTCGTTGCAGAGCAACTGG
>CAZCXW010000043.1:0-11458 GCA_964502785.1 uncultured Methanosarcinales archaeon | reverse complement strand
TTTCTTCTTTGATAATCCTGTCTAATGAAATTTGGTTTCATGTCTTTTATTTTTTTTTTTTTTTCCAAAAGCGTGTTGAGTTGTGCCATTTTTTCTTTATTTTGGATAGGCTGTTGGTAACTTTTCTTTTGTATTATTTTTTCGTTGCTTTATGGTGTGGGGGCTATTTTTATTCTCACTTGGAATGCTTCTGTTATAGCTGTCGCTATGGGGAGTTTGATTAAGCAGGAAATTGCCAAGACTGCTAGCTTTGTCGGATTTTCAAATCTCGCGGCTTATTTTGGCGTAGCGACGTTTAGTTTTTTTCGTTATATGACTCATGGTGTTTTAGAGATTGTCGCTTATTTTATGGCTGGTCTCGCTGGAGGTATTATTTCTATCGCTCTTGTTAAGCATAACCTTCAGGAGGAAAAAATTCTTATCGATGTTCTTGATCTCGTTCTTATCAGCGTAGGTCTCCTTCTTTTAGCGGGGTTTATTGAAGTGTATGTTACTCCCTCTTTATTTTCATGACGTTTTTCATTTTTCGGATTACTGTTCATTTTTTTCATTGAGTCCTTAATCATTAATCACAGTACTTTTACTTTTCCAGGCTGATATTCAAAAATTTCTCCGCACTCCAACATTTTGGTCAACACTTTATCCGAATCTTTTAGAGCTGATTTTTCTAGAATCTCTTCGATAAGCGCGCCGTCTCCTTTATCAAGCTCTTTAATCGTCTGCATTAATTTTTGGAATGGAAGGTGTTGGTCTTCTTCAACTATGGTCGTTGCCGGCGGAATATTTTCTTCTTGACTTTCATTCTTTATGCTCTTTTCTTTTTTGTTGATATCATTTTTTTCTATCGTATTTTCTTTTTTATAGTTTTGATTATTTTGGATTTTCTCTTTTTCCAGATTTTCATGCGCTCTCACTTTGAGCCATAAAGGTTCGATTCTTCTGACAACTTCCGGCGAAACATATTTTTCTTCGTTGAAAGTGCGCACTTTTCCAATAATCAAGATCACCGTCCCTACTTCTATTTTTTTTATCCCTTCATTTTCTTCAAAGGAGCGGAGAATAAGTTTTCCCGTTCCATCATCTAAAATCATATTTGTTATAGTGCCTACTGTTTGCTTGTCAACAACTGCAGCAATAATATTGACGCGGAATATCTTCTTTCCTTTCTTTGTCAGAAGATAATTTGCTTCTTGTTCATTGCCATGTATAAATTCTCCATTTTGTATCTCCCCTAAAGAAACTTTCTGAGCTGTACTCCTTTGAAAAACAGCAGTCTCTGGCATTTTAGAGCCGTTGCACAAAACCCCTCTTTGGTTCAAAAATATCGCCGGAGCGGCGTAATTTTTCTAAAATCTCTTCAATTTTTTCTTTAGCAATATTTTTCCCTTGAGCGGCATTCGTAATTTCTTCGATTGGGATTATTTTTTCTCCCATCTGCGTTTCTAACTCGTTAATAATTTCTTTTATAACACTAATCGTACTGCGTTGCGTTGCGGTAATAGGGCTGCTTAAACGATCAATATCAATTTTCCCAGTTTCCACATCTTTTGCAATCTGGTTAAGGCAATAATCCGTTAATTCAATCGCTTTCGGGGCATCTTCTTTTTCCACCAGCAAAGAGAGACGGACTTTTGCGGCAGCTTCCGATAATCGCACCAAACCTTCTAATTGTCTGGCGGTGATAGGGATACTTTGTACTCCTTTTTCATCTGAAGAAGAGCTATTCCTCATGCTTATATAATAATTTTTTAACTCCTCAATCGCTTCATCACTCATTTTCGGATTAATTTTTTGGCGGATATAACCAAAATATTTACGGAGTAATTTTGAAGGAATATCCGAAACAGCACTTTCTGGATCTTTATGCAAATTAAGAATAAATGTTGCAGTCTGTTCGTCTTTTTCTCTATTGGGCAGGTCTTTGATCGGGAAAATCAGATCAAATCTGTTAATAAGAGTCGGGGGCATATCAATCTGGTTGGCAATTAAATCGTAGGGATCAAAGCGGCCAAATTTCGGATTGGCGGCTGCAAGGACCGTCGTCTCGCAACGTAATGTTGCCTGAATATTTGCTTTTGCTACACTAATAGTTTGCTGTTCCAAAGCTTCATGTAATGCGGATCTATCTTCTTTTCCCATTTTATCCATTTCGTCAATAATAGCAAAACCCTGATTGGCAAGCACGAGAGTTCCAGCTTCGAGACTCCATCCTCCTAAAAATTCGTCTTTAACAACGGAGGCGGTCAATCCTGCCGCGGAAGCGCCTTTTCCACTGGTGAATCTTGCCCGAGGGGCAACTTTGCTAATTCTTTTTAGCAGCTGAGATTTTCCGCTCCCTGGATCACCTATAAGTAGGATATGCATATCGCCTCTGGTCACAACTCCGTCGGGACGCGTCTTTCTACATCCTCCCGCAAGTTGCAGGACAAGCGCTTCTTTTACTTTATCGTGTCCATAAATAGAAGGAGCGATACTTTGGGCCAGAGTGTGCAGGCAATTTCCATTTTCTGCGATTGTTTTAATCTCTTTAAGTTCAGCATCAGTTACTTGCAATTCCGAAAAAGCGTCTTCAACAGGCTCGATATTGTTGGCTTCGATGATCAAATCATATTTTGTGGCCTGTCCTCCGGTGCGAAGGGCAATCGGCACTTCCACCAACCAGCCGCAGATCTTCACTTTAGAACCAGGGCTGCTTCGTCTTTCCGAAATTGGAGATACTAAATCATCTTTCAAAAAGACGTTAATGCGCTTCGGCTGTCCTCCTTCTAAATCATCAGGAGACTCTTCTAAAACAAGGCCTTGTCCATCAACGAGTTCTTTTGATATTTCTTTAAATTTTCCTTTTCTTCCGCAGCCGCAGCGCGTAGGCTCTTTATATTTTTTGTCCAATTGCAACACGTTCAAAATATTGCCGCAACTCGGGCATTCAAATTTTGCAGCGGTGACGTGCGGCCTTACGTCTGATTTTTGGCGTACGATGCCTTCCGTCCACATGAACTTATTAAGGTGTTTGCTGCGAATTTCACTGATATTAACTTTCTGTGAGGTCGGAAGATTGGTTAAACGGAGATTAAATTTTGTGATCTTTTTGGAGAGATCAAATTCTTTTATGGCAATTTCCGCTGCTTTTAGCAACTCTTCAGGGGTTTCCAGAATCTCTTCGCAGATTTCTGTGTTGAATTTTATTAATTCAGAGAAATCTAGAATAAGACTGTCTTGCCCTTTGCGCACTGCTTCCAGCAGCTGTGGATAGTAATTCTGCTCGATAAACTCCCGAAAAACTTTTATCTGTTCTTCAACTTCCATTCTCTTTAAAACCCCCTCTTTTAAGCTCAAAAACAAGAACTATTTAAAGATTTATGGCGTTCGATTCATAAATTAAACGCGGAGAGTGACGAATGGTTTTTGACAGACGGATTAAAGTGTTTTGCATTTAGTATTGGTTCTCTCTATAAACCAAAACACAAATAAAATGTTTATTAAAGTTTTTACTTCGCCAACACTTTTTTCAGATTCTCAATAAGCTTGTCTGTCGCATTGTTCACTTCTTCTTCCGTTTTTGTTCCAGTGCAGACAATTTTCCCATTACTGAAGAGAAGGAATGTCGCATTTGTTCCTTTCAATTTATGGACCAAACCTGGGAATTGTTCCGGTTCGTACTCGGTATGGGGGAGTTTGATGCCTAATATATTTAAGTTAAGGTCCATCCCAATGCTTCCAGAAGCAACAATATTTTGTACTGTAATCTGCGGTTTGATGGTAACGTGAATATTTAACTTTTTAAGACTGCGGATAATGCTCTGGATGCTCCGATCCACTTCTTCCATTGTTCTGGCTCCTGTGCAGACGACCTTCCCGCTCGAGAAAATTAATGCGGAAGTTTTGGGCTCCTTGATGCGCAGCACTAATCCGGGAAACTGTTCTGGATTATACTCTGTATTGGGCAATGTTGCCGCCATTTTTTCCAAAGGAACATCTTTCTCCAACCCGGTAGAAACAACAATATTAACAATCCTAATTTTTTTCTTGCTGTTATCTTTTTTATCCATGAAGATAACCCCCATTCCTTTTAAGTTATGAAGAACTAAATGTTCAACTATTTAAATATTCCCTTTATAAATATTATTCTATTTTTTCTCTCTCAATTTTAATTTTTTTGCCGAAGGTGAAGCAGCTACTCGATTTTTAAGGAACTTTTTTAAAATAAGTATGATAAATCAACGTTGATTTTCATGATTCCCACTCACATCCTGGTAAGATACGGCGAAATTTTTCTTAAAGGGCAAAATCGTTACGCTTTTGAAAAGAAGTTAATACAAAATATTTCTCAGATTGCACATCCCCCAAAAATTAGTCTCATTCGAGGACGGATTATCATTCCTTATTTTAAAGAGCATTTTTTATTGCGCCGAGTTTTTGGTTTAGTATCTTACTCTCCTTGCGTGCGAACTACCGCTAATTTAGATAGTATCAAAAGCGTTGCAGCAGTCCTTTTGAAGGATAAGACAGGAACATTTCTTTTGAGAACTCACAGAGCTGATAAACGTTTTCCCTTTACTTCTGTGGAGACCAGCAAATTAGTTGGTGAGTACGTTGAAAAATCTTTAAACCTCCCTGTTTCTTTTATCACTCCCGCGCATACTCTTTACATAGAAATTAATACAGAAGGGGTTTTTTTGTATTTTGAGTCCACATACTGTGTAGGTGGGTTACCTACGGGAATTGGAGGGAAAGTAATCTTACTCTTGGAAGATAAGCCCTCTATTTTAGCAGGATTAAGATTTATGAAACGTGGTTGTTCTGTCTATCCAGTGACATTGCGATGTCGTGATATTTCACTTTCGCTCTTAGAAAAATTTAGTGGTGATAAGATAAATCTACACCTCGTAGATTCTTTTGAAGAACTTGAAAAATACGCTGCTGAGAAAGAAATTTTTCAATTTGTCTCAAGCCAAATGCTCTGTTCTTTTTCTTCTTATCAACTGCCATTAACTGTTTTTCGTCCGCTAATTTCTTATACCGAAGAAGAAATAGCTAAAGAACTTAAAGAATACGAGGAAATTTAATTCCCAATCCATTTAGAATATGTTGCTAAAGCTTCTTTTTCTGAAGAGGCGTTGATAAGGGCGCGCCCGTCGGCAAAAAGGAAGATATTCTTAAATTTCAAGGTTAATTCATCATCAATCACCATATCTATTTTTTCCCATTGTTTTTTAATATTTGGCAGTTCCAGCTTTCTTCCTTTAACTTCATATAAATTAACAGAACAAAATTTGATAAGTTTTATTTGGTCTTCTTTATGTAAGTATTCATAAATTCCTTGACAAGGTTTGCATTTTGGATTTTTCTTCACGTTTAATTGTTTCCATAAACCTTGCCAAATATCTATTCTATAAAGTATAGGGGGTATTTTCTCACCGATGATAAGTTTCATAGTCAGAGTCGCTTGCAGAGCAGCAATCGATGCAGTAATTGTATTCAAAACTCCTACCGTTTCGCAGGTTTCTAACGCAGTTTCTTTCAGAAAACAAGATAGACAAGGTCCATTCGGCAGGATGACCATGGCGTAACCAGAAGTTTTGATTGCAGTTCCGTATACGAGGGGAATATTCTCTTTCTTACAATAATCGTTAAGGAATAAACGTGTCTGTATGTTGTCTGTACAATCAATAATCACTTGCGCTTTTTTTAGGTTTTCTTTATTTTTGGCGTTTAGATGAATAGGGAAAGCTTGTATTTTTAGTGCGGGATTAATCTCAAGGATTCGTTGTTTAGCCGCGAGAGCTTTACTTCGTCCTTGATCTTTATTTAAAAAAAGAGTTTGCCGCTGTAAATTACTTTCTTCTACGATGTCTCGATCAATAAGTATTACTTCACCAATGCCCGCTCTGGCGAGTAATTCCGCAGCCATACTTCCAAGAGCGCCAATCCCCACAATAGCGATGGAACTTTCAGTTAATTTTTGCTGGCCGCCTTTACCTATTTCTTGAAGTACTAATTGTCGGCTGTATCGCGAATTTGCTTTATTCATGATGGTTGAATGATTTTCTTCATTTTGCAGGCATTGCACACTTCTTGATTTGCTGCCTCACCGCATTTTTCACACACTTTAATTTCTTCCTGCTGATTTGCTTCTTTTTCCCGCAACAAGGGAAGCATAGCTAAAAAGGAATTAATAATTCCTTGTTTCGTTCCTTTGTACTTATTTTCGAATTCGTTAAGCAATTCTTGGATATCGTGCCGGTAGCCGCTATGGGAATAAGGACATTCAGTGAATTCTATCTGCCAGCCACGCAACAAGGCATAAAGGCGGACTTCTTTCTCTGGGCACAAATAGAGCGGCTTGACCCTCTGCACGAATAATCGGTGTTCTTCAATTCCGGAAATAGGTCCTAAACGTCCTGCTAATTTCGTGTTGGCCTTAAAGATATTCATAACAATCGCTTGGGCTTCGTCATCTAAATTATGTCCGGTAACGACTTTTGTCGCACCTAGTTTATGGGCATGTTTGTTAAGCAGATAACGACGCCATACCCCGCAAATATTGCAGGGTTTTTTGTCGGTTCCTTTGTTGATAATAGGATATGCGGCGTCGAGATCTTTTCCTACTTCTTCTTTAAAAGAAACAATTTTGAAGGCAATCTCTTGCTCTCTACAAAATTTTTCTAAGTCTTTAAGTGTTTTGGCGCGATAATCGGCAATTCCTTCATCAATAGCGAGCGCAAAAAGGGGGATTTTGATATGATATTTTTCAAGATATTTTTTTGTAAGATATAAGACTGTCAGAGAATCCTTGCCCCCTGAAGTAGCGATACATAAACAATCCTTGCGGGAGATCAATTTGAATTTGTTTATTGTCTGAAAAACTTTATCTTCAAAGTAGTTGATGAAATGATTCTTGCAGAGGCTTCCATGCTGCAAAGTGATTACAGCTTTACATCCGCATTTATCGCAGTTCATGTTATCCTCCAGAAATAACGTTCAGAATTTCGATAGTATCATTATCTTGAAGAATTTCATCTTCCGTAAGCACTTCATCGTTTCTGGCAACAAGCACTGTTTCCGGGTTGATCTTTAAATGTTTTAGAAGGTCTCTTACGGTATTTCCAAGCCATTGAATCTTCTCTATACTATTCTTTTTCTCGAAATGTACAGTTAAATTCATTTTATCTCTCCCCTTCGTCTCCAAATAAGGCAAAGGTTCAGCTGTTTCTTTAAAATGGGGGCTTTTTATAAACTTTTAGATGGAAATCGACGGTAAAGTTTTTTAAGAGGCTATGTTTCTTGACCGATATGGAAAATTACCTTTTCTTGCCGCGAAATGCTGCTTATGAAGAAGTAAGCAGTAATTTAGGATTCACAAAGACATTTTTTCAAGAAGACTTTCTCTTTATCGAAGAACAATCTCCCAAACATCTTTTGCAAAAGTTATCAAAATGTCAAAAAAAAGTGATCTTTCGTCCTGCTACAGAGGAAATGATCCGCTTTGCCATCGAAAAAACCCCCATCTCTATTATTTTAGGTGCAGAAAAAATTTATGCAAAGGATTCCTTGCATTACCCACGAAGCGGATTGGATCATATTTTATGCACTCTCGCTGCGGAGAGGGGAAAAATTATCGCTTTTTCATTTTCTGATATCCTTAATGCAGTAAACAGGGAGAAATTACTCTACAGGATGATTTTTAACATTAAACTATGCCGGAAGTATAAAGTAAAAACTCTTTTCAGCACTTTTGCGAAGACGAAGGAAGAAATGCGGTCTGCGAAAGATTTAGAGGCTTTTTGGAGAGTTTTACCGAAAAGGGAATAATCTTATTTTCGGTCAATTTTTAGGTAATATTTTTAAATGAATGCCTCTTTTTAGTAGTAAAATAACATTTAGGAGGATAAAAATGACATTAGGAACTTTTATTCAGAGTTTAACGTTTGCTGGAGCAGGTTTAGCAGCAGCTTGCGGCACTTATATAATTGAAGATGGTGAACGGAAAGAAGAGGCTCGTAATGGACCTTATGATTGTAAGACTGGCATCCAGATGATCGTCGATAAATGTGTCAGTCGTCCTGATTTTCATAATACATTTGAGTATGAAGGATTTACAAATTATTGTAACACTAGAGTAAGCGAAGGCAGACCTTTATTTAGGGGGAAAATTACAGTTGAAGAGTATTTTGATTGCGTTGAAAAAGGTTGTGAGAGTCCAGAGCCACTTGGTGAAATCCCTCCCGTGACTAGTTGTCAATATTTTAAATAGAATTTTTTAATCTCTTATTTTTATTTCTTAAGTGGGGTTGATACAAAAAGGATAGTTTTCCCTTTTGTACATTCGGGACAGCGATCCCGAATCGTACCCTGTTGCTCTGCACTGAATCAATGATTATCCAGTTAAGATTAAAATCTGCTTTTTCCACCAGTGTATTCACTGGTGGTCTGGAGATGAGTATGCTTCCATCGGAAAAAGCGGGGTCAGAAAACCACCCCGAGCGAAGCGAGCATGCGACCAGTCTATTGACTGGTCGTGGGTGGTTTTCTTTGACAACTCGAACTCATTAAATACCCTGCAGCTCTGCTGCGATTGTGATTTTTTATTTTCGCTACTTTTATAAAAGAGGAAGTATACCCTCCTTTTACGTATGTACCGTAAAAAAGAGGTAGTATTTTTAGTAATAGTTATTCTCCTTTTATTAAGCTCTTTTGTTTCCAGCGAAAGAAGAGACGATTCTGAAACTAATTGTAATAATCTCGGAAATAATAATCAGGGCGTTTACCAATGCGAAGGGTTAAGGATTAAAGATGAAGATCCAACAAGTCATCCTGATCCTGCAGAAAATATTGAACTGTGCCGGGATGGAGCTGATGATGATGATGGGTGTCTTCCTAGCGATGATTGGGGGTGGGGATGGCGGGTCGAGTTAGGTACGGGAAATAAGCAGTTTTGTGATGATAGCACAGATTCCGATGAACAAGAACCAGATTTGGCATCGTCTCCTGGGGGATGTTATGTTGGTGCAGTTGATTTTGATCCATCTATTGAAGACACCTGCGGGCATGCTCGAGTAGCTCCCGGCGCACGTGTTTTCAGTACTCCTGCTGATGCCGAGGAAATTGATGATTTTGCTACAGATAATGGGGGGCCGGTATGTTTTGGAGAAAAATGTAATAATTTTGATTCTTATATTGTGAACGGCTTATTTAAATGGAAATGGTATATTAATCCAGGGGGTATTTGCGCTCTGAATAAATATTGGTACACTTGCGAGGCGAGAAATGCCTTCGGGGAGACTGAAAATGACCCTCTTATGCCGCAGTTGAATTCTAAGATGAGAACACTACAGCAGCGGGCCAGCGCCGTCACTGGTCCCGAATCGGATGCCCAAAAATTGGATCAGCTGTTAACAAAAGTTCCTTCCATAAACAATCGCGACCCTCCTGAAATTCGAGATTTTGCAAAACTTGGAATTGTCGGTGTGAAAGTAGGAACTGGCTCAAGCGCAACGGTGGAAAAATACTTCTGCCTCAATTCAAATACTGATTATAAGTGGCGGAAAATGGATACAAATGAACTTCTCTCCACTGATGTTGATCTAGACGGTGACGGTGTACCTGCTCCATGGGATTGCAACGAAAATGATGATACTGTCTTTGGCGATACTTCTTTATTCGGCGGAGAGAAAGCTGTTGCTATCTGCGGTGATGGAAAATTAAACACGTGCGGTTCAGTTCCTGGTGAAACAGATGATTGCGGGCAAAATAAAGATTCTTGTGAAAATCACTGTTTAACAAATGATGGAAGATGTTCTTGGATCGACGGTCCTTCGACAGGGAATTCCTGCTGCGGGGATAGACCTTTGGAAGATTTAGGAGAAATTGCAGATGGCTCGTATGGCGGGAACCGCGGAAATTATCTTTGCGTGAATAAACAGAAGCAATTAGTGGGTTATGTAGGCTCAGAAGTAGAAGGGCCTAAAAGTTGGAGTACAACACGATGCGTCGGCAATTGGTGCTGGCTCAAAGCTGATGATGTCAGTTCTGCATTTACGATTATGAGCATTAAAAAACCCGGGGAACAACCTGTTGATGTAGTTTCTAATTCTCTCAATTGGTTTGCGTGCGATGCGAATTTTAATCAGAATTTCAATCAATTTTCCACTTCGCAAATCATTGATGATAATGACCGCCGCAATGCCAATCGGTTTATATGTTATCAAGAAGGGAACAGATGGAGTTTTGCGCAATGCGGCGATATTTCTCAAGTTGATAATGGTATTAAAGAACGAAAAGCAGGAGATGGTAAGTTTGCGCTGCCGATGGACTCGGATACGATGACAACCCCACCACCTCCCCCACCGCCGGCAGGCGGAACTTCGGGCCAATCTGGATCAGGACAGTCGGCTGCTGCTCCTCAAACTCCCGCAGCTGCCCCCCTTTCGAGACTATCCTGCGTTTCCAAATCTGATAATTCTGTCACATTTAATCTTGACCGTTGTTTTGAAAGTTTTTATGAGCAAAAAGGCCTCGATTTAACTGGCTATTCTTATCTTGAGTTTATGGTGCGGTTGATGTCCACTCCTCATGTGCCCACGGAAATCAATGTTGAATTTTTTGGCGATTTAAATAAAGAGCTTTACAAATCAGGAAATATTCTTGCAGATGCTACAAACACCCCTTTATTAGAAAAAGATCGCTGGATGCATGTGAAGATCCCAATCCCCTCCCTGCTTAATGTCAAACATCTCAAAATTGGCGCAATGGGAGTACATCCTGAACAGCTTACGTTAGAAATCCGCAATGTCTACTTTTCTCAAGGAAGCCAAGCGGAGCTGTGTTCGGGTGATACGTCGAGCATCACGCCGGGGAAAAGCGCTTGGCTGACGGATATTGATGCTGCGCAAGGCGCGGTTACGGGGCGTAATCTTTGTAATGAGTTGTATGATCCGTCGTATGATCCCACTGCACCCAGCGAAGGAAAAGCGTGGCTCACAGATAATCCTCTTCCCGGAAGCGAACAGCGCCGTTGCTGTGGCGATGATCCCGATGAATATTACGCTTCTGATTCCGAAAGAAATTTTGGCTGTTGGAATTCGAATGTCATTGGCTCTGGCGAAACGGCGATGAATGTGAAGTTTGAGGTTGGATATCGGGAAGAGCAGGTAAGTGTGGGTACTATTAGTAAGCCAGTCGTTTTGCAGGTGGATGAATCTTGCTTAATAGATAAAAGTTATACTTTTAATAGTAGGGTGTGTACTTCTTGTCAAATTTCTGGGGATTGCTCAAATGGAGAATTTTGTGCGGGGGTATGTATCCCTGCAGGAAGTCAAGGAGATTTGCAATGTCCTGGGGGATCTACCCCTACAATCACGTCAAAAATTATTGATTGTTCTTTAGGAAACGCCCACTTTCAGTTTACCTGTAGTAGAACTGAGTTCCCAACAGGTCAACTTACACAAAGCAGTCCAGA
>CAZCXW010000042.1:7970-11731 GCA_964502785.1 uncultured Methanosarcinales archaeon | reverse complement strand
GCCTATATACATCGCCCCTAACTTGTCGACATCAACGCCTGCAATAGTGAAAGCAGAATAAACTTTTCCTTGAAACCACGGAGGTATCTTATCTACAGCTTCAAAAACAATAAGCACATTTTTGAGATCCTGAACCGCAAAGAGCGTGGCATCATGGAGCCCTTCCACACCGCGGATTTCAAAATATAAATTATTTCCACCTTTCAAAGTAGTGATTTGCTGCACGGCATTTGCCGTTGGAGAGCTTATAGACAAAAAAATGATTAAAACGGACAAGAGAGAAACCGTTAACATCGTCATCCAGAACGTAAAAATCTTGTATTTCTCAGAACTTCCTCTAACATGCCTCTTTTTCAACATTGTCTTCGGAAAGTAAGGAAAATATATAAATTTAATTGTTTAGAAATTATCAAAACTTGAAACATAAGAGCAAGAATTATAGTGCCCTTTTCTTCCTCTTAATAGTTAACAGCCGGTGCGTAGCGGATAAGCACTTTCCTTTTTTCATACATGACATGCCAATCTGCGGGCTGCACAGTCTGCTCCCATACCCTAGCTGTGAGATATCCAATAATCTCTTTTCCGATTCTATAATTAGTTATTTTTACTTCTGCCATTCCCAGAGAAAGGCTTTCTTTGAGCAACGAATCTCCTATTAAATCTACAAGGCTCATTTTTCTTTTCATTTTTCTTCCTCCAATTCATTCTTAGAGATTAAAACACCTACCGCCGTCAGCATTACAGGTATTCCTTTAGAAGAAATATTCCCATACGTTACAATTCTTGCCTTCTTAAGCTGCCGTAAATTATTCCAAACTGTTGTTTCAGAACAATCAAGATAACTACGAACAGATCTTACTAATTTGGTAACAGGAATTTCTTCTTTTAATTCAGAAACATAGTGTATAATTTTCTTCTGTTTTTGTGTTAAACGCTCTCGCGCTAAAGATTGAAGTACTTGAAGAAGATATTCATTGCTGAGGGAAAAGACAACCAGCGGTTTCCCCCGCTTTAGCCTCTAGGATTATTACCATAGCTATTGGAAATAGAAGCTTCTATATAAATATTTTCTACAGGAAAAGTTGGAGTACGAAATCTCTTTAAAACATAGCACGGATTTTTTTAGCAATTTTAAGTAATTCTTCTTGTTGAACATCTGTTGCTCTACACGGATCTAGTTCATTCTCCTTGTTCACGGGAACCAAATGAAGATGCGCATGAGCAACGCCAAAACCTTCGATTGCAAGGCCGATTCGTTTTGATTTCATTGCTTTTTGTAATTTGTGGGCAAGCATTTGAGCCGCTTTAAACATTTCCAAATAGGTCTTGTTATCAATATCAAACACATTATCAATATGTTTCTTCGGAATAAGCAGCAAATGTCCATGATTTATCGGATGGATGTCTAAAAAAGCAAGAAACAGAGTATTCTCCCAAATTTTATGAGAAGACACTTCCCCACTAAGAATCTTGCAAAAGATACAGCGATTTTTAACTCCCATTTGCTCGAGAAAGAATCTGAAATTAATTAAAGTTTCTGCTTGATTTGAGATCAACTAAATTTAAATACACTACCCTAGCAATCAAATCATGAAAATTGCTGTAGACTGTGATGATGTTCTTGCTGATTCTATTAACTTACTTAAATCTGCATATAATCAACGTTTCGAAGATAAAATTACCCAAGAGTTATCGCCCATTTGGCAACAGTGGCATCAACGTTTAGGTAAAGAAAGAACAGAAAGATTGATAGAAATCTTTTGGGACCCTCTCTTTCTCTCCTCGGTTAAGCCTATGAAAGATGCCGTCAAAGGAATAGAAAAACTTACTTCTCAGCAGATCGAAATTGTTGTCATCACCAGTCGAAGTTCTTCTACGAAAAAAGCAACACAAGAGTGGATTAAAACTCATTTCAAATCTCAAATTAAGACTATAGTTCATCATCAAGGAAAGCATTTCACTTCCACAATCAAAAAAGCAGAAACATGTCAACAATTAGGCGTTTCTCTCTTGATAGAAGATAATCCCATTTTTATCGAAGAAGCAAGAGCACTTAAATTAAAAACGATTATCTTTAACCAACCATGGAATAAACATCTATCTGAATCTTCTGAAATTAAAAGAGTTCTTAATTGGGATGAACTTGTGGAGTTGGTGATAAGAATAAAATAGTTTTTTGAGGATTATATCTCAAAAAGATATCCAGATACCAAAAAAAAGTGGGACCACTGGGATTTGAACCCAGGACATCTACGTGTCAAAATCTCTCTGACATTCAAGAACGTCAGTGAGCATCTTCAGCGTAGCGCTCTCCCAGTCTGAGCTATGGTCCCTTTGCAAAGATAATTTAACCGTTTATTTATAAGAATTTTGCTCCTGCCAAGCTAAAAATCATAAACCTACTTCCGTTTCGGCAAAGAACTTTTATTATAAGAATAATAACCAACAACAATACCTGCCACAATTACAATAATAATCCATAACCAACTCAAATTGACAAAGATCCGATTGAACGCAGCAACGGCTCCTTCTCCATTGGCAAACGCTTGACCAGCAAGAGCATCCCCTGAACCACTGCCTTGTCCAGCTGCTGTTCCTTGTGTATCACCTGATTCACCAGAAGTCTCTCCAGATCCACTGCCACCATTCGAAGAACCAGTTCCCGAAGAAGCACTTTCTCCGGTACTTTCACTTGTGCCAGTTGAAGCGGCACTACCGGAACTACTTCCTCCGCCACTGCCTCCGCTGCCACCAGAAGATCCTCCAGCACCTGCGGGATCTGTTATAAAAGAACCAGATGCGACTGCACTATTTGCTTGATCATCCAGGCAAGTTATATCAAAGGAATAGCTTGTATCAGGATTTAGACCACCCGCTGTTACAGTTTGCGAACTTCCACTACCACTGACTGATCCACGACTTGAAGTACATGTACCGGCATCAGCACTCGTTGTTATCGTAATAACCAAAGATGAAGAGGTCGATGAACTATGCTTACTTAAAGATATGGTTGGAGGTGTTCTGTCAATTACAACCCGCACAATCGCAGAGACGTTCCTATTTCCTGCACTATCGTTAGCAATGACCGTAACATTATGTTCTCCTTCTTCTAGTGAAGAAGCATTCAAATTCAAATTCCAATTCCCACTATTATTAGCTGGAGTTAAATTAAAGTATCCTCCGCTTCCATTTGCAACTTGGAATACAACAACAGGAACATAATTTGTTTCGAGAATGCTGACATTAATAGCACTATTATTATTTCGAGAATATTTTGTGCCATTCGTTGTAAGCATATTCGCATTCGGTGCGCTGATATCAACAATCAGCGTCGCAGATGCATTGCCGATACGTGATGATGAATCCGTACAGTTAATAGATGCAGTATATGTTGCTTCTGGCAATGCCGCTGCAACGGTAAAATTAGCATTGGTATAATTACCTACAGAAGTATTTGTTCCATTCGTATTGCTATTAACATACAACGTGCAGTTTGCAGCATAACTTATATCGGTGAAATTAAACCCAAATGAAGGAGTAGTATCGCTGGTATTAAACAATGTATTAAATATTGTAATTACCGGTCCAGACCTATCAGCAACAAAAGTAATTGTTTGCGATTGATTAACATTTGCTCCTGTATCATTAGCTATAACTGTAAGAGTATGCCTTCCTTCAACCACCGCGGACAAATTTACATTTACGTTCCAATTTCCGCTGATATTGGAAGGCGTAAGATTGAAAGGATTGCTTGCATTTCC
>CAZCXW010000042.1:0-7960 GCA_964502785.1 uncultured Methanosarcinales archaeon | reverse complement strand
TCCTACCTGGAAGCGAACACCTTGTACTTTTGTAATTGTATCGCTCAGAGTAGCATTCACCGGAAAAGTCGCATTACTCATATTGAGTTGAGATGCCGTTGTTATAATAACCTCAGGCAATACTGCATCTTCGACGTATCGCTTCATCCACCAATCCAAATTACTTGCGGCTGAAACAAGATTTGATCCGACCCCTGCAGCAGTTACATTCTTTCCTTGTAAACCAACTGCATGAACAGCATTTCTTAAGGAAGTTCCATATGTCCCATATGTCTTATTCCAAAAGGTAAGATTTTCAAAACCAGAGCGATTATACTTTTTTAGCAGCCAAACTTCTTCTGTATCACCCATCGGGTCAAACCATCCCCCAATGTAAATATTATCTTGCGGGTCAATTGCAATTGATTGAGGGATATCTCCTTCATCTTCATCAGCAGGTCCGCCGGCTCCGCCATCAAATGTTTTGTTCCAATTGGCAATATCTTCAGAACCGTTTATCCAGAACTTCTTAATCCACCAGTCGTTTCCACTCGTTCCATTAGTGATGTTATGACCTGTGCCTACAACATACACACTACCTTCTGAATCTACAGCAACATCATACGCAATATCCATTCCTCCAAGTCCTGTATCTGTAAATTTTGCATTAAAAGATTTGTTCCAGGTTGCGTTTTCAGCTCCTGATGTGAGATTAAATCCCTTGACCCACCAGTCTTGATTGCTGCTAGCATTAGCTAAAGCCGTTCCATACCCCACAACATAAAGTCTATCATTTCCAATAGTGACAGCACGAGCTTCATCATCTCCCGCTGTGCTTCCACCGGCAAATGTTGTATTCCAGTTTTCAACATCCTCAGAACCATTCATCCAAAATTTCTTAATCCACCAATCTTGTCTAGAACTTTGATCCGTGCTGTTCACATGTCTCCCTGTCCCAACCACGTAGATACTATTCAATGAATCTATCGCAAGATCATAGGCAATGTCGTCATTATTTCCCCCATAACCGTCAAAAGATTTATTCCAAGTAAAATTTTCCGAACCACTAATATTGAATCGACGTATCCACCAATTAGCTCCAGCAAAGCGAGCTTCACCAACCACATAAATTTGATTATTACTATCAATTTTAACCGCCCAGGCTTGATCCACATCGTCAGCGGTTGAAGAATTTGTTTTGTTCCAGCCATTTAAATCTTCTGTACCATTGGGAAATATTTTTTTAATCCACCAATCAGAATCGCTGGTAGCGCTAATCAATCCGCCGCCAGAACCAACCAAATAAGTATTATTGGCAGAGTCAAAAGCAACATCCCTTATGCCATCGTTTCCTGCTGCAGAACTAATGGTTTTATTCCACCGTACGACATCTTCATCACCTTCTGGATATGCCGCAAGTAAAGTAACGAACAGGATAATTACAAACAGAGCAATAAATATTTTTCTCACAAATATCTCCTCTTTAATCTAAGAAAGAGAAAACTTATCTTATTTAAATTTTACGTTCTCACTCAAAAGTACGAAAATCAAAAAAGCACTGTAACAAGGGCAGTGTTAATAAATGACTGATTAAAAATTAGTATCCAATGAAAGAAAGTTGTAATTTCAAGTTATAAATTAAATAATTTTTGTTTTTAGCGTTAATCAATATCAGTCAGATGTACACACTGCTGTAACAAGGGCAGGACGTATAACTAACCGATAGAAATTGTTAGAAAAACACGATTATTACAAAATATTTAAGCAAACAAAAATAAAAAATAAATTAGAAAGAAAAAAATTATTCTTCCCTTCTTTTATACCAGCTCATTCCGAGGAACGTCAGAGCCAAGGCAACGATAAAGACTACAACTGCCCAGAGCGTCGTTCCGACAACACTTCCTTTGCTGCTAACATCTGCTCCTGCAAGCCCTTCTTGTCCTGCTTCCTGACCAACAGCTTCTCCGCCAGCTTGTGCCCCAGCTTCTTGCTGCGCTCCTGCTTCCTGCTGTCCGCTGCCGGAAGCTCCGCCACCAGCTCCGCCAGCAGATCCTTTCGCAGTTTCAGTAGTGGTTGGAGTTTTCTTTGGCACCGGCAAGTTGCTGTTTCCGCCGCCGCCACCGCCACCACCGCTTGAAGAGCTGCTGCTGCTGCTGCTACTGCTACTACTGCTGCTGCTTCCTTTATAGGTTGAAAACCCTAATCCTACAGCATCGGGAACGATACATTCCGTTGACGTTGCGCTAAACGTGCACGTGACTTCACTGGTTACATCCTGGCAATTAAGACCATTATCATCACAGTGCTGCAAGACCGTGTGCTGCGTTGTCGTGGGAATACGCACGATGGCTCTTTCCATACCAGTCTTTTGTTTAAATGCAACGTACTGATTCGCATCTAACCCGATCAATGAACTATCGGTAGAAAAGTCAGAGATATTAAGCGTCTGCTTTTCAAAGATGTCTACTCCTTCAAAGATAATTGACCTATTGGTTTGTGTATCATTGATGCTTATATTCATATTACTCAACTTTTCAGTCGATGCCTTCAACGCATAGTCACCGCTGAAATTCGTCAAATTAAGCGAAGGAATAGTCATCGTCCAGTTTGGAGGCAAATCTATTTTAAACGTTATATTCGTATGCTTTGTTGCCGTCGTAATATTACTACATTGGCTGACTGCGCAATTTCCCGAAGGATCACACACATTTAATTTGTAATAATATGTTGTGTTTGCTGACAATCCAGACAACTCTGCTACGTGATGCGGCCTGAAATCATTAAAGGTATCACCATCCGCAAGACCAGTATCATTAATCGTCCGATTCAACGTCGCACATGTCGTGCTATTGTAGTAATACTTGACCGTTCCATTCGATGGCTCATC
Organism: uncultured Methanosarcinales archaeon; assembly: GCA_964502785.1. GTDB lineage: Archaea > Nanobdellota > Nanobdellia > Woesearchaeales > GW2011-AR9 > JAGVYE01. The sequence continues at coordinate 5,094 of CAZCXW010000042.1, read as the reverse complement.
CGTATCAAAGATGAAATTTAACGATGTCGGAACTTTATTGTTGATTTTGTTCCAAGCGATGCTCGGCGCAGCGCTGTCATCGGCACGCGCTGCAAAACTGCCGCTGCAGAAGAACGGATCGTAAAGGCAATCTGTATCACTGCAGTCTGTAACACCGTCTCCATCATTATCAATGTTATCTTTGCATGCCGGCCCAAACTCCCCTGGAAAGCAACCGTATTGCTTAAATTTCGTGCATTGAGAGTTATCTTTTTGTCCTGTGCTGGAACAGTCAACAAGTTCAAAGCCAATATTTTTGAAACTTGCTGAACCAGGACCTACACTATCAGTAATATTCGATGCATTTCCTCCCAATCCGGCGCTCGTGGCATATGCTCTCCATGAAGCAGTGGCATTGACATCGCTCTTGCTCGTAAAAGTATTTTTATCAATTCCGAAAATTGGCCCGCCGACAAAGTCGCATCCTTTTTGGGTGTGAGACTTAAACGGTACGCTGGAAGAAATCCAATTACCGCTGCTGCAGCTTGACGTCAAGTATGTCTCCTTTAACCTGCCGGATCCATCCACTTCACCAACATACTTAAAAAAGTACTCAAACCCGACTTTTGAAGAATCGTCCTGAGCCGCACAGCCCCCAGTCGAAACACCATTAGTATCTACGTACAAGAAGTACTTGGATGTGTTTGTTCCATTTCCAATGGCCCCATTTGACAATCGGACCCCTTTACAGAGAATAGAGTCGCTCATATTTCTAGTCGGGATGCCATATGAATACGCTTCTGGAGATTTCTTAAGCCCTATACCTACAATGTCCAAGTATCCTGTTGCTATATCGCCTGAACTATCTGAAGCAATAGCAAGCGGAGGCTCTGAATCCATGCCGCTGAAGAACCTGTTCCCCACTGCAGTTTCACACAAGCCCGATTGCGTGAAAACCCGTGTCGCATTTGTCCTTGAATCATTTGCTGTAGATGCTTCAGGGATTTGATCTGTAAGTATACCATTAATAATAACCGTGCTTACATTTGTGGTATCCGTCACGTTAGAATTATTATTAATCGCATCTAAGAACAGTGTACCTTTGTCTTTCGTCCAAAGCAATTCCAGTGAACCTGTCGTGACATTAAAAAAGAAATGTATTACAGCATCACAGGTATAATCCCTTTTGAAACCCTGACAATTGCCAGCATACGCTTGGTTGCAGCTGCTATTAGTGTAATTATAGAAAAACGGAACAGTTACCTGAGTTCCATTATTCTGCCCGCAAACAATCTGAGTATAGTTACGCGCTGTCATTATTCTAGTATTCGCATCTGCGCTCATCTCGATGCGGACATAGCTGTTAGAACTGAAATTCGTGTTGGTAGCATTAACCGCATAAATGGACTCATTTTGAGAGGTATCGCTAACGACAGGCTTCTGCAACCCTATGGCGATCCAGCTTTGACCTGTGAAAATAGTGCCATTATTTGACGGATCATCATTTCGTAAATCTCCGTGTTGCGGTATCCAAACACAATTTGTGTTTGCTTTACAGGCCGTGACATCCCCATCATTCTCAAAACAGTCGCTGATGCCATCTTTAGGTTTACAATATCCAGTGGTCCAGACTAAAGAACCAGCTCCGAACCGTGTTGCATTCGCCGTGCAATTTGCCGCATCGACAATATAAGGATTAGCGGAAGGGTCGAGACAACGAGGAGCTACAAAACCAGGCCCTATAGGCACTATTTGATTTCCAGCCCAATAACAGCCTGCTCCCTCACAAGCAGATTGATTTGCCTGCGCTGTATCATTTTGTATGCATGTAACGAATACATTCACGTCACATCCACCTCTCCCCGTATTCCACTTGCAGCCAGTAATCGCATTACAGCCTATGGCAGTAACTTCTGCAAAGCAGCTTACCATCATAGTTGAATTTACAACACATTCATTATCGCTTTGAAACTTGCAGATTGAACCACTGCGCCAAGCTTCACATGCCGTTTGGTTGTGTTCCATGGTCGCATTCTCCCAACATTGCGTAAATGCAGGTTTGCAAGACACATAACCAAAATCATCAGCACCCCATGTGCATCCGGCAATAGCCGTGCAATTCGCTTGCGCATTCGTGACTCCGCCATATTTGCCAGGTTCATATTGTAAGCAATTATCCGGATCCGTGATGCCGCCACTGCAGAATGGGTCGGTTATACATTTGAAATCTGCGCAATCAATTAAATTATTATCATCATTATCTATACCATCAAAACAAATTTCAAAGTTGCCGCCTTTGGGTTCACAGAAATTAGTGGAGCCATCCCAAATACATCCACCTTGTGAAGTTGTATTTTGGCAGGATGCTTGATTATTACATTGAAAACAGCTTTGACCGCAACTTTGCGTGCCAGTGCCAAGACAAGCATTTGTTACATTATCCCATCGGCAAACTGCGGAAGAGTTCTGACAGGAAGATCGGGGATTAGGCATGAGGTTGCAATCACCGCAAGACTTGCTGCAATCAAAGCCGCCTGTTGACCATCTCGGAGAACACCATCCCTGCCCATTAAAGGCATTAGGATTAGTCGTCCACAAACAACCAGCCGAAGAAGATTCACATCGGCTTTGCCCGTCAGACACTGAACTCCAGCGGCTCCCATTAGATTGATATTCACAACCCCAGCATTCCCTATTACAATCAGGCAATTGGTTAGCAGTCCCTTGATAGTCGTGAGCTCCTGACCCTATTTGATCAAACTTTGTGACAGTCGTGCCAAACTCGCACCATTGCTCCGAGGATAACTTACTCGTCAAAGGATCGTATGTGCTTTCTGTTTTCCACGTTCCACCGACGATAGAACACGAATCCGAGCTGGTTACCTCGCTGAAATCATTAAACCTTCCGAAATCAAAGAAAAGGTTGGCGCATTTATTTGTTTTATTGTTCCATCCGCAAGGCAAAAAGTAATCATTAGCTAACCTCAGACAATCAGATTGATTATTAATATATCCAGTCGCCTCGCAATTAAAGACAGGCGGATCTACAACATCTTGGAATGTCTTCGAAAGATTTGTCAAACATCTGCCAATCGTTGCATTCCAGGTGCATAACCCGGTTCCTTCTGTAAAAGTCTGGTTTGCGCAAAAAGTATGATTGGTAATTGCAGTACAGTTATACCCATAAGAGGTATGGAAAAGGCTTTGCCGTACGCATAACCCATTTGCTCCCTGGCTCCAGTCCCATGAACAGAATGAGCTGTTTATATAATCGCATGCAACTTTTGGCAGAATTTCACACTCTGCTAAGTCATGATCATCAAAATGATCTGCATGCGCCTGCTTGCATATCCCGCTCTGCCAGAAACAATTGGTAAATGAAGGATTACTAAAACAAGCGCTCGCCGTTGTATTTTGCGCGCAGCCTGTAATGAGACTTGCAGAAATCATTGTGAAGTTATTAGCAACATTATTATACATATATTCAAAAGTGATTGAAGTTCCAACAGTTAAGTTCTTAACAAATAAAGCAGCCGTCGTATTATCCGGCATTTGGATAGCCACAACATCTCCGACATGAACCTGCCAATCAATCGGCCCTTCATAACCGCTGTGATGAATAAAAGGATCGCTATACGATAAATTTGGCACCCGCACAAAATCGCTTCGGAAATCAGCCCCTTGATCATCCTGCGACCAGAAACCCATAAACAACATCTTTGCGCTGTTAACCCCGCCATTCAGAACAAATAAATTACCCGCAAAAGAAGAATAATTATCAAACTTGATATACCCTAGTGGGTTATGCGACTGGTTAGTAAAATTATACATCGCTGAACTATTGCTCGTAAAATCTGTCAGCGTTACATTCCCATAAATTGTTTGCGCAGAAACAAGAATTCCCGAAAATAAAGACATTATAAAAATGGTTTGTATAAATCTAAAAAGTTTGTTTTGTATATTTGCCATCTATTTTTCACCCTTCTTTTTTTATCGACGATAATGGATACAAACTAACTTCTAGAACAAAAAAGAAGTTTATATATCTTTGTTTTCATTTGAGAGAAGTAATTAATTTAAAATTGGAATGAAAAAATAAAAAAAACAATCACTGCAAGCAGTAGGAATTTACACCTAACAAACAATATAAAAAAAGAAGAGAATTATTCTTCTCTTTTCTTATACCAACTCATTCCGAGGAACGTCAGAGCCAAGGCAACGACAAAGACCACAACTGCCCAGAGTGCCGTTCCAACAACACTTCCTTTGCTGCTAACGTCTGCTCCGGCAAGCCCTTCTTGTCCTGCTTCCTGACCAACAGCTTCTCCGCCAGCTTGTGCCCCAGCTTCTTGCTGCGCTCCTGCTTCCTGCTGTCCGCTGCCGGAAGCTCCGCCACCAGCTCCGCCAGCAGATCCTTTCGCAGTTTCAGTAGTGGTTGGAGTTTTCTTTGGCACCGGCAAGTTGCTGTTTCCGCCGCCGCCACCACCGCCACCACCGCTGCTTGAAGAACTGCTACTGCTGCTGCTCCCAGAAGAGGTCGTAGTTTTATAACTTGAAAACCCTAAGCCTACCGCATCAGGAACTTCACACTCTGTATCCGTCGCACTAAATGTACATGTTACTTCACTCGTGACATCCTCACAATCTGTTCCATCATCTTCACAATGTTGTAACACCGCATCAACTATTCCATCGGGAGTAGGAATCGTCACAATCGTTTTGTCTAATCCCGTCTTCTGCTTAAACGCTTGATACTGGTTTGCATCAATCCCCAACAGATCACTTCCTGTAAAAAACGAAGATAGATTCAACGTTTGCTTCTCAAAGATGTCAACATCCACAAACGTAATCGCCCGACCACTAGTGGAATCATTCACTGTAATGTTAATCCCCCAGACCGTCCCATAATTCACAAGTTTTAAATACTTTTTCTCGTCTATAAAATAAAACTTTATCGTCACAAGAAATGAAGAAACTACTTCATTTCTGTGCAGAAAATAAATCGTTGTTTATTTTCTTGCAATAAAAAGAGGTGCAAAATGGCATACATAACTTCTCATAAAAACCAAAATTGGCTCATCCCGCAGTCAATAAAAGACATGATTCCAAAAGAAC
>CAZCXW010000041.1:6896-11745 GCA_964502785.1 uncultured Methanosarcinales archaeon | reverse complement strand
AATGCAAAACTGAATCAATTCTTTGCCACCGGGACTCAGGGTTTTGCGGAATCCATGTGCCTCGCCGCTTTTGGCTACGACTTTCCGTTTGGCATGGATTTCATTATGGATGCCGCATATTCATTTCCCACCGCTACCAATGTTTTCTGGCCTATCGCTAATCGGGAACTCTCGACGTTTGATCCTATCAAAGGGACAGCCGTGTATAACTACGAGCTTGCCGGCTCTATTTTACCTGGTTGTAATATTCGCGGCTATAAAACAGAACTGAAATGCGTCACTATCGAAGATGCCAATAATCCTGGCGTTGATTGTTCCAATCAGCGCTGTGATTGCTGGCAGGCAAATGGATTGCAGCCTGAATTCGCCGGTGAACGGGTCCATAAAATTGACAAAGGCACAAGTTTCAACAGCGGCATCCAGCGCAATAAATTATTTGACATGCCGTTGGATTCCCCGCAAAAAGTCAGCAGCAATTTCCGGTATGACCACGTCGTCTTAGAATTATTCTTGGATCAACATGAAGATCCTAACCGGTGTTTTGATGAAAAATACAGAACGCCAAACGGAGGTAAATTCTATTTCCCGATAACTGATATCACGCCTGATAAAGTCGCTTCCTGCCAAATAGACGCGTTTACTGGCCGTTTCAAATGCCCGCAAATAAGCTCTTTATTTGGCGGCGGACAAACTTACTTTGAAAATCCGTACATGGATTGTTATGACGAAAAAAGCCATGAGTTTGTTGACTGTGAAACTCCCAATCTCTTCCTGCTGAATCAGGACATCATTGTCCGTCCTCATATTAATGTCGGAAAAGAATCTGTGTGTTTGGAAATCACTGACAATCGCGGTGCCGTGAACCAAAAGATCCCTATTCCCGACGGGATCCGCGGCACGTATCGGCCGCAAATTAAACTTACGACGGTGACGCCTGACATGCTCAGCGGAGGGACTACGCCCAATATCGTCCGTGATCCGGGAAGCGACCGCGGCTGCGGCGGCGAGGGCAACGGGCAGTTAAGGATTGATGTGTTCCCGCCATCAACGAATGCTATCACCGAAAAAACATTCACATTTACTTATCAGCCGCAGGCAAGCGGAACGTATCGGGTAAAAATTCCCACAGAACCAGACTTCGAAATAGTGAAGAACGATGGTTATGATATTTTCAATGGCGAATTAACGTTAAAGGGGAATGCTCTGTTGATTCCTTTCGAAATAGATAGCGCCGTGTTCGTGCACCAAGGTTTTACTTTTTCAAAAGTGTTTGGCAATCCTACCCTGACAGGAACGATCGGAAAATGTTCTTATCGTGTCCGCGCTCCCAGGAGCGGAATCACCGCAAAAATTGGTTCGCTGTTTGTCCAGGCCAAACTTCTTTTAGCGCCAAATACTGGTAATTGCATCCAAGCAACGCAATTGGTTCCTTCCAGCGCGTTGGGCACATCGAGCCATGCGCAAACGATCCGTGTCCAGTCCGAGCCGGTGGAAGTTACAGAAGCCGCGGGAATTCATCAAGCGTTCATGAAAGGAAATTACCAAGAAGTTGTTGGAAAAGCGCAGCCGATCGTGCAAAGAAAAGAAAATAATCTTGAACATGCGCGTGCTCTTTACTATTGGATCGCCAGCCTGATTATGGACAGCAGAGGCGTTGCTCCTAAAAAGGATGAAATCGAATCTCTTCTTGGCTTGTTCTTTGATCGAAATTATCTTGACAAAGAAATACTCGCTCCCTTTGATGCAAGCGCAACGACAAATCCGCAATTCCAGAAAATCTGTACTTATTTGTGCGAAGTAGATAAAGAAGTTAAAAATGAACATGAAGACAAATGTAAAAATGGCTGCATCTAAAAAAGGAAGTGTTATCATAGAAATATTCGTGATGTTAATTTTAGTAGTTATGACCAGTGCGATTATCCTCTCCCTTCTCAAGTTCAACATAATTGACATCAAAAGCGGAGAGCAGGAACCTATTTTAAATACAGAATTTATCCCGTTGGAACGCGAAGGTTCTTTAGCTGTCAATTCCTTTTCCTTCTGCCGTTATGTTGATGCTGCGTATCACTGTCTGCAGGAAATGGAAAGATTCCCTTTAGGGGCGGATGTTCATTTTTTATTTTCCCTCGAAACCAGCCCCGTGAATGAACAGATTATCATCGCCGAGAATTACCAATTAAAGAACCCGCAGGGAAGCGTCATTCTTGATGTGGATGCCCGCGACGACTTTTTTGTGGAAGGAAACAGCGAAAAGAAGCCGGAAACCGTCACCTTCAAAGATTATTTTACAACAGATTTATCGTTAGAGGAAGGCATTTATACTTTAGAACTACATCTTGACAATCCGCTTATTAACAAGAACATGAAAGTCACGAAAACCGTGGAGTTGTATAAGAAATGAGGAAATGGGTGATGTATATATTTGTGCTCCTTGTTCTGATTATTGCCAATGCTCTCTCCCAGCCTTTATCTCTCGATCCGTACCGAGAGGGAGACGGAACTGATGCAGAACCTTACAGATGGACTAATGCTCCTCTCGGGGTTACAAGTTCATTGGGAGTTACGGGATTGTGTGGATTACGATTTTGGGATGGTTCGCACTGGAATCAAGGGTCAAGCCCATTACAGGTTATAGGATCAGGCACTCCTGATGATCCGTATACTCTTCCTGATACAAATAAAGGCCTTGTCTGTGAACTTGTTACTGATCCAGCAGGAAATGTGTACGTTGTCTTCCGTGATCCTAATACAGGCGTTTGGACACGAGAACCTCCCCCGGTTAGTTCCGGCCAGCCATCCGGTGTTTTAGGAGCGCCACGTCCCGCGGAAACTCCTGCTGAAAATATCTGTAAGTCTAAGCCCTGCACGGAAATCGATGAAGTCTGGATAAAAATAAGTGCTTTCCTCAAGACGTCACACAAACAATTGGCCTGGGATCAAGATGCTGATCCGCAGTGGCATGCGTTCCGCCCTGAAAGGCCTATAACTCTGCCTGCGCCAAGACCAATATCCGAATTTGATAATTATGATTATCTCGACATCAGCGGCGAGTATCGAGATATGTTTCTTAATCAGCAGCCTGACTTGAGCCATATTAAAGAAAACATTGATACGGTGGTCGGCGCCATTTGCCGCAACAGAAATAAGTATATAAAAGTTTCAGAAGCCGTTTTTGAAAAGGAGAAAGTTGTAGTGCCTTGGGGGATTATTGCGGCCATCCATTACCGTGAAAGTTCTTTAGATTTTGAAAAATATTTGCATAATGGGGAGAAAGTAGGAACTGTTACAACCATTGAACCTGTCAATCTACAGTTTAATTCTTGGGAAGAAGCAGCAGAAGATGCTATCAGAAGATATTATCTCCAAAAACTTAAAAGTACGGAACAGCCGAATGACTATTTACGCGCTGTAGAATTATATAATGGAAATGGTTACAGAATACATAATTCGAATTCTCCCTATCTCTGGTCGGGCTCTGCCTATTACCAAAAAGGCTTGTATACAAAAGATGGAATAATAGATGATACTAAAATTGATCCGCGTTTTGGCGCTGCCGTGTTATTAAAAAAAATGGCAGACATTAGCTGCATCACGCTTGAAAAGCCGACGGGGGAATTACAGATTATTAAAGGGGAGCATCTTATCGGTAAAAATGAAAGATCCTTGCCGCAAGTTATTGAAGCTTTGAAACAAGCTGCAATAGAATTTTATGCACAAACGGGAAAAGAGATTGTGGTTTCGAGTGCAGCTCGAACCATAAATCAGCAAGCGTTATTATTTTATCGAAATTGTATCGAAGATGGTCCAAAAAGTTGTAGTCCTCCTACTGGGAATCCCGCTGGGGGAGATACAGATTTTCTAAAGTTTATAGGGGGGAATTATGTACTTCAAGGTGATCTAACGAATAAGTATGATAATAAAGAAGATGTTATCGATGCTTTGGTAGCCGCTGCCGGAGATGAACGGCATGGCGCTCATGTTCAAGGTTATGCTCTGGATATTTGGTGTAATGATGGCAGCAATAAGTACCAACACGACCCAATTTGCCAAAAAACATTAGGAGAGGTCATGATTAATAACGGATTCTGCCGTCTTAAAACGGAACCGTGGCATTTTGAACTTACAGTGCTAAGCACTACTGGTTCTAACTTTTGCAGAGCCACGGGGGAAGCTACATATGGGAAGACAGATCAACACGACCCACTAAAAGATAACTGTACAAAATGGGATTATAAGAATCACAAGTGTGTCGAGCCTTAAGAAGGAAACTTATCTCTTATTCTGCTTGATTAAATCTTCAATCATCATCAGCACATGCTGCGGATTGTTCACGTGCTTGATTTCAAATACTTCTCCTCCTGTTTTGATAAAGACAGTGCCGTAATTCAAGAGACGCTGCAGGCGCGATTGATGAACATTCAAGTCAGGGATAAACGCCAGAGGCTGGAAGTACACATTTTTCTTGTGTTGTTTGAGAACGCCATGAACGATAGAGAATTTGGTCGTGTAAATGTGATACTTCGTGAATATTCTGGATGCTTCTGCAGAAAAGAGGGCAACGAATCCTACCCCCGCAATAATCTCCATAAAAGCTGTTTCCAATGGGATTTCCCAATAATAGAGCATCCCTAACATCCCTAACAGAAGTACGCCGCAAAAATATTCAGTGATGTACGCTTTTCGTGTCTGCCGCAGGGTGAAGAGAAGCTTTTCTTTTTTTTCTTCATCAGGAAACTGCATAACCTCCCCCATAGGATAAATCTTTATATATTTTGTGCCGTTCGGATATTATTTAATTTTTAGCTGTCTCGGCTAGTAAATATGGTCTGTTGGAGTGTTTTTGTAAGAA